>CAMJDT010000001.1 GCA_946404495.1 uncultured Bacteroidales bacterium
TAAAAATTGTACATTTATGTTAGTTTTATGAGTAAACCTATTTCAGGATAAGACAGAGTGCTCGCAAAATGCGAGCAAGATGAAAAATAATAGTACAGCGGGTAATGGCGGTAAAAATACCGCCAAATGGAACGACCGGCATACAATGCCGGGGGGAATGGACGGAGAAAAAAACCCTCGCGACTCTCACGAGCAGCGAGGGGGTGATTAACTGATGAAGAAAATTATTACTCTATTAACACCGAGTAGGTGTGTGGTATGCTTTTTTTTTACCGAAGGCAGTAAGGTATCATGTTTGCCGTAGTTCAGTGTAGTCTATATATTCTACTCGATTATATGGTTACTTCAAATTCTCGGGCAACACGGGCATAGCGCCGTTTTGCGTGCAGACGAAGGCGGAGACGGCAACGGCCTTCTCGTGGGCCTCGCGGATTGTTTTTCCCATTAGGATCTGAGCCACGAAGGTCGCGGTAAACGAGTCGCCGGCACCTACTGTATCGGCTACTTGTACCTTCGGGGTAGAGACATAACTCTCCTCCTTGTCGGTGAAGACGTACGAACCGATCGCACCGCAGGTTAGGATTAGCATCTTGAGATTATACTTAGCGATGAGGTCGCGGCAGACCACGCGGGTCTTGTCGGGATCCTCCGCTATGAGTTTCTTAGGATCATCGGAAACCACGCCTAAGAGCATCGCCGCTACAACATCGAGTTCCTCATCATTGATCTTGAGGATATTAGCACGATTGAGCGACTCATTGATAACCTCAGCGGTGTACCAGCGTTGGCGCAAGTTGATGTCAAACACGCGCAATGCCGACTTAGGAGCGGCGTCGAGGAAGGCGTGAATCGTCTTGCGGCTGGTATCGCAACGTTGTGCCAACGAGCCGAAACAGATCGCCTCCGCATTGCGTGCCACCTCGAGCATTTCGCCGGTCTGAGGGATGTTGTCCCAAGCTACGCCTAAGCAGATATCATACTGCGGTACGCCCTTGTTATCGAGGGTCACTTTGACCGTACCTGTGGGTTGTTCCACGCGGGGAAGGATGTACCTAAGCCCCACCTTTTCAAAGGTCTCGATGATCTCTTCGCCCAACTCATCATCACCGATAGCCGAGATGGCATATCCGTTCAGGCCGAATTGGCCTACATGGTATGCGAAGTTAGCCGGTGCGCCACCGAGTTTGCGTCCTTCCGGCAGGCAATCAAAGAGAGCCTCTCCTATTCCTACTACATACTTCATATCATTTACCATTTAGTCATTTACCATTTGGTCATTAACCATTTAGTCATTTTCAGGCCTTTTTGATTTTGAGGGTAAAGAAGGCGAGGTAAGCAGCACCTACGCACATTACCAATACAGCACCGAGTGCCCCCATCAAATCGGACATGAATCCCATGCAAAGCGGGAAGATCGTTCCGCCAAACAAACCCATTATCATCAGACCCGATATCTCGTTCTTGTGCTCGGGGTCGTGTTGCAAGGCTTGCGCAAAGCAGATTGAGAAGATATTGCTGTTGCCGAAACCCACGAGGGCGATACCTACATACAGCACCCACTTGGCATCACCAACTGCCAACAGTATCATAGCCAGAATTATCATGCAGGCCGAGATGGCAAAGAAGAGTTTATCCGACACACGGCGCAAGATAGCCGAACCACTCAAACATCCGATCGTGCGGAAGATGAAATAGAGACTCGTGGCAAATCCGGCCTCAGCGAGCGACATACCTACGCGCTCCATCAGGATCTTAGGTGCAGTCGTGTTGGTACCCACATCAATACCCACATGGCACATGATTCCCAAGAAACAGAGCAGAATGAAGGGATTGCCCAGCAGCTTGAAGCACTGAACAAAACCGCTACCCTTCGCCGCGGGCTCCTCATGAATGGTCGTGAGCGAGAGGGCGATGATAGCGATCACACCAATGATACCGTATACGGGGAAGAGCACGCGCCATCCCAGACCAAACGAAGGCAACACGGCTGTAGCACCCCACATAGCGATATAGGGAGCCAGGAAGGAGGCAATAGCCTTGACGAACTGACCAAAGGTGAGCGTAGAAGACAGGTTGCCGCTAACGATATTGGATACCAGCGGATTGAGACTGGTCTGCATCAAGGCATTACCTATACCGAGCAGGGAGAAAGCCACAAGCATCAGCGCATAACTCTCGCCGAACAAAGGCAAGATGAGCGACAATACCGTTACTACGATAGAGAGCAAGACGGTGCGTTTGCGACCAATCTTGTTCATCAGCATGCTGGTCGGCACCGAGAAAATCAGGAACCAGAAGAACACCAGCGAGGGCATGATATTGGCCTGAGCGTGGGTAAGCCCGAGGTCTTGCTGTACATAGTTAGACGCGATACCTACGAGATCTACAAATCCCATTGTGAAGAAACAAAGCATCACAACGACAAAGGCACCAATTGAACTTTTCTTTTCCATAAAAAATATTTACAATTTAGTCATTTCTTATTTCGGCTTACAGCCTCAAACGATCTGCTTTGCCGTATGCTTATTTCGGCTTACAGCCTCAAACGATCGGCGAAGCCGTTGCCCATTTACTATTTATTTTTCCATTTAGTCATTGGGCTATTTCATAGATGGTTGCACTGCCGCCCTGCACATCGATGTGATTGTAGGGTTCGGTGGGGAAGACGAGGTTGGTCATTGCCCAATAGCCGTTGGCATCGAAGGCCTCGATGGAGCAGTGGTCGATAAAGAGCAGAATGCGATAGTTGTCCTGCTTGACGAAGAGCGGAGTTGTGGTCTCCGCAGCGAACTCCTTGGAGAAGGAGCAGTCGCCCGAAGCCACGCGGTCCATGGAGAAAGTCTGACGATGTACGTCCAGCGTCATAACGACCTTCTCGCCCTTATCGTTAGAGAGCGTTACGACGGCATTCTTCTCGCCCTCGAGGTTCAGCTCTACGATGCAGGCGTCCTCCAGAGACTTGATCTCAGCGCCCCGGATTGCCAGCGACTCCGGCGAGGGCATTACGCGTACGCGCACATCGCCCGCGTTGTCTATAAATAAGGAGAGATCACGTGCCACGGTATTCTGCGAGCGGAAGGAGACGGTCGGAACGACGGTGGCATACTGCCAATTGGACATCCAACCAATAGCTACAACGCGGTTATCGGGGGCATTGTGCCAAGTCACGGTAGCGTAATGATCCTTGCCATAGTCGAGCCATTTGGTCACTTCGGGAGCGTCCTCACAGGTGAAGGTCGTACCGTCCCAATTACCCACGAAATACTGGGTCGCGCTGCCGCCAAAGGGTCCGCCCGGGTTGATATTGCAAATGAGGATCCACTTGCTTATGCCATCCTCGGTAGAGAGTTGGAACAGATCGGGGCACTCCCACACGCCTCCGTGGCAACCGTATCCTTCGCCAAAGCGGCTGGCGAGGGTCCATGCTTTGAGGTCTGAAGACTGATAGAAACGCAACTCCTGCTGGCAGGCCAGAACCATCGTCCAGCAGCCTTTTTGTTCGTCCCAGAACACTTTCGGGTCGCGGAAGTCGGCTATGTCGCCGCTCAGAACGGGGTTGCCCTCGTAGGGAGTAAAGGTCAGACCGCCGTCGGTGCTATAGGCAATCGACTGCTGTTGGGTCTCGCCCGCAGAGGTATAGATCGCTATGATGGCATTCTCACCGTAGCCGGCCGTATTATTCCTATCTATTACGCACGAGCCTGAGAAAATGAATCCAAGCGAATCGGGATAGATCGCGATAGGAAGGTGCTCCCAATGAATGAGGTCTTGGCTCACCGAGTGTGCCCAATGCATCGGTCCCCAAACGGTAGCTTCGGGATAATACTGGTAATAGAGATGCCAGGTCTGAGTAGCATCGTCGAAAAACATACCATTGGGGTCGTTCATCCAATTGGCCTCGGGGCTGTGATGATAAACAGAGCGGAAGGGCTCGTCGGTGGAGTGAACAGTCGGTGCCTTTGCTGCGGTGCAAGCCGTCAGGGCGACTGCTAAGAAGATCAGAAATGTTGCGTAGTTGTGTTTCATTTTGTATTGTTTTGAGGTGTTTTCAAAAATTCGCTGCAAAAGTACAATTTTATACGCATATGCGCAAAAAAACATGTTGCAAAAACTACCACTGAGGTTGCATTGCAACATTTTTGGCACTTTTTGCAACATTTTTGCTATCTTGAGTTGTCAATTTCGCGCTCCCGGTAGTCGACCGAAATATTCCTTATAGCATTTGGAGAAGTAGCCGGGAGAGGAGAAACAGAGTTCGATAGATACCTGCTGAACGGTCATATCGGTCATCCGTAGCATCTCATCTGCCCGTACCAGACGTCGCTCGCGGATGTAGTCCAAGGGTCCCTTTCCGGTAATGGTTTTCACCTTACGGAAGATCTGTGTGCGGCTCAGGTGTAACTGCTCCGCGAGGTACTCTACATTGAGATTGGGATCAGTGAGGTGCTCGTCCACCATTTGCTTCATCCGATTCTGGAATACCTCATCGCGTTTGCTGAGTTGCATCGCTTCCTGCACATCTTCGAGTTGGGGAAGGATCTCCTTCTTGATTTCCCGCTGCATCTTGCGCTGCGTATAGACGATGTACACCAAAGCCAAAACGAAGAGCAGGCAGACCAACACGATCACACCGATAAGGATCCACCGTCCGCGTTTCATCTGCTGCCAACGCATATCCGAGCGAATTTGTACGATCTTCAGGGTCTCGAGGTCGTGGATACGTTCGTGGTACTGTTCTAACATCGCACGCGCTGTGGTTTCCTCGACCAAGATGGTCTCCAGAATCGTCTCTCTGTCATAGGCCTTTCCCTCTAAGATATGCGCAGCCGTCTCGATAATGAGGTCACCGCGCGAGGGATAGGTAGCCGTACATTCGATGGTGCCATCCAAAATAGCCTGCAGCCCCGGAACGATACCGTCCACACCCATGATCGGGACACTACGGGATCTATAATGACGGCTATCGTGCACAGCATCCGCAGCTCCGATGGCCATCAGATCGTTTTGTGCTACGATGAGATCCACATCACTATGCATCGCCAGATAGGCCTTCACTTCGCGATACGCATCTTTGCGCTGCCAACTTCCCATTACCGATGTAATCCGTATGTCGCGCATATCACTCGCTTCCAATCCACGCATCATTCCTTCGTGTCTCAGTATCGTTGGGGCGGAGTGCGGAAGTCCCGTTACCTCCAAGACATGGAGACCTTCCTTATAATGGCTCATTATCCACTCTGCCATCAACTCCCCTACCCGTTCGTTATCACCGCCAATGAAAGCTGTCCAATCTTGACCCGGCACCAATCGATCGGCAATAATCACCGGAATACCAGCCACATAGGCCCGCGTTACGGCAGGCTGCACTTCTTCCGCTTCATTGGGCGAGACGATGAGCAAATCCACCTTCTCACTAATAAAACTATCAATCTGCGCACATTGCAACTCACTGCTACCGTCTGCCACGCGCGTGGTCAATCGCATCTGAGGATGCAAGAGTAACTCGCGCGACATCTCCTCGTTCATCTTCTGCCGTCAGGCATCATCCAGGCATTGGCTCACTCCTATGCGATAATGATCCGGGTCGCAACTGCAGCCTGCCAAACAAGCCGCAAGAAGAACCGTCACAAGGAGTGTCGAAACGAAAGGAAATAGATGCAAATGAATACTCGCGTTTTTCATGTTGTAATCATTTTGTGCGCAAAGGTACAACTTTTTTTTGACATATGCAAATAAAATCGCAGAAATTATGACATTTCTGCGATTTTTATTATAAATATACAAGTTTCTTAAGTAGAGGATTTATTTGTCTTTGAGTTTTTCGATTTGGCGATCGATGGCTTCGAGGCAGAGGTCGATACCCTGTTCAAAGGTGTCGCAGGTCTTCTCGGCAAACATCTCGGGACCGTTACCAAGGACGCGCACAGCGGTCTGCTTGTTGAGATTGGTCTCGGGTTTGATGACAGTCATGCGGATCTCCAGTTCGGCACTCGGATTGTTGAGCACTTTCTCGTAACGAGCTGTTTTCTTGGCGATGTACTTCTCCAGCCTTTCGGCGATGTCAAAATTGACAGGATTAACAGTCAGTTTCATGGTTTTATCCTTTCTTTTAAGGGGTTGATATGCGGCCTTGCGGCCGATTGTTTGTTACTATATATATTCTATATTATCCGTGAGCCCTGGGATGCGCAGCCTCGTAGGAGCGACGGATTTGGTCAAAAGTAGTATGCGTATAAACCTGTGTGGCAGCGATAGAGGCATGCCCCATCAGGTCTTTGATCGTGCGTATGTCGGCTCCGTTGTCAAGCATCGCGGTAGCGAAAGTATGCCGGAGTACGTGCGGCGAGTGTTTCTTGAGCGTAGACACTTCTCCCATACGCGTGCGTACGATAGTATAAAGGAGTGATTTGGTCAAGGGCGACACGTCGCCGTTCGATTTTTGTCGCACAAAAAATGTGCCAAAAGGAGCATTATCAGGTCGTACGGCGAGATATTTCCGAATAAGGCTGATCAGTTTCTCTCCGATCGGTACGATGCGCTCCTTACGCCGTTTCCCGAAGATGCGCACTTGGGCATTAGAGAGGTCCACGTCAGCATCCGTGAGTCCTAACAGTTCGGCCTGTCGCATACCGGTCTGATAAAGCATCTCAATGATGAGGCTGTCGCGTAGCGAGGTAAAATCGTCGGCTTGGTCATCGTAGGCCGTGACTTGCTGCATCTCTTGGGGTTTGAAGAAGACCGGCAGGGGTTTGTCGATCTTAGGCGCGACTACGCGTCGGGTAACATCCCGATTAACGGCTCCCGTGCGAAGGAGGAAGCGGTAGTACGAGTGCAGCGTCGTGAGGCGCTGACGAATCGTACGAGGGGAGTCTTTCTTAACCTCTATGCGATAGAGTATCCAATCCTTGATATCGCTCTCTGTCGCTTCGCGCAACGAGAAAGCCGGATCGGCGTAGTGCGTAGTGAGGTAGTCCGCAAAGTCGCGGAGGTTGGCCTCATAGGCTTCAACGGTACGCGGGGAGTAACGTCGTTCGATGGCAATATAATCGATAAACGACTTCATTTAATCTCTTTACCTACTTCGTCGGATTGCTCAAAGGGGAAGAGACCGAAGAGTTCGGCATCGATACGGTCGGTGATAAAACGGAAGTCCTCGGGATTCTCGCCGAACTTAATCTTATCACCGTCCACGATGAGGAGTTTACCTTTGTACTCCGCGATCCAGTTCTCGTAGAGGTCGTTGAGTCCCTGCAGATAGTCGATACGCATAGACGCCTCATATAGGCGACCGCGTTTCTGGATCTGCGCCACGAGGTTCGGAATCGAGGAGCGGATATAAATCATTAGATCGGGCATTTTGACGAGCGACATCATCAGGTCGAAGAGGTCGCGGTAGTTGTCAAAATCGCGATCAGACATAAATCCCTGCTTATGCAGATTAGGTGCAAAGATGCGGGCGTCCTCGTAGATCGTACGATCTTGAATGATCCATTCATTACTTTTGCCAATATCGACCACATCCTTGAACCGTTTGTTGAGGAAATAGATCTGGAGATTGAAGCTCCAACGCGACATATCGGCATAGAAATCCTCAAGGTAGGGGTTGTACTCTACCGACTCAAAACGCGGGCTCCAGCCGTAGTGTTTGGCGAGCATGTTGGTCAGAGTGGTCTTACCACATCCGATATTTCCAGCGACAGCTATATGCATAAAGACAATTTTTTAATTTACGATTTACAATTTATCTTTTTCCTCTTTCCACATTTCTGCGGAGAAGAGTCCGAAGAGTTCGGCATCGATGCGGTTGACGATGGAGCGGAAATCCTCGGGGCGGTTTTCGAAGTCCAGTTCGTCGGACTCCACAACGAGCACACGACCTGGGTAGTTCTTAAAGATAAACTCCTCATACCGCTCGTTGAGATCACGCAGGTAATCGAGCTGCATCGACTGCTCGTACTCGCGTCCGCGTTTCTGGATCTGGGCAATGAGCGAAGGTACCGACTTGCGCAGATAGATCATCAGGTCGGGATAGCGTAGCATACGCTCCATATTATGGAAGAGCTCCATATAGGTCTCGTAGTCACGATCGGATAGGTCACCACGCAGGTAATTATTGGTCACAAACACATGAACGCCCTCATAGATACTGCGATCCTGAACAATGGTGTGGTCAGCCTGCATGACGGCCAGCATATCCTTAAAGCGTTCCTTGAGAAAATAGGTCTCGAGGCAGAAACTCCAACGGGCGATATCGTCGTAGTAATCCTTAAGATAAGGATTAAAGCCGACACTCTCGAAGCGCGGTTCCCAACCGTAATAGCGCGCCAGCATCTTCGTCAGAGTGGTTTTACCTGCACCGATATTTCCTGCGATAGCGATGTACATTGCGTATCTTTTTCGTAATTTGCGTGCAAAGGTACAAAAAAAAAATGACATACGCAAAATAAATTTGCATATATCGAAAAAAAAATGTAATTTTGCAGCGTTTTTATCACTTAACAGAAAGAAACGATGACTACAGAACAAGATGAGATGTTGCGTTTTCCGATAGGAAGCGACCATTTTTGGGGATTTGCCGACCTGCCGGAGGGAACGGAGTATCCGTACAACGGCGAAGATAACCCGATGACGCTGATTTGCCAGTTTCGGTTGGACGAGGGCTTGGTGTCGGTGTTTGCCGACCTGGAGTACTTCTTCGGTGACCTGGATGCCGACGGCGGACATATCGGACAATGGGACGAGCAGCTGTATAAGGTGATCTACTCGCCCTCATGCACCGACCTGCATCAGCACAAGATCTTCAATGCCGACGGTTCGTACGGTGTTCCCCACCCCGTTGCGCCGGATCAGATGCCGAAAGATAATGAGTCGAAGATATTAGGTACGTTCAGCTGTTTCGAGGACGAAGTCACGCAAGACTACCCGGATTACCGGGCGCTGGTGCAACTGGATGAGGACGACCAAATAGACCTTCGTTTCTACGACTGCGGTTGTCTCTATTTCCTCATACGGCCGGAAGATCTGGAGAAACGCGATTTCTCAAAGGTAGTTTGCGCCTTGTATTCCTATTAGAAATCCGAAGCAAAGGTGAGTTTGCGATTCTGCTCCTCGCCCGCTACGATACGGATAGCGACATCGGGTCGGTACTGACGCAGTACACCGATGTCATCCGTGGCTGTGTGCACCTCATCGGCGATGAAGCGCTCATAGGCCTCACGAATGACTACGAGCCGGAAACCCTGCGGGGTCTGTGCCCGAAGATAATCCGTACGGGGCGGGATGTCGAGCAACTGTCCATCGCTGACGCGATACAGTGTATCCGTCACCGGCACGGCTACCGTAACGGCTTCGCAGGTCGCCAAAGCCTGACACACATCCGTCAGGATGCGTTCCGACACAAACGGCCGCGCACAGTCGTGCAAGAGGATATTGGTATCGGGTGCGGCATCCTTAAAATGGCTGATAGCCTTCCACGATGATTCCCAACGCTGCTCACCGCCTTCAAGCACGGCACGCACTTTCTGCCAACCGTTCGAAAGGACCAATTGATAGACCGTAGAGAGGTAATTGGGATGCGAGACGAGGTAGATATCGTCGATTGCTTCTACCGACTCAAAGGTCTCCACACAGGTCTCCAACACGGTGCGACCGTTCTCCAGCATGCGAAACTGCTTCGGCACGCCTCCTCCGGCCCGTTGACCGAGACCGGCAGCTAATATGACTGCTATATTTCTCATTTGTAAAACGTTTCAGTAAAAGCATCCTGATTATCTTTTCGTAGCACCCAACGACGCCAGGCAGCGGCAATGAATCCGGTGCCGTATCCGATGAGCTGCACAAACGCCGCGCCGACGGAGATCAAGCCGATCTTAATCGAACGATTCACAATCGAAGAGTCAATAAAGATAATCAGTGCATAGAGCATCAGCACCGCCCAGAACCAAGGCCAAGCGAATCCGCCGAGAAAGAGCATCACGACACCGATGGTAAACAATGCAGGCAAGAGATGTACGATCTTCAGCGTACCCGGATGCAAGATAGTAAGGTTCACGCGCGCAATGCCCGAGTTATGCACCTGACGGAAGAACTTACGGAAGTCGGTACGGCGCTTGTGATACACCCACGCATCGGGAATCAGCGCAGTCTTGTAGCCGGCCTCGACGATACGATAACTGAAATCAATGTCTTCGCCAAAACGCATGGCTCGAAAACCGCCCAAGGCTTCATAGACCTCGCGACGTATACCCATATTAAAGGAGCGCGGGAAGAATTTGTCTAATTTCTGCTTTCCGCCACGGATGCCTCCGGTAGTAAAGAACGAAGTCATGCCGTAGTTGATGGCTTTCTGCACATCCGTGAACGACTCATGAGCCCGGTCGGGGCCGCCGAAAGCGTCCACCTGATGTTCCTTCAGGAAAGTCTCAAGTGCTGCAAAATATCCTTCCGGCACGATGATGTCGGAGTCCAAGACAATCAACCACTCTCCCGTAGCCCGCTCGGCGCCGTAGTTGCGCGACTGCCCGGGACCCGAGTTGGGTTTGTAAAAATAGCGAATCGACAACTGCTCTGCAAAAGCTTTGGCTTCCGCTTCGCAGCTCACCGACGAACCGTCCTCCACGAGGATTACTTCGAAATCCTTGTAATACTGACGAGCCAGGCTCTCCAGCAACTCCCGCACCTCATCGGGGCGGTTATACACAGGTATGATTAAGGAATATTTCATCACGGAGCCATCAACTGTTAAACGCGTTCCACCCTTGAGCACGGAGCGGCAGTTCTTCGCCGTTGCGACCGATAAGGATCGTGCCGTACTCGGCCTTGGTAATATGTCCTACGAGATAGACATCGTCCAGCGGCACAAGTTTCTCATAGTCCTCCAGATCACAGGTAAACAGCAGTTCATAGTCCTCACCGCCGTTGAGGGCACAGGTGACGATATTGAGGTTCATCTCCTCCGCCAACGCTGCTGCTTCGTAGTCAATCGGCAGTTTGTCTTCATAGAGCGCACAGCCCACGTTGGACTGCGTGCAGATATGCATCAGTTCGGACGAGAGGCCGTCGGATATATCCATCATCGCTGTGGGATGAATGCCGGCCTTACGCAGCGCCTCGATGATATCACGCCGTGCTTCGGGTTTGAGTTGACGCTCCAAGAGGTACTCCCTTCCCTCGAAGGCCTTGATTTCACTACCGTTCTGCATCTTTCCCTGCATGGCAATCCGCTCGCGCTCGAGCAACTGCAAACCCATATAAGCCGTACCCAGATTACCCGTCACGCAGATGAGATCATTCACCTTGGCTCCGTTGCGGCGCACGATATCCTGTTCTGAGGCCGTGCCCAGACAGGTAATGGCTATCGTCAGACCGTTCATCGAGGCGCAGGTGTCACCGCCGACCAGGTCTACACCGTATTTCTCACACGCCAATCGAATACCGCTGTACAGTTCGTCCAGGTCCTCCACCGAGAATCGTGACGAGATACCCAAACCGACCGTGATCTGCGTCGGCGTTCCGTTCATAGCGTAGATATCCGAGAAATTGACCACGCAAGCTTTATAGCCCAGATGCTTGAGAGGGACATATTCGAGATTGAAATGCACGCCCTCCAATAGTAGGTCGGTCGTCACCAAGGTGCGCTGATCACCCTTGTCGGAAACTGCATGATAATTCAGCACGGCTGCATCATCTCCCACGCCCACCACAGTAGACGCCTGTTTCATCTTCATACCCTCTGTCAGTCGCTTGATAAGCCCAAACTCCCCGAGGGTCTTAATTTCAGTACGGTTATTCATCTTTTATCCAATTTGGGTGCAAAGATACACTTTTTTTATGATATATGCAAACTTTTTCGTACTTTTGTCAGAACTGCATATCATTTTTTGCAAAATTATGCTAAAATATTTGTGTATATCAAAAAAATGTTGTAATTTTGCAGGCTTTTTGCGATTAGTAACAGATACATAATAACCAGGGGGAGAGATTTGACTGCTTGCAACCCCCATTAAAAAGAAATGCTAAAATGAAGTATTTATTCACTTCCGAGTCGGTGTCTGAAGGACACCCCGACAAAGTAGCCGATCAGATTTCGGATGCTATCTTAGATAATTTTCTTGCGCAAGACCCGCGTTCACACGTAGCTTGCGAGACCTTGGTAACTACCGGTCAGGTCATCGTAGCCGGCGAGGTGCAGACCCGCCATTATGTAGACGTGCCGACCGTGGCACGCGACACGATTCGCAAGATCGGTTACAACCAATCCGCCTATCAGTTTGATGCCGACAGTTGCGGCATCCTGACCGCACTCCATGAACAATCGGCCGATATTGACCGCGGCGTCAGCCGTGGCAGCCGTCTCAGTCAAGGAGCCGGAGACCAGGGTATGATGTTCGGCTACGCCACCGACGAGACCGACAACTACATGCCGCTCACCCTCGACCTCGCGCACACCTTGGTATATACGTTGGCACGTATACGCAAGGCCGGCGAGCAGATGACCTATCTCCGTCCGGATGCCAAGTCGCAAGTTACATTAGAGTACAACGACAAAAACGAGCCGCTGCGCCTGCATACCATCGTCGTCTCTACGCAACACGACCCCGACGTGTCGCAGGCACAGATCGAAAAGGATATCCGCGAGATACTGCTGCCGGAGGTAGCGCGCCGCGACCCGCGTTATGCACACCTCTTAGGTACGGACGGTCAGCAGGCTACGTTCCGACTCTTGGTCAATCCTACCGGACAATTTGTCATCGGCGGACCGCACGGAGACACCGGTCTGACAGGACGTAAGATCATCGTAGATACCTACGGCGGACGCGGTGCGCACGGCGGCGGAGCCTTCTCGGGAAAGGACCCCTCCAAGGTAGACCGCTCGGCAGCCTATATGGCGCGCTATATTGCCAAAAACATGGTTGCTGCCGGCGTGGCCAAAGAGATGCTTGTGCAGGTAAGTTACGCCATCGGCGTAGCCAAACCCGTCAGCCTGTGTGTCAATACCTTCGGCACCGGCATCCTACCCGATGAGAAGATTGCCCGCCTCATCAACCGCCTCTTTGACCTCCGACCGGGAGCTATTGAGCGCGACCTCAAGCTGCGCCAACCTATCTACGAAGAGACCGCCTCCTACGGCCATTTCGGACGTGCGCCGAAGATTGTTACCAAGACCTTCCAAGCCGAGAACGGACAGACGATCCGCCGCGAGGTAGAACTCTTTACCTGGGAAAAACTCGACCGCGTGGATCAGATCAAACGATGGCTAAACGAAAAGTACAACTTATAAGCAGACCGTTTTTCAGATGACTCTACGCGACAAACGACTGACAGGATTAGGTCTCATGATCATTTTGGCGGTGATGATAGATCAAGCCGTCAAACTCTATATCCGCACTCACTTCACGGAGGGCGAGATGCACGAGGTATTGCCCTTCTTCTTTCTCACCTTCATTGAGAACAATGGCATGGCTTTTGGTTTGGGACCTAACTGGAAGTGGTTTGACAAGATATTCCTCACGCTCATCCGTATCCTTGTATCCGGCGGATTGGGATGGTACATATGGCGCATCGTGGAGGATGCCAAAGTAAAGACCTCCTATCTGGTAACCTTGGGATTCGTGATGGCCGGCGCCATCGGCAATATCATCGACTGCGTCTTCTACGGCAAACTCTTCGGCTACGAGACCTGGTTCTACGGCCGCGTAGTGGATATGCTCTATTTCCCGCTGTGGACGTGGCCGGATTGGCTGCCGTGGATAGGCGGAAACGTATTCTTCGGTCCTGTCTTCAATATCGCGGATAGTTATATCACCTGCAGTGTGATTGCGCTGCTCATCTTCTTCCAAAAAGAGATGGACGAGTCGATTAAGAAGTTGAAAAGTGAAAGGTGAAAGGTGATCGGATACATACGATAGTACTAATCGGGCTCGTGCTGTTAGCGGGTTGCAGGCCGAAGGAAGTGCCGTCTCCCAAAGAGATGGAGCTGATTCTTTACGACCTGCACTACACGGACGGTGTGCTCAACGAGGCCGGTCTGCTCTACGGTCACGAGGACGACATGAAGGCATACTACGCCGCCGCTTTGGCCAAACACGGTCTGACACAAGCGCAGTTTGATTCGGCACTGGTTTGGTACACCAATCACTCCGTGCAGTTTGAAAAAATCTACCCGAAGGTACAGGCTCGCCTGGAGCGAAGGCTCGAGTTTGTAAGAGAGATCGAGGAGGGTGTCAAGCACGACAAGAAACATACGCGTCAACTCACCCCCGAACAACTCTCGCACGAACTCATTTACGGGCTGCCCCACAACTGGCCCGAAACGCGACAGAGGTTCCGAATCAACCCTATTTTGCTACTTGAAAAGAAAAAATAAACGATTTATTACAAAAAAATCGCATTTTTCTTTGAAAAAATTTGGTCATATCAAAAAAAAACAGTACTTTTGCAGGCTTTTTGAAAAATAATTAACCCGCCACGCTGGGCAGTGGTTCCGAGAAGAGGAACGTAAATGATGTCTGTCGGCTTGGCCAAATAACAACAAATAAATGGATACATTATCTTACAAGACCGTATCGGCCAACAAGAAAACCGCTCACAAGGAGTGGGTTGTTGTCGATGCTGAAGGCCAAATTCTCGGCCGTATGTGCACGAAGGTAGCTAAGTTGCTTCGTGGCAAGTACAAACCCGATTTCACGCCCAACGTGGATTGCGGTGACAACGTAATTATCATCAATGCCGACAAGGTACAGCTCACCGGCAAGAAATGGACTGACCGCGTCTATGTACGCTACACCGGTTTCCCCGGAGGTCAACGCGAGTACACTCCCCAAGACCTGATGGAAAAAGGTGCAGACCGTCTCATCCGCAAAGTCGTTAAAGGTATGCTGCCCAAGAACCGTCTTGGTGCCCGCCTCTTTACCAACCTCTACGTCTTCGCCGGCGCAGAACATAACATGCAGGCTCAACAGCCCAAACTTATTGACATCAACACCCTTAAATAATCGTTAGAAGAATGGAAACAATCAATGCATTAGGTCGTCGTAAAGCAGCCGTGGCTCGCATTTACGTAAATGAAGGCGCAGGACAAATCACGATTAACAATCGTCCGTTGGATGTGTACTTCCCCAGTTCGATTCTTCAATACATCGTTAAGCAACCTCTGGTAAAGCTGGGTGTTGAAGCCAAGTATGACATTAAGGTGAATCTGGACGGTGGTGGCTACAAAGGTCAAGCCGAGGCACTGCGTCTGGCTATCGCTCGCGCGCTAGTCAAGATCAACCCCGAAGACAAGCCCGCCCTGAAGGCCGAAGGATTCATGACACGTGACGCCCGTGAGGTAGAGCGTAAGAAACCCGGTCAACCCAAGGCTCGTAAGCACTTCCAGTTCAGTAAGCGTTAAACGATACAACTCTAAATCGTGTGGACTCCCCTGTGGATTGCCACACGATTGTCTTTGTTCAATCAATAATGCGCACGCATTATGCGCGTAATAGAATAAGGTACGCGTCTTTTGTAACAGAGATCCAAGGAGATAATTATTAACAATTAATCATTCATTATTCAATGAGAACCAATTTTGATCAATTGCTGGAGGCAGGCTGCCATTTTGGCCACCTCAAGCGCAAATGGAATCCCGCCATGGCTCCGTATATCTTCATGGAGCGTAATGGTATTCACATCATCGATCTGAACAAGACCGTCCTGAAAATCGAAGAGGCCGCTGAGGCACTCAAAAACATCGCCAAGTCCGGCCGTAAGGTGCTGTTTGTAGGTACCAAGAAGCAGGCTCAAGACGTAGTCGCTGAGTGCGCGAAAGCTGTACAAATGCCCTACATCACCGAACGTTGGGCCGGTGGTATGCTGACCAACTTCCCCACGATCCGTAAGGCCGTGAAGAAAATGGCTACTATCGACAAAATGATGGGAGACGGTACGTTCGATAATATCTCCAAACGTGAAAAACTCCAAATCACCCGCCAACGTGAAAAGCTGGAGAAGAACCTTGGTTCTATCGTAGACCTGACGCGTCTTCCCTCTGCTGTATTCGTAGTAGACGTGATGAAAGAGCACATTGCCGTAGCTGAGGCTAACCGTCTGGGTATCCCCGTGTTCGGTATCGTAGATACCAACTCCAACCCCAACAATATTGACTTCGTTATTCCCGCCAACGATGATGCTACCAAGTCCATCGAGGTGATCATCAACACCGTTTGCGCCGCTATCCGCGAGGGTCTCGAGGAGCGCCGCATCGAGAAGGCTGACGAGGAAGCTGCAGCAGCACAGGCTCCGCAAAACGAAGAGGCTGAGGCCGCACAACCCAAGGAGCGCCGTCAACGCGTTCGCAAAGCGGCTCCCGCAGGCGAACCCGAAAAGGTAGCTGAGGTAAAAGTTGAGGCTCCCGCCGAAGAAGCTAAAGCTGAGTAAATCGTAAATCGTAAATTGTAAATTCGTAAATTACTATGGCAGTAACACTTGCTGATATTAAGAAACTGCGCGATATGACCGGCGCAGGTATGATGGATGTGAAGAAAGCCCTTGAGGAAGCCAACGGTGACTTCGAGGTAGCTAAGGACTTGCTGCGCAAGCGTGGTCAGGCTATTGCTGCTAAGCGTAGCGACCGCGAGGCCAGCGAAGGTTGCGTATTGGCTAAGGCCGAGAACGGTTTTGGTGCCATCGTAGCCGTTAAGTGCGAGACCGACTTCGTAGCTAAGAACGAGGACTTCGTAGGTCTGGTAAAACTGATTCTGGACGTAGCAATGGACCGTCAGCCCGCTGACCTCGAGGCACTCCGTAACGAAGTGATCGACGGCCGCACACTCGCTGAGTGGGTTACCGAGCGTTCGGGTGTTACCGGCGAAAAGATGGAGTTGAGCGACTACGTATATCTGCGTGCCGCTAAGGTGGATGCTTACAATCACCTGGGCAACAAGCTCTCTTCGCTCGTAGCAGCTGACAGCGCTGATGCCGATCAGGAGACCGTTCACGGCATGAACATGCAGGTAGCTTCGATGTCTCCCGTTGCTCTCGACGCAGAGCACGTAGCACAAGAAGTGAAGGATCGCGAGCTGAGCGTAGCTATTGATAAGACCAAACAGGACGAGATCAACAAAGCTATTGAGAACGAACTGCGCAAGGCCGGTATCAATCCCGCTCACGCTGATAGCGACGACCATATCTCCTCCAACACCGCTAAGGGTTGGTTGACCGAAGAACAGGCCGAAGTTGCTCGCAACATCCGCGCTACCGTTCCCGCTCAGGCTGAGGCTAATCTCAATATGAAGAAGATTGAGATGATTGCTCAAGGTCGTCTGGGTAAGTTCCTCAAGGAGTCTACGCTCTTTGAGCAACAGTACATCCTCTCCGACTCCAAGGAGCTCGTTAAGGACGTACTCAAAAAGCAGAATGTCAACATCGTTGACTTCCGCCGCATTACCCTCAACCAGGAGTAATCCGCCTGCGCGGTATCCCCTTTTACAACAAGACAGGCGCGCTCCGTGTGCGCCTGTTTTGCTTAAAATGGCACGGTTTTTGTAACATAAACATCGGTAATGAAGCGTCTTATACCCCTCATACTGCTTTGGCTGTACGCTACAGCCGCTACGGCGCAAGTCGTAGTACACGGTCGTGTAGTCAATGCTACCGACGACACTTCCCTGCCGATGGCAACCGTTCGACTCTTCATCTACAAGGCCAATGACAGCATCATGATCAAGGGTGCGCAGACCGACCAAGACGGAGAGTATTACATGGATAAGATCTACCCGGGTGACTATAAGATCTATGTATCCAGCGTCGGATTCAAGGAACAATGCGTGCTTACCTCGGTCAAGGACGAGAACGTCACCGTCCCGGTCGTCAGATTGGAAGAAGATATTCAGGCGCTCAACGAAGTTGAGGTCAAAGGTCACGCTGCCGAGATGACCGTCAAGGGCGATACCATCGAATTCAACACCGCTGCCTATAAGGTAGAGGAGAATGCAATGGTGGAGGATCTATTGAAGAAACTTAACGGCGTGCAGGTCGATAAGGAAGGCAATGTAACGGTCAACGGTGAGACCATCACCGCCGTACGCATTGACGGTAAGAAATTCTTCGGCAACGACGTACAGACAGCTACCAAAAATATCCCCGCCGACATGATCGAGAAGGTGCAAGTCATCGACGAGAAGTCCGAGACGGCCAAACTCACCGGATTCGAAGATGACGAGACCGAACGTATCATCAACCTCAAGCTCAAGCAGAATCGCAAAAAAGGTGTCTTTGGTAACTACAGCGGTGGCGTAGGCGCCGATATGGTCACGGACAACGGAGGCTGGTTTGACTACGGCAACAAGGCCTACGGACTGACGGCGGCCGACCGCACCAAGCATTTCTTTGAGAACGACTTCCGTTACGAGGCATCCGTCTTTACCAACATCCTCTCCGGCGAGAGCCAAACGACGATCGTCGGCGCGGCCAACAACACCAACCAGATTCGGATGGGACGAGGTCGCGGCGGCTTCGGTACGCAGAATCAAGGTATCACCTGGAGCGAAAACATAGGCGTTAACACCAATGTCGACCTCAGTAAGAAAGTCATCCAGCTCGACAGCCGCTCATCCCTCGCCTTCGGCGGAGACGTAGCTTTCTCCCACTCCGTAAACGATAGCCGTACCGTTCAGAATCAGGATCGCTACTCCAGCGACGCCACCTACCATAACAACGACTCTACCGTACGCAAATCGACGGCTTGGGATGTCAACGTCCGGCTCGAGTTGGAGTATCAGATCGATACGCTCAACAAACTCCTTATCCAACCCAACATCTCCTTCACCCAGAATCATGGCGACGGAGGCAACAACTACCGCTATCACCGCGACAGCGTGCTCGTTAACGACGGTTACCAGACCCAACTCACCGACTCACGCGACATAGCCGCCGGACTCAAAGCCATCTATAATCGTAAGTTCCTGCATCCCGGTCGCGCGCTGACGCTGACGGGCGATGTCAACTACTCCGATAATAAAGGCTACAACAAGACCTATAGCTGGGACAATATCATTGCCCACAGCATCGTGGATCAGTATTCCAACACGGGCAGTCACAACCTCACCTACTCGCTGCGCGCATCCTACGTGGAACCGATCTACAAACGCAACCACCTGCTCGAGTTCGCGCTCTCTTTCTCGGGCAACACCCGCCTGAGCGACAAGAACCAGATGGCGATGGATACGCTGACCTATACCTACCAATACGACAGCGCCTATTCCAATGACCTGCGCACCTATTTCTATTCGGAGGCTGCCGA
Source organism: uncultured Bacteroidales bacterium (assembly GCA_946404495.1). Taxonomy (GTDB): domain Bacteria; phylum Bacteroidota; class Bacteroidia; order Bacteroidales; family Paludibacteraceae; genus Colicola. The sequence continues at coordinate 19,280 of CAMJDT010000001.1, forward strand.
ATTGAACTATCGCTGGGTGTCGGAGAAATGCGACCTGACGGTAGGTGTCAAGTTCAACCCCTCGCAGACCCGTTCCATCAGTTACTACGGCGGTGTTCTCTACCGCGACACGCTCATATCGGTCTACAACTGGAGCCCGAATGCCAGCTTCAAATACAAAATGGGAAAAAAGCAGTTTGCCCGTATCATCTATCGTGGTAACACGCAGCAACCTTCCGTCAACCAGATGATGCCTGTTCGCAACAACTCGGATGCTATGAGTGAGACGCTTGGTAACCAAAGCCTCAAGCCCGCTTTCACACAGACGCTGCGCTTTATGTACTCCAAGTTCAACATCAAGCGTTTCTCATCCATCATGACGGGTATTCGGGGCAATCTGACCAAAGATGCATTGGTCAACAACACCCTCTACGATGAGAGCGGTAAGGTCTATATGCAGACCGTCAATGCCAACGCGCTCCCGTTTGATGTGGGCGGTGATTTCATGTACAACACCCCGATGGCCAAACGCTTCCTGCAGTTCCACACGCGTACCGCCATCTCCTATAATCAACGCGTAGCCTACACCTCCTCCGAATTGACCTACGCAGAGATTCAGGATATGATTGCCTCCAACAGCATCCAACTCGGTACGCTCAGTAAGACCGGCAACCTGCTGATTCAGGAGAACCTAAGTCTGCGTTTCACGCACGACATCGTCGACATCGGCCTGACAGGCGACTTCAATTACTCGCGCACCAAGAACTCCGTGCAGACGAACAGCCTCACCAACGTCTTCGACTGGACACTGACGGGCGACATCGAGTTCCACTTGCCCAAGAGTTGGACCATCGGTGCCGACTGCGGCTACACCGCACGCTACGGCTATAAACTCGACGATGTGGACGAACTGCTGCTCAATGCACATATCAATAAGTCGTGGAAGAACGCTACCCTCTCCCTGAAGGTCAACGATATACTCAACGACAAGAAAAACATCGTCCAGACCGTTACGGATAATGCCGTCATGTATCGTAAGTTCAACTCGCTGCCTACCTATTTCACGCTCACCTTCACCTATAAGTTCAATAAGATGGGAGGTCTGCAAGCCAAAGGCATGGCAGGCTTTATGCAGGAGGCTATCGAGAGCGGCGTAGATCCGACTAAGGGTTCGGGCAAAGGCAAAATGCCCACTATAATCCACCTCCCCGGTCCTCCTCCCGGAATGTAAGAAAAATGAGAAAAACACGGTTCATGACATTTTTTTTGAAGAAAAGTTTGCATGTTCCGTTTTTTTTTTGTACCTTTGCAGCCGATTTGAGATTCACCTCAAGTTTTAATCCCCGAAACATATAGTTTTAGCGCAGCTAATATTAGGAAATACTATGCAATACGACATGAGACAATTAGAGCGTCTAACGCTCGATGATTTGAGAGAAACAGCCCAGAAAGTGGGCGCTAAAATCAAGAAATCCTTCACCCCGCAAATGATTATCTACGCGATCCTGGATGCACAGGCTGATCAGAAAGCCGCTGATGTGCAGGCCAAGGAAGAGAAACGCGAGGCCGAACGCAAGGAGCGCAAGACCGGTCGCCGAGAGCGCGTGAGAGTGAAGGCACAACCTGAGAAGATCGATACCGACCGCCTGCGTAGCAGCAAGGTCATGGCTACCGTCGGCAACGAGCAGGACCAGTTGGGCGAGATGCACGAGCAACTCAAGCAGAACAATCATCACGCCAACCGTACCGTGCAGGCCATCGAGGCACGCAAGCCGCTGTCCAAAGCCAAAGAAGCCCTGGACAACAAGGAGGAACAGAAAGCCGCCGCTGCCGACATAACAACGGAGACAGCAACGGTGCACACGGAGGCTAAGCAGACCGATCCGCAGAAGCCCGAACCCAAGAAACGCGGACGCAAGCCCAAGGCCGAGAAGGCGGCTGAAGCGAAAGCGGAGAACCAAAAGCCGAAACAGGAAGCCAAGCAGGAAACGAAACAAGAGGAAGTAAAGGCAGAGGAGACCCCAAAGGAAGAACCCAAAAAAGCAGGCAAGAAACGCGGCCGTAAGTCCAAAGCCGAGAAAGCGGCCGAGGCGGCTAAAGAGGAAAATAAGCAGGTAGAGATCACCTTCGAGGAGGCACGCCCCACGGAGGCAGACAAGGCTGACAAAAAGGACGAACCCAAGGCCGAGACCGAAACCAAAGCGGAAACAGAACCCAAAACGGAGACCGAAGAGAAGAAAGAGGAGAAAGAGCCGCTGGCCGATTTCGGGGACAAAGTGATTGCACTGGGAACGCTCGAGATCGCTCCCGACGGCTACGGATTCCTCCGCAGCGCCGACTATAACTACATCTCGTCGCCCGACGATATCTATATCAATCAGCAGCAGATTCGTTATTACGGCCTCAAGCAGGGCGATACCGTAGAATGTACGATTCGCTCCAACCGCGAGACTGACAAATACTTCCCTGCCGACAAGGTGATCCGTGTCAACGGTCTCGCACCGGAGAAAGCCAAGGAGCGCATCTCCTTCGAGAACCTCACACCGCTCTTCCCCAACGAGAAATTCAACCTCTGCAAAGGTAATTTCCAGGATCCGTTATCCGTACGTATCATCGACCTCTTCTGCCCGATCGGTAAAGGTCAGCGCGGACTCATCGTGGCGCAGCCTAAGACCGGTAAGACGGTGCTGCTCAAGGAAATCGCCAACGCCATCTCCGCCAACCACCCCGAGGTATATATGATCGTACTGCTCATCGATGAGCGTCCGGAGGAAGTGACCGACATGTCGCGCAGCGTCAACGCCGAGGTCATCGCTTCTACCTTCGACGAACCCGCCGAAAACCACGTTAAGGTGGCTAATATCGTGCACGAGAAAGCCAAACGCCTCGTGGAGTGCGGTCACGACGTTGTCATTCTGCTCGACTCCATCACCCGTCTTGCCCGCGCCTACAACACCGTGGCTCCGGCCAGCGGTAAGGTGCTCTCCGGCGGTGTGGAAGCACAGGCGCTCCACAAGCCCAAACGCTTCTTCGGCGCAGCCCGTAACATCGAGAACGGTGGCAGCCTCACTATCATAGCTACCGCGCTGACCGAGACCGGCAGTAAGATGGACGACCTCATCTTCGAGGAATTCAAGGGAACGGGTAATATGGAGTTGCAGTTGGACCGTCGTCTGAGCAACCGCCGTATCTTCCCCGCCGTAGATATCCCCGCCAGCAGCACACGTCGCGACGACCTGCTCTTGCCGCCTGAGGTGCTCAGCCGCATGTGGATGATAAGAAAGCAACTGAGCGACATGAGCGGCATGGAAGCCCTCGAAAAACTCAAGACCTATATGGAGCGCACAGCCGACAACGACGAGTTCCTGCTCGCCGTCAACGGAGTGAGATAATGAATAATTGACAATTGATAATTGACAATTGATATTTCATAGGCAGTGCATATACTGATACTCAACGGACCAAATCTGAATCTATTGCAATACCGCGACCCTTCGCTATACGGCGGCCGTAGCATGGAGCAGATCATACTGGAGGTGCAAAAAGCGCATCCCCAGGTTCGTTTTACCTATCATCAAACCAACCATGAGGGTCAACTCATCGACCTTCTGCATGAGACCATCACGGCCGACGAGCCGTCCTACAATGGTATTATCCTCAATGCCGGCGGCTACACCCACACCAGCGTCAGTCTCCGCGATGCCATCGAGCTATGCCGTATACCCGTCATCGAGGTACACCTGAGCAATATCGACGCCCGCGAGGATTTCCGCCGAATTGACCTTTTACGCGATGTTTGTACCACCCGCATCTTAGGCAAAGACTGCTATGAGAAAGCGACTGATTATATTCTTACTCACACTCTGTAGTCTCTCGCTCATAGCAGAGAACAGCATCATCGGACGCCTGCTGGATAAGCAGACGCGCGAGCCGATTGACTTTGCCAATATCTCCCTCTTCCTCAAGGGCGAGACCGTTCCCGTAGGCGGCACCACCTCCGAAGAGGACGGTTCGTTCCTGTTGGGCGGTATGCCGAACGGCACGTACGAAGTACGCTGCTCCTTTACCGGTTACAATACCGAGAGCCGCGAAGTGACCCTCACCGGCTCGCAGGTGGATCTGGGTAAGATATACCTCGCGGAGGCCAGCGAGATGTTGCAAGAGGTGGAGGTAGTCGGTCAGGGCACGACGATGCGATTCGAACTCGACAAGAAGATCTTCACCGTGGATCAGAATATCGCCTCATCGGGCGGTAGCATCACCGATGCACTGGAACAGGTACCTTCTGTCGATGTGGATCAAGACGGTAACATCAGCTTGCGCAACTCGGAGAGTGTCGAGATATGGATCAACGGCAAACCGGCAGGACTCACCGCCGACAACCGCGCCGACATCCTCAAGAACATGCCGGCGGAGAGCATCAAGGAGATCGAGGTCATCACCAACCCCTCGGCCAAATACTCACCCGAAGGCACGGCCGGTATCATCAACCTCGTGATGAAGAAGGACCGCAAGGCCGGTTACAACGGTACCCTGTCGGGAACGATCGACTACTGCCTCGCATCGCCTTGGGACACCCCTCCGGGCGGACGTATCGGCTTTAACTTCAACTTCAACAAAAGCATCGTAGAGGGCTACTTCAACGTAGGCTACCACTATCATTCCTCCAATGGTCAGACCTACTCCGACCGCTATAACTACTATACGACGGACACCACCCGCCTCATCAAGGACGGACAGAACCGTCACCGCGGCGGAGGTATGTTCCTGCGCGGCGGACTCGACATACACGTCACCGACCGATCCACGCTCGGCATCAGCGGATTCGGGATGATCAGTGCCAAAAACGACCCTACGGGAGGATTCTTCTCTACCGTCAACAACTCGCCTACGCACTACGACCTCTACGACGTCCTTTCCTACACCGAACCGCAGTCGAAGGACAACACCGACACGCTACTGCTCGCCTACGACCGCGACCAACGCGGCACCGGCTACCACCCGGGCGGTCTGGCGATGCTGCATTGGCAGACCGAATTCACCAAGCAGCATAAGCTCACGGCTTCGGCGCAGTATGCGCAGTTCGGTTGGAACGGCGATAACTACTATATCGAGCGCCAGAGCGGACTATCCTCCACCCAGGAGCAACTCAACGAGAACCGCGACCCGAGCGTGCAACTCAAGGCGGACTACGAGTGGAAACCGACGGAGCAGAGTCGCCTCGAGGCCGGTTGGCAAACCGACCTCGCCTGGCGTAACACCCTGGCCCAAGCTTGGAACTGCGCCGACGAAGAGGGTACACGCCAAGGCGAACTCCTCTCCTACTACAACGACTTTCGCAACCGCGAACAGACACACGCGCTCTATATCACCTACGGTAACCGCTTCTGGGGGAAGTTTGCCGTGCAGGTAGGACTCCGAGGCGAATACTTCATCCGACACATCGAGAGTACGTACTACGATGCAGCCTCTAATCTGACTACTGCTACGCAGGATACCTCCTACTTCCAACTCTTCCCGAGTGCCTACCTCAGTTACGATTTCGGGCACGGTCACGAACTGCAACTCAACTACACGCGCCGTATCGACCGTCCCCGCGGACATATGATCAATCCGCGCCAGGACCTGAGCGACCCGACCGACATACGCTACGGTAACCCATACCTGCTGCCGCAGTATAGTTCGGCTATCGAACTCAACTACCTCAAGAACTGGGAACGCCACGTCCTCTCCGCCGGCTTGTTCTACCGCTTTGCCGAAGATGTGCATCAGAACATCCGCTTCAACGACGGCACCACGATGCGCAACACCTATATCAACGCCGGACGGCGACACGAGGCAGGAGCCGAACTCGTGGTCAAGAACCGCCTCTTCGGCGAACTACTGCAACTCACCACCACGGCCAGCGTCTTCTACAACCGACTCGACGAGGCGCACTATACACCCGTCATCAACGGTACCTCACTCGACGCCATCACCCTGCCCGAGCAAAACATTGTGGTCGGTTCGGTACGACTGAATGCCAATTTTATGTTTACCAAGACCTTCTCCGGTCAGATTTCGGGACGCTACCGTTCGCCGAGAGCGACCGCACAAGGTTCGACGGATCATAGTTATAGTATCGACCTTGGACTTCGTAAGACCTTCCTCGACCGCAGACTTGCGCTGGCCTTTAACGTACGCGACCTGCTCAACTCCCGCGCCCGACAAGCCTACAGCTACGGTGCCGGATTCTGGCAATACAGCCGCAACCGTTGGAACTCGCGCGTCGTAAGCCTGACGCTCACCTATAACTTTGGAAACATGAGACCCAAACGCAATGAGACGTATAACAATAATAGTAACGATTCTTCTGCTCAGTACGAAGATATTGGCTCAGATGAATAACCCCTACGTGGACGACAAACTCATCCACTTTGGTTTTTCGCTGGGCATCAATTTCATGGGCTATGGAGTAACGGATTCCAATCTCCCTATCGAAGGGGAGATCTATCATGCACGTGTTCGTACGCTCATGCCCGGCTTCTCCGTCGGTTTCATCACCGACCTCCGCCTGAGCCGACACCTCAACCTCCGCTTCACGCCCGGACTGCATTTCGGTCAGCGCACCGTCTCCTATAAGACCGAATCGGGTGCCGACATACGCGGCAGCGAAGGCAACGGACCCAATACCGATGTGCTCTCCCTGCCTATCTCCCTGCCGCTCTACCTCAAGTGGTCGGCCGAACGAGAGAAGAACTACCGGCCCTACGTTATCTTCGGCGGAGGCGCCAGCTATGACTTCGGCGGACAGAAAGAGCGACCGCTCTACCAGAAACGTTGGGACTACTTCATCGACTTCGGCTTCGGTTGCGACTTCTACTTCCGCTGGTTTAAGTTCTGCCCCGAGATCAAGTACCAAATCGGCTTTGCCAACATGCTTACGCCCGTTGAGGATCGACCCGAGTTGGCCAAACCCGACTATTTCTATACCCAGTCACTCAACCGTCTGCGCAATCAGATGATAACCCTCATCTTTAACTTTGAATAAGCGACTCGTATATACTATCCTGCTGCTCTGCGCCCTGATGACCGGCTGCCGCAACGAGCAATTGAGCGACGACCCGACGCTCTCGCTGACTTTCTCTACCGATACGATTGCCTTCGACACCGTCTTTACCACCATCGGTTCGTCCACGCAGCAGATCATGATCTACAACCGCAATGCCAATGCATTGAAGATCCAATCCGTCAGTCACTCCTCGCCCTATTTCCGCATCAACCTCGACGGCGAGAACCGCGAAGAACTGCTGCACGATATTACCCTCAACGGAGGCGACAGTCTCTTCCTCTTTGTCCGCGTCAACATCGACCCGCAGGATAGCAACAACCCCGTCCTCATCGAGGATCCGCTCGTCTTCTCGCTGAACGGCAAGCAGCAGCGCATTCTGATGCAAGCCTACGGACAGAACGTACAACTCATCCGAACAAAGAATGGCCGCAGCGACTTTAGCTCCTTCCACTTCCGTAATACGCGTCCCTACCTCATCTACGACACCGTCGTCATCACCTCTCTCATACTCCTCGAGCAAGGAGCTACCCTCTATATGCACGCCGGAGCCAACATCGTCTGCTACGGTAGCGTAACTGCTGAAGGTACGCAAGCCGAACCCGTTCGTATTCGCGGCGACCGAACCGACCGCATCTTCGAGCACGTGCCTTACGCGCACGCCTCGGGTCAGTGGGGAGGCGTCTATCTCTACCACACGGCGGATTTCCCCTTGCCCACGTACCGCTTCAGCCACACTGAGATCCTATCCGGCACCGTCGGACTATACTGCCTCAACGAGACCGCCGACGACCTGCCTTCCTTCGTCTTCCACAACGGACTCATTCATAACCACGCGGCCTACGGACTCGTCCTGCAGAACGTCAACGACAGTATCATCAATACCGAGGTCTCCAACTGCGCCGGCTACTGCGTGTACCTCCGTGGCGGCGAACACGTGCTCATCCATAATACGATTGCCAACTACTTCGGCTACCCCTACTGCAACCTCAATATCCACAACACCTCGCCCGAGGACGTGCCGGCACTCTATGTCAACGACATGAGTAAGAACAATGCCCGCAACGCGCTCACGCTCGTCAACTCGATTGTCACCGGCCGGCGCCCTGAGAGTTTTCAGGTGGCTACCACGATCCCCGCTGCCTTTAGCGGCGATATCCATCACTGTTACCTGCGTTGCGACACGCTCCGTGAACCCTGGTGCCACGACATCGTCTACGCACAGGACAGCGACTCCGTCTTCCAAAACATCTACTACCGCTACCAGGAGTACCACTACTACGACTTCCGCCTCCACGACTCCTCGCCCGCCATCGGCATCGCAGATTCCCTTACGGCCCTACTCTTCCCGCTCGACCGCCTGGATATGCCGCGCGTAGGACTCACACCCGATGCCGGATGCTATCAACACCCAATAGAATGATGGAATGTTGTAATGATTTAATGATGTAACTTGGCACGCATTGCAACCATAGGATTCTTTGACGGAGTGCATTTGGGGCACCGCTATCTGCTGCAGCAACTCCGCGATACGGCGCAACGTCTGCAGCTGGAGCCCGCCGTCGTTACCTTTCGCTCTCACCCCAAACTCGTCCTCACCGGCTCCTGCCCGCCTCTTATCACCACGACCGACGAACGGCTCGCGCTGCTCGGTCGATATACGGATTATATCATCTGCCTCGATTTTCCGTCCGTGCAGTCGCTGACGGCCGAGGCGTTTATGCGAAAACTGCACGACGAATACGACGTACAGGTACTCTTAATGGGATACGATCACCATTTCGGCAGCGACCGCCTTGCCTCCATCGACGATTACATCCTCCGCGGTCGGAAAGCCGGCATACAGGTCATCCTGCAAGAGCAGGCACCCGAAGGTGCGGTTTCATCTACCCGAATCCGCCGTGCGATCACGGAGGGCGATATCGCCGAAGCCAACCGCCTCTTAGGCTATCCCTACTTCCTCTCCGGCACCGTCGTACACGGTCGCGGACTCGGCCGGCAACTCGGATTCCCGACTGCGAATATTCAGGCAGACGCTCATAAGCTCATCCCTGCAGCCGGCGTCTATCGCACCGAGATCAACTCGCTCACCGCCATCACCAACATCGGCACCAATCCGACCGTAGGGAATACAGCTACGACCATCGAAGTACATATCCCCCACTTTACGGGCAATCTATACGACCAACAGCTCACGCTCACCTTCGTGAGCCGAATACGCGGAGAACACCGCTTCGAGTCGCTCGACGCCCTCCGTCTTCAAATCGCACGCGACATTCAGTCCCTACAATCGTAAGCCGATTTTGGAAAATGCCATGAAAACAAATAAAACAAACCATAAAAAACACAAAAAAACAACGAATGAGAAAACTTTTTTATCTGCTCGTAGCGGCAATCTGCTGCACGAGTATGCAGGCTCAGCTAATCGATGAGAGTTTCGAAGGAGCCCAGTTTCCACCCAACGGATGGAGCAGTATTGACAACGACCAGTATTCGCAGTGGCGGCGCATGTCGAAGGATGACAATTCGACGCTGGACGTCTATGACGGTCGTGCTTGCGCCGTCGTACCCGGTTCGTATGGCACCACCAACTACCTGATTACGCCCTGCCTGCGGCCCCAGACAGGCGAGATACTACATTTTGCCTCGCGCATCAAGGAGTACGCCTCGCAAGGCATGCTCAAGATTGAGGTTTCTACCACCGGAACGGATGCCACCTCGTTTACCGAGATAGCTTCGTATTCGACCTCTTCCAGAGCGGAAGGTCATTTGCCGAAGAGCGATTGGCAGGTATTTGACGTAGACCTGAGTGCCTACACGGGTCAGCGCATCTTCGTAGCTTTCCACCAAGTAGGCGAAGCCGATCATATCTATCTGGACAAAGTGCATGGCATCACGCTGGCCGGCGATACGTCGTGCGAAGCGCCGTACGGTCTGACGGTCAGCGATCTGACGTCTTCCGGCGCTACCATCACCTGGACCGGTGATGCAACACAATACCAGTATATCTGCCTGCCCTCTGACCAGACTCCGGACTGGAGCGCCGCTACGACCGTCAGCACCAACACAGCAACGCTGAGCGGCCTGTTTGAGGCTACGGCATATGCCTTCTATGTACGCTCCTACTGCTCGGCAGCGGAGCAGAGCCTTGCGCCCAAAACCGTGTTCAAGACACCCTGCACGCCGATGACTATTCCGTACGTGCAGAATTTCTACCGTCACCCCACAGGCGTCGTAGAGCCTGAATGCTGGACGGTAGCCTCCCCCACGCCGCAGGTATGGGTAGTAAGCACCAAGACCTACGACGAGGAAGGGACCGGTACACTGGTGCGCGCTTCGGAACATATCTACGCATCCGGTGGTGCAGCAGGCACGGAGCAAACATTCGCCATGCCGGCTATGGCAGCACAGTTGGACACCTTAGAGGTGGCTTTCGACTACAAACACAGCTATATCGGCGAGCAATATGGCATATTAGCGATAGGCTATATGACCAACCCGGCGGACGCCAACACCTTCGTAGCCATAGACACGTTGCCGCAGGTGGACACCATGACCCATGCCATATGCCCGCTTGCAACCATGCCGGCTAACGCACCGTTCATCGCCTTTCGCTTTGCAGGTGGCACCAGCAGTTTCAACGGTGTATCAATGGATAACTTCGTCGTAGCACCTATCGGACACTCAGACGAGTTCACACCCGAAGAAATCATCGACGACGCCAATGCTTATCTATTGGGACAGACCTACTGCGAGGCACAAGTATCGTGGTATTCGTACAATGCCGAGGCCTTTGCTATCGGCCTGTTTGACGCCTCAAGCCAGCAGTTGGTAGCAGGTATTGTAGTCACTACCGGCGAGTGCGACCGCTTCGCCTACGAAGACGGCATCACCTTCTCGGAATACGAAGACCCCGACAACCACTACTACTGCTCGACGAAATGGATTCTAAACGTAGATGAGAGCGGCCTGTCGAAAGGTGCAGCATGGGACAGCTGCGTTATCAATATAGGTACTGCGCGCACGCCTGCGTTAGGTCTCAGAACCGGCAGTTACCAAGTGCAGATTTATGCCTATGACGCTATCAATAACGAGATGGATACACTATTGGGGACCGTTCCGTTCACGCTCAGCGAAAAGAAAGTGACCAACCTGCAAGCCGCACTATCGACCGACTTAACCAAAGCTACCATCACTTGGATAGAGCCCGAGTTGGCAAACGGCGAGCGACTCTATGTGAGCGTTCGCGCCGGCGAGACTGTTGCATACGACAACTACGAGACCACCGATATCGCCACCTCGCCGCTGGTAGTGGATGTACAGAACGGCAAGTCGTATCAAGTGAGCGTAGTGGTTATTGACCGCCAGAAGAACCCGCTGGGCGAAGAGGTCAGCTGTGCATTTACCGTTGGCACCAATAACTACGAGCCGCGCAACCTGCATGCCGAAGTGTTTGGCGGCGACAACGTGACCTTCTCATGGGAGGCAACGACGCAAGCCGACTTCTACGAGCTGGTTCTCTACTGCGACGGCGCTTACTACACCACGCTGAATGTTCGTTCAGTTCCCAAGACGACCACCATGCCGCAGGACGGCACCTGGTCATGGACCGTACAGGCATTTACCAAAGGTACGAACGGCAAGTATTTCCCCGCCAGCGAGATAACCCGCGGTAATGACTTCGTATCACAAGGTGCTCCGATTCCGGATGATGCAATCAAACTGAATGTATGGGGCATGGAAGCTGCCTATCTGGACAAAGCCAGCGGCTATTATCAGGAAGGCAAGCACGGCTGGATGGTGATGTTTGCTACGGGCGAGGAAGGTTCGGCCGGTTACCCGATGCCATGGTTCCTGATTTATACAGAGAAAGAGAGTGCTATCTCGGGCGTATATAACGTAGCACGCGAAAATATCGATTTGGAGAGCACCTATCTCAATACCAACGGCACACAGGCCGGTTGTATCATGGCGACCGATGCCGAGCTACGGCTGCAGTTCGACGGTTTCGACGAGGAGAAAGCCGAAGCCGGCTACCGCTATGCTTACTACACCGGTAAGTTCCGCCTGGTAGGCGAAGACGGCAAGACGTATGTGGGCAACTTCATGGAGTTGTTCTGCAACTCATACAACTGGTCCACCTACTCCTCCGCCGTGCGCGACCACAAAGGTATGTGGGATGAAGACCCCACGCAGCAACCGCCTCAAGACGGCTTGGAGGATGTTGTCCTTGATAGCGACAATGCCGTCCGCAAGGTGATTCTCGGCGGACAGTTGTACATCATCCGCGGCAACGCGATATACAACGCCAACGGCCTCAGGGTACGATAAGGCTTTTTAAGCGACACAATTCCCTTCCCCACTCGGCTCAGAAACCGGGTGGGGATTTTTTACGCAAGAAAAGCGGCAAAAAATTTGCGTATGTCAAAAAAAAGTCGTATCTTTGCAGGCTGAAATGAAAACATGGAAAAATTAGAACAAGAGATATGAATATTTCGTACAAGTGGCTGAAACGCTATATCTCGCTCAGCGATAACGCAGAGCAAGTAGCAAAGATCCTGACCTCTATCGGTCTGGAGGTAGGTACATTGGAGACTAGAGAGTCGATTAAAGGCGGTCTGGAGGGATTGGTAGTAGGTGAAGTGGTGACGTGTGTTCCCCACCCCAACTCCGACCACCTGCATATCACCACCACACGTCTTCACGAGGGCGAAGAGCCCGTGCAGATCGTGTGCGGTGCACCCAACGTGGCGGCCGGTCAGAAGGTGATCGTAGCTACCATCGGTACGCGCCTCTATCAGGGCGAGGAGTCGTTTGTCATTAAGAAAGGCAAGATCCGCGGCGAAGAATCGCTCGGCATGATCTGTGCCGAGGACGAGATAGGCGTAGGTACCTCGCACGACGGTATCATGGTCCTTCCGCCCGATACGCCGGTAGGCCTGCCTGCCAAGGAGTATTTCCACCTGGAGAGCGACACCATCATCGAGGTGGACATCACCCCCAACCGCAGCGATGCCGCCAGTCACTACGGCGTAGCACGCGACCTCTATGCTTACTATCAGGCGCACGGTCAGAAGGATATCACCCTGATGCGTCCTTCGGTAGAAGAATTCCGGGTCAATAGCAACGCACTGCCTATTTCTGTCACCGTTGACAACACGGATGCCTGCCCCCGCTATACAGGCGTGAGCATCACGGGTGTCACGGTCAAGGAGTCGCCGGATTGGCTCAAGCAGGCGCTGATGAGCATCGGGCTGAGACCGATCAATAACATCGTGGACGTGACCAACTTCGTGCTGCACGAGAACGGGCAGGCGCTGCACGCCTTTGACGCCGATAAGATCAAGGGTCGTCAGATCATCGTCAAGAATGCCACGGAGGGACAGAAATTCGTGACCCTCGACGGCGAGGAGCGCACCATGAGCGCGGCCGACCTGATGATCTGCAATGCAGAAGAACCGATGTGCATCGCCGGCGTCTTCGGCGGAAAAGAGAGCGGCGTCACCACAGAGACCAAGAACGTCTTCCTGGAGTCGGCCTACTTCGACCCCGTCAGCATCCGTAAGACCGCTCGCCGCCATCAGCTCAGCACCGACGCCTCGTTCCGTTACGAGCGCGGCTGCGACCCCAACAACACCCCCTACGTGCTGAAACGTGCCGCCCTGCTCATCCAAGAGGTAGCCGGCGGCGAGATCGCCATGCAGGTTGCTGACGTTGGCAAGACCGACTTTCCTTACTTCCCCGTAGAACTCAATATCCCGCGCGTAAATGCCCTCATCGGCAAAGCTATCGGCGAAGACACGATCGAGACGATTCTCCGCGCGCTCGAGATGCGCATCCTCGCCAAAAACGGTGAGACCTGGAGCATCGAAGTACCCCCTTACCGCGTAGATGTACAGCGCGAATGTGACGTAGTGGAAGATATACTGCGTATCTACGGCTACAATAATGTGGAGTTCCCCGAGAAACTCAACAGCAATCTCTCCTACAATCCCAAACCCAACCCCGTAGCGCTGCAGACCCGTATCTCGGAGCAGCTGACGGCACAGGGATTCTACGAGATCATGAACAACTCGCTTACCAAGGTTTCGTACTACCCGGGCGAATGGCTCGAGAGCTGCGTGCAGGTCAAGAACCCCCTGAGTCAGGATCTCGGAGTCATGCGTCAAACCCTGCTCTTCGGCGGACTGGAGAGCATCCAGCGCAATGCCAACCGCAAGAACGCCGACCTCCGGCTCTACGAGTTCGGTAATTGCTACCACTTTGATAAGTTGAAAGTGGAAAGTTTAAAGGCAAAAGGACTCGACGCCGAGCCGATTGCTGCCTACTCCGAAGAGCCGCACCTGGCTCTGTGGGTAACGGGTAAGAAGGAGCTCAGTTCGTGGGTGCGCCGCGATGAGGAGAGTTCGTTCTACGAGTTGCGCGCCTATGTAAACAATATCTTGGTACGCCTTGGCGTCAATATCGACCGCTGCACCTTGGAGCCTCTGGCCGAAGGACACGAGCGCCGTCTCTTCAGCGACGGTCTCGTCATCAAGGCTCAGAACGGCAAGGCCTTAGGCTATATGGCGATCGTAGCACCGGCGGTACTCAAGCAATTCGACCTGCCGAACCCCGTCTACTATGCCGACTTGGATTGGAAGCAACTGCTCAAGCAGAACAAGCAGTACAAGCCCGTCATCGAGGATCTGCCTAAGTTCCCCGAGGTGAAGCGTGATTTCGCGCTGCTGGTAGATAAGTCGGTGGACTTCGCCGACTTGGCTCGCGCAGCCTTTGAGACGGAGAAGAAACTATTGAAGCACGTCTATCTCTTTGATGTATACGAAGGCAAGAACCTCGAAGCAGGCAAGAAATCCTACGCCCTCTCCTTCATCTTGCAGGATAAGGAGAACACCCTCAAGGATCAACAGATCGACACGATCATGACGCGTCTCAAGAAGACTTTCGAGGATAAGTTCGGTGCCACCTTGCGCTAATTCTTAATTTTTAATTTTTAATTAAGTGTTAACTAACTCAGAACAACAAGAGATATTACGCCGTCGCACCTTTGCGATCGTCTCACACCCCGATGCGGGTAAGACGACGCTGACGGAGAAACTGCTGCTCTACGGCGGTGCAATCCATGTGGCAGGTGCCGTCAAGTCCAATAAGATCAAGCGCACCGCTACCTCCGATTGGATGGAAATTGAGAAGCAGCGCGGTATCAGTGTCGCTACGTCCGTAATGGGTTTTGACTACGCGGGCTATCATATCAACATCCTCGACACGCCGGGTCACCAGGACTTTGCGGAGGACACCTTCCGTACGCTGACGGCCGTGGATTCGGTCATCATCGTCATCGACTCTGCCAAGGGTGTAGAGACGCAGACGCGCCGCCTGATGGAGGTATGCCGTATGCGCAAGACGCCCGTCATGGTCTTTATGAACAAGATGGACCGCGAGGGTAAGGATCCCTTCGACCTGATGGACGATGTGGAGCAGGAGTTGGGCATTACCGTGACGCCTATCAGTTGGGCACACGGTCAGGGCGTGAAGTTCGAGAGCGTGTTCGCCGTAGCCGACGGTATCGCCGGTAGGGAACCGCTGAGCGACAAGGAGAAAGCCGATATGGAACTTATCGAAGGTGTATATCCCGTCTTCGACAAGGAGGCCTACCTCCGGGGCGATCTGGCGCCGGTATTCTACGGCTCGGCCTATAAGACAATCGGCGTGGAGGAACTGCTGAAGTTCTTTGTCGAGAACGCTCCCTCTCCCCGACCGGTAGAGGCCGTCGAACGCAAGGTAGATCCGATGGAGGATGGCTTCACGGGCTTCTGCTTCAAGATACATGCTAACATGGACCCCAACCACCGCTCGTGCATCGCGTTCTTTAAGATATGCAGCGGTAAGTTTGAGCGCAACGTCTATTACAAGCACGTGCGCAAGGACCAACAGATGCGTTTCTCGGCGCCTACCTGCTTTATGGCGCAGAAGAAAGAGACCGTGGACGAAGCATACGCAGGCGATATAGTCGGTCTGCCCGATACGGGTAACTTCAAGATAGGCGACACCCTCACCGCCGGCGAGAACCTGCATTTCAAGGGACTGCCGTCGTTCTCACCGGAGATGTTTAAGTATATCGAGAATGCCGACCCGATGAAGCAGAAGCAGTTGGATAAGGGCATTCATCAGTTGATGGACGAGGGCGTAGCGCAGCTCTTTGTGAGCCAACTCAACGGACGTAAGATCATCGGAACGGTCGGTCAACTGCAGTTTGAGGTCATCCAATACCGCCTCGAGCACGAGTACAACGCCAAATGCCGTTGGGAAAATATGGCGATGTACAAGGCTTGCTGGATCGAGTCGGACGACGAGGAGGAACTCGCTTTGTTCAAGAAACGCAAGGCGCAGTATCTGGCTTTCGACAAGGAGGGTCGCGACGTCTTTATGGCCGACTCGGCCTACGTCCTCTCGATGGCACAAAACGACTACAAGCACATCAAATTCCACTTTACCTCGGAATTCTAGGCCTCATAGGATTCCTAGGACACATAGGATAACCAGTAAAAAAACTAAAGCATATGAAAGACTTAAAATTACGACTGATTGTAATGAACTTCCTCGAATTCGCCGTTTGGGGATCGTATCTGGTATGTATTGGTCAGTTCCTCGGCAAAGTCGGTTGGGGTGACTATATTGCCTGGTTCTACATCTCTCAAGGAGTGGTAAGTATTTTTATGCCGGCTATAATGGGAGCTATTGCGGATAAGTTCATCCAGCCGCAACGCCTGTTAGGTCTCAGTCATCTCATGGCAGCAGCAGCCATGCTGGTAGCCGCTTGGTTCGGATACCAGGCTACGCTGCAGTACGATGCCATCAGCGAGATGCAACCTTTGAGTATTTGGACGATCTTCGTTCCCTACTGCATATCGATTGCCTTCTTTATGCCGACCATCGCGCTGGCCAACACGGTTGCCTTCGACTTGCTCAAGCGTAACGGCTACGATACGGTCAAGGACTTCCCGCCGATTCGTGTATTCGGTACGGTTGGTTTCATTGCTGCGATGTGGTTTGTGAATTTCATTCATTGCGGATTGGATCAGGCAGCCCAATTTACCTATATGCAATTGATCATCTGCGGTGCGATCGGTTTGCTGCTTGGTCTGTATGCCTTTACGCTGCCGCAATGTCCTCTGCATCAGAACGAAGCCGCAGAAGACGACTCCTTTGTGAAGCGCCTGGGCCTGGATGCCTTCGTACTGTTCAAGGATAAGAAGATGGCTTTGTTCTTTATCTTCTCGATGCTCTTAGGCGTCAGTCTTCAGATCACCAACGGATATGCTACCTCCTATATCAATAGTTTTGCCGCCTTCTCCGAGAGTTGGTTTGCGCAGAACCCGACGCTTCTGGTCAGTATATCCCAGATCTGCGAAGCACTCTGTATCTTGCTCATCCCCTTCTGCATGAAGAAATTCGGTATCAAGAAGGTGATGCTGATGGCTATGTTCGCTTGGTTCCTCCGCTTCGGCTTCTTCGGCATCGGAACGACAGAGACCGTTGGCGGTATCATCTGCCTGTTCCTCAGCTGCATCGTATACGGTGTCGCCTTCGACTTCTTCAATGTATCGGGTGCACTGTTCGTGGAGAAAGAAGCGCCTATCTCGATGCGAGGCAGTGCGCAAGGCTTGTTTATGCTCATGACCAACGGTATCGGTGCCTCGGTAGGTACCTGGATTGCCGGTAAGATTGTCATGCACTACTGTTCCTGGCAGGGCGGCTACCTGGTAGCTCGTCCGGATGTCGCCGGAGGTTGGTTTGCCACCTGGGGAATCTTCGCCCTCTACGCCTTAGTCGTCTGCATCATGTTTGCCATCCTCTTCAAATACAAACACCAGCCCGAAGAAAGTAAATAACGGTTAAAGGTTATAGGTTATAGGTTATAGGTTATAGGTTATAGGTTATTGTTTGTGTATAGGAAGGAGTTAGGATATTATTTTGCAACGCCGGTGGCGTATGTCGTCGTCGGTTTGTACTTGCTGGCAGTGAGTCTGTTTCTGTGGGTCATACCGGGTACGTGGAACGTCGTGGAGTCGGGCTACGCGCAGACGGACGGACTGTTTCAGTTGAGTCCGTGGCTGCTGATGCTGCTCTGCCCTGCCCTGACGATGCGACTCTTTGCCGAGGAACGGGTCAGCGGTACGTGGAATCTGCTGATCGCGAAGAAAGTCCCCGTTTGGCGCATCGTTGTAAGTAAGTTTCTCGCTGCCTGGACGCTGACGGCGATCGCGATACTGCCCTGCGTGGTGCATTTCTTCCTCGTGTCGGGCATCGCCGAACCCGCCGGCAATGTGGACGGCGCCCAGTTTGCAGGCTCGATGGCAGGACTGCTGCTGATGAGTCTCAGCTTCACCGCTATCGGTCTCGTAGCCGCGTCCGTCACGCGCAATCAGATCGTCGCCTTTATCCTCGGCGCCGTCACGTGCTTCATTCTATACTGGATCCTGATTCAGGATCACTACGAAAGCATCTCGCGCGGCGTCATCGACCTCCGCGACCTCCTCTTCTTCCTCTCCGTCGCCGCCATCGGCATTATCCTAACGATAGTAATTATAGAACGCATCACTCGGAAATGACACGTATCGGCTTACTATCAGACACGCACGGCTACCTCGACCCGAGGGTACTGGAGCACTTCGCTTGCTGCGACGAGATATGGCACGCCGGCGATATCGGCACCGACATGGTACTGCATCGCCTCAGGGAGTTCCGGCCTACCCGTGCCGTCTATGGTAACATGGATTCGGGCGATGTGCGCTACTCGCTCAGCGAGTTCTACCGCTTCCGCGTGGAGGATGTCAATGTACTGATGACGCACATAGGCGGCTATCCGGGGCATTATAATCCGTGGCTGCTGCCGATGTTCAAGAAGGAGACCCCGCAACTCTTCGTCTGCGGACACAGTCATATCCTCAAAGTGCAGTACGACCCTGTATGGAAAATGCTCACCATGAATCCCGGCGCAGCCGGCAAACAGGGATGGCAAACGGTGCAGACACTGCTGCGTTTTGCCATCGACGGAGCAGAAATCAAGGACTTAGAAGTAATCGAATTGGAAAGAAAATAGCATGTTTTTAATAAAAAGTGTCAAAAAAAGCATAATTATGCTATAAAACATGCACAAATATTTTCATATTTCAAAAAAAAGTAGTAATTTTGCGCCGTAATCGAAACAACACAATCTTTTTTGTACCTTAAAACAGACTAATACCAGGAAAAACAGACGTCGGGAGACGTCTTTTTTCTTTTCTAGACTACTAGTTCTCTAGTGTACTAGTGTACTAGTGTACTAGTGTACTAGTGCTCTAGTGTACTAGTGCTCTAGTTCACTAGTGCTCTAGTTCACTAGGTCCTCTTGCCGCGAGCGGCAAGAGCGAGTTCGTAGGAGTTGAACAGGTTCTGCCAGATGATATAGGCTGCGGGAGCGATGACGGACATAGGCGTCAGGTACATCTGCGCCATCCATACGGCGAGCGAGGTGTTCTTCTGTCCGAAAGCCTGCCCGGCTGTGATACGCGAGATACCGGCCTTGTCGGTAGGAACGGCGGCGGGGTTGATGACGATATCCTTGTAGTCCTTGCCGTGCGAGGAGGCCGGGAAACGGTAGCCGATGAGGTGTCCGAGTTTGTATTGGACAACGCAGGAGATCATCGCACCTACGCAGAGCAGAACGATCGTCCACATCGAATAGCGCGCGTACCACAAGGTATGCGTCACGCCGGCCATCAGTACAATGAGCGAACACGCCCACAGATAGAAAGGCATCGAAGCCCAGAAGGGCGTGAGCTGAAACTCATAGTCCTCGCTCAACCGAAAGACCGACTCCTTCAATCCGTGCCGCCTTTTCTGCACGGCATTATACCCTATCCTAAGAAGCCAGGCTGCGATAAAGGGACCTAACAAGACAGGCCCTACTTTCTGCAGAATGAGCCAACCGGCTTCCAGAAACGACATATCCGCCAGGGGATTGACGTACGGGAAAAAGAGCGGCACGATGAGCGAGGTGATGAAATTGGAGAGCAGCGTAAAGGTCGTGAGGTTCTGGATACTGCCTCCGAGTTTGCCGGCAATGATCGGTGCGGCAGTAGCCGTAGGCATCAGGAAGCAGAGCATCAGTCCCTGCGCAAGAGCCTGCATATCTACTGCCGGCACCCCCTCTGCGTTGGTCGGCACGGGTAACTGAGACAACGCATTCAGCCCTACCCAGGTGAGAAAGGTGAGCGCGAGTTGGACGGCGAGCACCACCCAATGCCAGGTGCGGAGCCTGAGGTCCAGGGGATTGATCTTGCAGAAGGTGAAGAAGAGCATCAGGAACAGCAGCGGTCCCAAGAGGAACTGTACCGGCATGAATAGCGGCCAGAAGACGACGCCAATGAGCATCGAAACCGGCAGGGCATATGCATCTATCTTCTGCTGAAAGGTGCTCATTTCTGATTCTTTAAACCGAACATCGGCAACTGTTTCATCGCGAAGTGGACCAACCAATACGGCAGGTGGTTAATGATCGGAACGATGATATAGTTCCACGCTCCGGGCATACAGCGCTGCCTTTTGGTGCGGAAGAGCACCTTGAGCGCACGGCGTACGAGGCGTGCGGGCGACATCGTGATGCCTGTGGCACGCAGCAGTTTGGCGAACTTTTCGCCAAAGGGAAGGAGCCCCGTGTCGGTCGAGCCGGGCGTGAGGGCCAGCACATGGATGCCGTAGGGACGCAGCTCGAAGTTGAGCGCCTTACTAAAGGAGAGCACGTAGGCCTTGGTCGCGTTGTAGCACACGATACTCGGCATCGCCATCCAGGCCGACATCGATGACATATTGAGTATATAGCCTTTTCTTCGCGCACGCATATCGCTGCCGAAGAGTTGCGTGAGTTTGGTCAGAGCAATCATATGCAGCATCAGCATCGTTTCGGTCTTCTGAATCGGTGTGTCGAAGAAGGGTTGGAAGATGAGCATACCGGCATTGTTGATCAGCACCTCTACGTGCATGTCGCGCTGACGGGCATAGTCGTAGATCTGCTCCGCGGCATCGGCGGCTGCCATATTAAGGCACATGGACTCCGTGAGGACATTATAGGTCTCTTTTATCTCGCGGGCGAGCTCAGCGAGTTCCTTCTCCTGGTTAGAGACGAGATAGAGGTTATAGTGGTAGTCGCGGGCGAGCGCGATCGCATACCGGCGTCCGATACCGCCGGAGGCGCCGGTAATGAGTGCCCAAGGATGAGTAGTCATATATTATGATAGTTGGATGAGTTGTCTAAGTTGGTTACGCCAGGAGCTATCCGTAGCGTGGATAGTGAGGAAGCCGTGACGGCGTCCCTCTTCGATATTAGCCGGGAGGTCGTCTATATAGACGGTCTGAGCGGGCAGGATGCCGGCCTCGCGGATGACTTGCTCGTAGCAGCGCGGGTCGGGTTTCGAAAGGTGCATCTCATTGGAGAAGAAGAGATGTCTGGGTTCGTAGCCCTGACGGAAGCCTTCGTCCAAGGCATGCAGTTCGGGGCAATGCGTTTGTACCCAATCGACGTGCATGGCGTTGATGTTACTGAGTACATAGATTTGGTAGCCGGCGGCGTTAAGGTCGCGCAGCAGCTGTTTGTTCTCGTCGCTGATGCCGAGCAGCATCGCGTGCCAGGCCTCAATGACGTCGTCCTCCGTTGTGCCCTCGCGGCAGACGGAGAGGATCGTATCGATGAATTCGCGGGTGGAGATCGTGCCGACCTGATAGCGATCAATCAGAAGGGAGTCATGTCCGCCGAGCAGTCCCTGCGCCGTGATCGGCGACGAGGCATCCTCCGTCCGGACAATACGGCGGAAGGCTTCGATGGTGCGCCTTACGTCCAGGTCCACCAACACACCACCCAAATCAAAAAGTATATTCTTTATAGTCATTTTCTGTTGTGAGAGGGCGTAAAGAGAGGTGCGCAGGGCGCACCTCTCAATACTACGATTGTTGTGAGTTAGGATTACTCCGCACCTTCTTCCTCTTCGGGATCGATGTTGAACTCGTGATAGTAGGTCTCGCCGTCAAATACAGCGTTGTCACCTTGTGCCCACTCACCGTTGTAGATCACCTTGTACTCGAAGTTCTTGGGATAAGCACCCGTCCAGCTCCAAGTGTCCTTTTCAGCGTCGTAGGTCATCTCACGGTCAGAGTCGCCCCAGCCTTTGTCCTCGAAGTTACCGGTGAAGATGCAAACATCATCAGCAGTATACTCGCGGTCCAGGATCTTAACCTCGAAGGTACCGGTACCTGCAGGAATAGCCTCAGCGCAGGGGTTGGTAGCCCAACCGGTGCTGGTAGCGAATACAACAGTAGCGGAAGCGTCGAATTTGAACTTCTGCTCACCACCGTTCTCCTCGATGATCTCATAGCCGTCACCATCCAGAACGGTAACGGAGTTCTTAGCCCACTGATAGCTCCAGTTGAACGTTTCGCCATCCAGTTGCACAGCCTTACCTTCGGGCTCCAGTTCATCGGTAGCAGCGTCGATAACAACCATATACCAGTTGCCCTCTACTTGCTCGAACTTAGCGTAGTTGCCATCCCAGCGAGCCGAATCGCCTTCACCAAAATTGTAGTTACCTGCGAATACAACGTCGTTGCAGGGAGCAACCTCGAAGTTAACAACAAGGATCACCTTGCCGGCGATAGCCTCTACTTCGGGCATATCCTCAGTAGCAGTGGAGTCACCACCCGGAACAACGGGAGTCGGAGTCGGTTCGGGGTTTTTCTTGCAACCTACCATAGCAACGGTAGCGATAGCCATCATGGCCAAAAAGAATTTTTTCATAAATCTTTTTTTTTAAGTTTGTTTGTTTTTGTTAATAAATTGGGTTATATAAGAAGTGTCTTCTGACACGTTCTGTCTTTATTAGTAACCGATCTCTGCGTTGATGGTACGCAGGTTGGGGTTAGCGGTCTCGTCAGCAGCGGGGATAGGATATACGTTGTAGCGCTTATCCATAGCCTTAGCGGCATCACCGGAGTTCTTACCACCGCGGCCTTCCCAGTTGTAGTCAGCCGTTTCGCCGGCGAACTTACCGAAGCGGACGAGGTCGGTACGACGACGACCCTCGAACCAGAACTCGCGGCTCCACTCGTCGAGCAGGAAGTCGAGATCGATGGTGAAGGGAGTCGTGTTGTGAGCACGGTCGCGCAGTTTCTGGATAGCCTGCTCTGCAGTCAGCGAGCCGGCAGCGCCGCCACGATATACAGCCTCAGCGTAGGTCATATAGGCCTCAGCCACACGGAAGAACGGGATATCCGTCTCCGGCCAGTTCGGCTCACCTACAGGCGATACGAAGTCGTTGGGCGTGGGAGAGGTGGAATACACTCCCGTCCATTTCAGACCGGCCCAGCTGGTGTAGAAGTCAGCCTCCTGCTTACCGCTAAGGGACCAGGTGCTGGTCGTAGAGTCGCAGTCGGAGCAGAGGATAGCGCGGTCGTCACCTAAGAGAGCCGGCATATGGAACTCGTCGGCCAGTACGGTGGGAGCCGTCAGAGGATCTACCCACTGATATACGAACTCGGGCGAGGTACGGAAGCACGACCAGGAGTCGGTCGAACCGCTCGGGATGAACTTAGCATCACGCATTGCGCAGATGAGGAAGCGTGCACCACCCCACGATTGCGTCTGAATAGCATTCTGCGAGATGAAGAAGATAGCCTCGTCTTGTGCACCATTGACATCGTTATCACCCATAAACAGCATCTGATAAGCCGAGTACATACCTACGGACGTCTCGTGCAGTTTGTAAGGCGAGTTGATGAGTTTGGATGCATACTCGGCAGCCTTGGTCCATTGCGGAGTACCGGTATAGACCTCGGCGTTGAGATACATACGCATCAGGATTACCCAAGCAGCAGCCTGGTCCAGACGATATTTCGTGATACGGCTACCGGCAGCGGGCAGTTGGGTCTCCAGGTCCAAGCACTCACGCTCCAACCAGGTGAACAACTCCTGACGGCTGACAGGCATCGGGTTATCTACGGATACCACCTCTACGAGGGGCACCTTGTAGAACATATCCAGCAGGTAGTAGTAGTTGATGGCACGGATCATACGAGCCTCATAGTACTGCTGCGCGGTCTTGGTGTCGGAGAGATTGTCCTTCACCTGCGACATAAAGTGGTTGCAGAGCGTGATATCGAAATAGAGACGATAGTAGAGACCTGCTACCAGGGCGTTGGACTTATCCCACGTCATCGAGCGGATGTCGGACAGTCCTACGTCGTTCCAAATCCACCAACCTTCATCGGTCGGGAACTCGTTCAACTCCCACAGCATACGATAGAAAGCAGAGGTACCTTCGTCGATACCGTCCACATCACCGTCACCGTCCGGACCCTTCTGACCGGTCACGGCGAAGGTGGCATACAGTTTGGTGAACACACCGTCCTGATCGAATTCCGTATTGGTATTGGGATCCGTAGGCGTTCTATCCAGCGAGCAGGAAGCAAAGCCTAACATGAGCAAGGCGCTTGCAAAAAATATACTAACTTTTTTCATAATAGCATCCTGTTTTAGCGGTTATTAAAATTGAAGCGAAATACCTGCAACGGTGGTCATCGAACGCGGATAGATCGTGTTGTCTATACCGCCGCCGATTTCCGGGTCGAGACCCGAGTAGCCGGAGATGACGCAAGGGTTGCTAACCGTAATATATGCACGGCCGGAGATCTTGGGTTTCTGGAAACTGTAACCCAAGGTGATGTTATCGATACGGAGGAACGAAGCGTTCTCTACGAAGTAGTCAGCCATGTACCAATCCGAGAATTTCTCGTACTTGTAGCTGTCGGTGGTCTTGTCGTAAACGAGGCCGTAGGTTTGGTCGCTGCGCACACCGGTCTTGTAGTACAGATCGAAGTCGTTGCGGAGCACACCGTGGTAACCGCCGTTCTGCGACTGATATACCTTACCGCCTTCTACCCATTGCAGGTTGCCGGCGAGTACCTCATTGTAAACATAGTTACCGATGTTGGCACGGAGGTTGAAACCGAGGTCGAATCCATAGAATTGGAATTTGGTATTGAAACCTAAGGTCACCTTAGCGGCGGGAGATTGGTAGATGTATTTATCGTCGGGAGTGATCTGTCCGTCTTTGTTGCGGTCAACTACGTAGAACACCTTATTGCCGTTAGCGTCGGTCTCCAGATGCGACTCATATACATAGAAGGAGTTGGCAGCCTCACCGACCTTGTTGGCCTGGATCATGTTACCGGTACCGATTCCGATATTTCCTACGGGTACATAGTAGTCATCACCCTTGCCCTCGATGAGCGAGGTGATCTTGTTGTCGTTCCATGCTACGTTGAAGCCGAGGTCCCACTTGAAGTTCTTGCGGTCAATCGCTACAGCGTTGATGGCATACTCCACACCTTGGTTTCTCAGCGAACCGATGTTGCTCACTACGCGGTTCTTGAAGTTGGTACCTGCCGGTACGTCCACCCAAGCGATCAGGTCTTTGGTCACACGGTAGTAGTAATCCAGGTTCATGGTCACACGGTTGTTGAGCACGGCAAAGTCGATACCTACGTTGTAGGTCGTGGTCTTCTCCCAGGTGAGGTCGGTGTTGTATGCACCGGGACGATACGTATAGTAGTATCCGTTGATACCCTCTACGGTGTTACCGTCACCTACGGGATAGTAAGCATGCTCCTGACCATATACGTAGGTCGGCATGTAGTAGTAGTCATATCCGATATCCTGTTGACCGGTGATACCGTAGCCGAGACGCAGCTTGAAGTCGTTGATGGCGTTCACGTTGCGCAGCAGCGATTCCTTGATCTTCCATCCGAGGGCTACCGAGGGGAACAGGCCCCAGCGGGCGTTCTTGCCCTTCGAGTCGTAGCGGGCGAAACGCGACGAACCGTCAGCACGGAACGTAGCGGTGAGCAGGATCTGGTTCCAACCGTTCCAGTTCAAGCGGCCGTAGAACGACATCAGTGCGTTGTCGCTGTTCGACTCGCGGGTGTAGCGGTTGTAGTCCTTACCGGCGAGGGTCTTATCGTTGTTGGTGAGCTGATACGTACCGGCTCCGTCCGTGAACGATTTCCAATAGAAATACTGGCTCTCGTAACCTACCATCACATCAAAGTGCTGTGCGGCATCCTCCCAGTCCTTATAATATTGCGCGTACGCGGAGAACTGGAGATTGTATTTCGACTTCTCGGTGTAGCCTTCGTATCCATAGTAGTGGTTGGAGTACGAGTACGGGCTGATCGAGGTCACCTGCTTACCGTAGGAGTAGTCGGCACCGAAGTTAGCATGGATGCGCAGATCCTCGAATCCGTGGATCTTATAGTCAGCCTCCAGGTTACCGATGAATACGCCCGAGTTGGCGCGGTCGTTCTTCAGCTGCAGCAGCGACAGGGGGTTGGCCGTCGATTGCTGGTTGACGGTATAAGGCCATTCGGGGTCACCGTACTTACCGTTCTTCACGCGCTGGTAGTAACCGCCGAACCATGTATCGATCACATCGTCGGCTACGAGCACGTCGCCGGCAGCGTTCTTCGCACCGTGCATCACGGGCATCGTCGGATCCATCGTCAGGGCCGAACCTACAGCGCCACCGTCAGCATAACGGTTGTAGCTGTACATACCCTTGGCATTGAGGTTGAAGTTCAGGTGATCCTTCAGGAACGAGGGCGACAGGCTGACGTCAGCCGTCACACGTTGCATCTGCGAGGTCTTCAGGGTACCGTTCTGCAGCGTATAACCGATCGAAGCACGATAGGGCATATGAGCAGTACCGCCGGAGATCGACAGGTTGTGGTCGGTCGAGATAGCGGTGCGGTAGATCTGATCCTGCCAGTTGGTATTCTCCGTACCCAGCGTAGCCGTCTTGTTGGGCTTATGAGCGAGGTCGGTAGCATACTGGCGAAGTTCGTCACCGGTCAGGGTCTCCAGACGGTTGGTCAGGATACCGAAGCTGACGTTACCATTGTAGGTGAATTTGGGTTTCGAACCCTTGGCACCCTTCTTGGTGGTGATGATGATGACACCGTTGGATGCGCGGCTACCATAGATGGCGGTAGCGGAAGCGTCCTTGAGCACGGTGAACGACTCGATGTCGGCGGGGTTAACCATACTCAGCGGGTTGGCTACACCCTGGATACCGTTGTTATCCATGGCGAGACCGTCGATGACGATCAGCGGGGCGTTGGATGCATTCAGCGACGCACCACCACGGATCGTGATCGAACCGGCACCACCCGGGGTACCATCGCTGGCTACCACGTTCACACCGGCAATCTTACCTTGCAACATATCCTGAGCGTTCGTCGTCAGACCCTTGTTCATCTCATCGGGTTTCATAGCCGTTACCGAACCGGTAGCATCGTTCTTACGAACGGTACCGTAGCCGACTACTACCACTTCGTCCAGAAGCTCAGAGTCTTCGCTCAGTTCAACACGCATGTCCGGACGGGCTTCCAACTCTTGTGCACGATATCCCATGTAGGAAATCTGCAGCACAGCTCCGGGTTGCACCGTCAGGACAAAGTTACCATCAAAATCGGTTATCGTACCATTGGTCGTACCTTTCTCAACAACATTGGCTCCAATGATAGGCTCACCGTTCGATGCATCCAAAACGACACCTGTAATAGCCTGCGCCATCGCGAGCATGCTCACGCTCAGCAGGGCCAATACAAGAAGGAAGGATTTTTTCTTCATCGTAGTGATAATGTTAAGTTATTAAATAGTTGTTAATTTATTTTTCTTCTTTGATCAGCATCACGCTCAGCGCACCGATGCACAGCAGCACGCCGGCCGTTACGAGCATCATCACCTGACTACCGCCGCAGATGTACTTCAATAGCAGTCCGCCTACCAGTGCGGCTACGATCTGCGGCACGCATATCGTGCAGTTGAACAGTCCCAGGTAGTATCCCATGTTTCCGCCCTTGATGGCGTTGGTCACGATCGTGAAGGGCAGCGCTAACATGGCAGCCCAGGCGGCACCGATGAGCGCGTAGCTCAGCCAGAGTACGTAGGCGTTGGTTACAAACACGGTGGACATGAAGCCTATTCCGCCCACCACGAGCGAGATGGCATATGCACCCTTGTTGCCAAACCAGTGCTCCAGCTTCGGCAGGAAGGCAGCCCACAGGAGCGAACCTACGGCCTGCACGCAGAATACGACGCCTACCCAGTTACCGGCGTTCTGGAACGCGGCATCCTTGGCATCCGCACCATCCCAACCGAAGCAGTTGATGGCGATCGCACCGTTCGAATAGGTCCACATATACATGAACGCCGCCCAGCAGAAGAACTGCACCAATCCTACGGTCCAGAAGGCCGACGGAGCCTCTTTCAGCAACTGGATAAAGCCCTTATCGTCGTTGGCATTGGCATTGGCATTGGCTTTGTTGATTCCGTGGAACTCGGCATACTCCTCGGGGTTCAGCTCCTTAACCGTAGCAAAAGTATAGAGCGAGCAGAGGATCAGGATCGTGGCGCCGGCGTAGAACGACCACTTGACGCTATCGGGGATAACGCCCTCGGGAGCCTCGTTGGCGATGCCGATCCAGGTGAAAAAGATCGGGAACAGATAGCCTACTACCGAACCGGCATTGCACAACGCCGACTGGATCGCATAGGCTGTACCCTTCTGCTCCTCGTTCACCATATCGCCTACCATCATCTTAAACGGCTGCATCGCGATATTGATGCTCGTATCCAGGAACATCAGGCTGAACAGTCCGAACCACAT
This sequence comes from uncultured Bacteroidales bacterium, assembly GCA_946404495.1. Classification (GTDB taxonomy): domain Bacteria; phylum Bacteroidota; class Bacteroidia; order Bacteroidales; family Paludibacteraceae; genus Colicola. Next base: position 48,062 of record CAMJDT010000001.1, read on the forward strand.
CGCGGCATTCAGTCCTAAGAAGGCCGACTGCGCAAAGGTGAAGTCACCCGCATTGGGCAGCAGCAGCATCACGGCTACGGCGATGAGCGCACCTACCAGCAGATAGGGCTTGCGGCGACCGAGACGATTCCAAGTCTTGTCACTATACTTACCTACCAAAGGCTGCACGATCATTCCCATCAGCGGGGGAAGGATCCAGAAAAAACTCAACTGGTGAGGATCTGCGCCCAAGGTGGCGAAAATACGGGAGATGTTCGCACTCTGAAGGGCATAGGCGATCTGCACTCCAAAGAAGCCGAAACTCAGGTTAAATAGTTGTGCAAACGACAAGTTACGCTTTTCCATACTACTAAATTACAGTTAATCGGCTGCAAAGATACAACAATTTTCTGATATGAACAAACTTTTCTGACATTTTTTTCAAAAAAACGTCGTTGAAGTAGCATTTTTTTCGTGTTCGGTACCGAGTCGCGAGGGTCGATACCGCTCTTTGGGGACCCAACTTCGCTAAATCGACGGGCGACTCGGGCCTCCACTCTCCCCAAAAAATCCTGACGAATTTTTCGGGGGCCCCGATGAAGGAACCCCTGAAAAAGTCTCGAAAAAGTCTCGAGATTGGATCGAGATTGACTCGGGAAAGGTCTAGGATATGATCGGAAAAGTCTCGTAAAAAGTTCGTAAAAAGCTCGTAAAAAGTAGGTAAAAGGGTCGGGAATGGATAAGGAATGTATAAAGAATATATAAAGAATGGACAAGCAATCATTAACCTTTGGAGGCAGATTTTTGGGGACCCCGGGGGTAGTGCAATGCAAAAAAAATGCTTTGTCAGTATTGACAGTATTGTCAGTTTGAGGGGGAAAAGAGGCAGTTTAGATGTAAAAAAATGATGAAACTGACAGAACTGACAAAACTGACATGCAAAAATTGCATGAGACAGTTGAGATAGTTGAGACAGTTGGAAGGCCCGCAAATAGAAGGAATTAAACGGAAGTGTCTCAAGAGTCTCAAGAATCTCAGTGCAAAATATTATATAACCAAAAAAGGCGGGGATGACGATGCTCGCCGAGTTAGCGGCGAGAGCAGAACCCACAGCAGGTCATGGCGGCAAAAATGCCGCCAAATGAAACGCCTCACAGCGGGTGATGGCGGTAATCATACCGCCAAAGTGCACAATGAAACGCGCGGAGTTAAAGGCGAGAGCATAAATCAGCAGATTTATCGGGGACCCCGGAGCGGCGAGAGCAGAACCCACAGCAGGTCATGGCGGCAAAAATGCCGCCAAATGGAACGCCACATGGCGGATAATGGCGGTAATCATACCGCCAAAGTGCACAATGATGCTCGCCGAGTTAAAGGCGACCCCATAAATCAGCAGATTTATCGGGGACCCCGGAAGACGGGATGACGATGCTCGCCGAGTTAGCGGCGAGAGCAGAACCACGGGATGACGGGATACCGAAGAGAGACGGCAAGGAATGCCGTCTCTACGGGAGGCCGCGGATTCTTCTACGGTATAACGGGATAACGTGATAACGGTATACCGAACGGCCGCGGTAATTTACGGGATACCGGGATAACGGGATAACGGGATACCGAACGGGCGGCGGATTAGTGATAAAGCACCTTGTGGGCGGTGCGGTTGACGCGGACGACGTAGCCGGACTGATAGGGCAAGGGATAGGTGAACTCAGTGCCCGTGGCGGTTGCGCGGCAGACGAGCTGGCCGGTGGAGGTATAGAGGGCGATGTAGTCGCCCGGGATGAGGCCGCGGACATAGAGCGTGCCGTCGTACTGATAGACGATGTACTGGCGGTTGCCCTTCTCGTCGGTAAGGGGATAGCCGCCGATGCGGATCGCAAAGCGCGTGAGGTGCTCGCCGGGCTCGAGAGAGACGGTGTAGTCCTCAGAGAGGAGGTTGGTATAGCGGTTGCGGTCGTAGTCGATGAGCCAGACGTAGCCATAGTCCATGTAGGCTTCCTTCTCCGGCAAGCTAAATGTAAAGTCTTTCTCCATTTGGGCATTAGGACTGCTGACGTACATCTTGCTCTCCGGGCCTATGGTCGAAGGCAGTTTCTCGGGGATGGAGACGCCGAGGGGGATGTCGACCTCGATCGGGGTAGCGCCGAGCAGCGAGAGGCGCGAAGTGCGCTGTTGGTCCATCAGGTATATCTCCGGGTGTTCGGTCAGGGTGCTCCATTTGAGTCCGTCGCGTCCGTAGCTATAGCGGACGTTCTTATCGGCTGCGGAATCGGGAATAGCCGTCAGCACATCGCCCTCGCCGCGTGCGTTGGCGAGGCGGAGGATCGGACGGGAGGCTTTCTCGTTGTGACCGTAATAAGGAAGATGGAAGATGACGCCCTCGCGGGAGTTCTTGGTAGCGGTCTGGGTAAGGAAGGCATTACCGAGCGAGAGCATCGCACCCTTATCCCACGAGCGTAAAGCGTAGATCTGTTCGTCCTTCAGATAGGTACCGTCCGCATTCATGAGATACATGACGTGCGGGATAAACATCTGGCGGAGGTAGTTATCCTCGTAGAGGGTCGTATCGGTACGATAATTGGAGACGAGCCACGGCAGACCCTTCATATTCCATCCCATATCTTCCTGGCGCGTGAAGTTGAGCGAGGCGCCGGATCCGGCCGTACGGTTGTCGTACTGGTTGAGATAGACGGTCTTATCGTGGTCCGACTCGGTGTAGACATATTTGCCGCCCTCCGAAGCGAACGAAGTGAAGCGGAGTACGGTATCGACGGAGGAGCCGAAGTCGATGAGGTAGCCCTCCGTAGCCGTACGGTTGACGGTATCGATCGGTGTCCAGAGCGAAGAGTTGTCGGTCTGGAAGACATAGTCCTTAGCCGAGCGGGCGACACCGTTGTACCGGTAGGTGGTAAAGGTGATTGGTGATAGGTGAGAGGTGAGAGTGAGAGTATCCCCGGCGGCAGCGTAGGTCGAGACGGTGATGTTGTCCGTACTATAGGAGAAGGGGAAGGCGGTCATGGCATAGCGCTGGAGGTGGAAGGGACGCTCTGCGGCGAGGTAGGCGAACTTGAGTTCGTGTCCGTTGCCGTAGAAGGAGGCGCCGCGCTTGAGCAGCACGTAGCCCGGCGAGAGGATGATAGCGTTGTCATTGAAGTCGCGGAAGTCCAAGGGGTCGCTATATTGCAGCGTGACGGCGCTGCTGTCCATGAGATAGCAGACAGAGCCCGGGTGCGGGTACATGTTACCTCCGTAGTGGCTAAGGAAGGCGCACTTCTTGAGGGCAGCATTAGACTGTGTGATCGGCTCACGGTTGGTGAGGGCGGTGAGTTCGACCACGGTCTTGGGTTCGATTCTCCAGGTCTCGAAGGCTCCCACATCTACCTGACTGCCAATCTTACGCGGGTTGCCCAAGAGGTCTCGGTCGTGGCGGAAGGCAATCGTGCTATCGGAGACGTAGTCGTCGAATACTGCGGGCAGTGCGTCATCGGCTACGCCGGCGTTGATGCGCGACGAGTGCTCGTGGAGCTGGAAGCCCAGCGCGGTATTGTTGGTCAGGAACGCGGGCAGTTTATGCGGGGTATTGTCCGTGAGGTAAGGCGCAAAGCAGTGCAAGGTGTCACGCTGACCGTAGAGGGTATTCTGCACGGCGTCGGCGGTAGCCTCGTTGAGGAGCGGTGTGACGTCCTCATTATCGGCCACGATTGTATTATTGAGCGACAGTCCATTTGCGCCAATGCGTACGATCGAAGAGGCGGAGTCGTTGTAGAACAGGCAGTTATAGAGCAAACCGCGGCGGATATCGGCTACGGGTACGTCGGTAAAGGTATTGTCGGTGATGAGACAGTTACGGATGGCCGACTTCTCATTGTCGATATAGACCGGAGCGAAGCCCAAAGCGGAGCTATGTCGTCCGTCGGGGTTGGTGATGAAGAAGCCGTCGAGGAGGAAGCCGGTATTGAATTCATCGCCGGTGATCTGAACGGAGTTGATGCGGGTACGCATACCGGCATTGAGGGCAGTAGGCGTAGCTATACCGGTAGAGAGTGCCCGGACATAGTTGATATAGCGCTGACACTCGTCGTTGGTAAAGGAGCGCTGGTGTGTAGAGGGGTCCTCATAGATCCAGGCGGTGTCGTTGAAGGAGTTAGGCAGGCTACCGTAGACGAATACGCCGTCACGCGCTGTGACCGTAGTACGTTCTAAGGAGCCGTACGAGCCCTTAACGAAGACGTAGGCCTTGCGGGTCTCGAGGTCCTGGTTGCGGTTGAGGTAGGTATATACGGCGGCGGCGTCGATGGCGTTCTGCAGTTGTCCCTGACCGAAAGGCGACCTCCACGACGAGCCGTCACCGGCGGAGTAAGAAGGCAAGCTGGGTTGCACGTAGAGCACGCGCTGGAGTACAGCGAGGCACTCGTAGGCACCACGTTCCATGCCCTCACCGCTGATACGCGGTTTGGCCGCGAGGTCGGAGTCGTTGACAAGGGCGGTGATATAGTCCGCCTTGAAGCCATTGGAGCGGCGCCATAATTTATTATGCGTAGCGGCACAGGTATCGGGATAGACGCGGAAGAAGACGCGGTTGCGATAGAGCGTCGTATCCGCCATATTCATGGTGCGGAGCGAGGGGTTCAAGCGGAAGCTGCGCGAACGGCGTTGCTCGGAGTCATTAGCCGTGACGAAGGGCGAGATGAATCCCGGGCCGAAGTAGATATCGTTGTTGTCGGTCGAGAGCGGGTGGTTGTGGTACGGATCACCGTTCTCCGAATTGACAAAGGGCAGGAAGCAACCCCAGACGGCGTTGTTGGTCATTCGGTTTTCTATACCTTCGCGGGTTCGGTTCGTCGTCTTATCCCACTGGTCGGCGCCGAGCTGGAGCTGGATCGTAGTATCGTTGTCGAGGTCGTCGAGCCAGATGAGGGAGTTGTGCACCTCACTGTGGTCGGACTCGAGGTGGATATGTCCGCCGTTGAGGGCCGAGGTGGAGTTGATGATGATGACATCATTGGGCACGAGTGCCAGATCGTTTCCACCCTCCACCTCATCAAAGGTGCGGGCATAGACGGGCGCACCGGCGTTGGAGTGGAAGAGGGTATTGACGATGAGGGAGGAGCCTCCACCGTGGTCGATACGCACGGCAGGCGAACGCTTCGCCTTGGACACGCCGTCACGTGCGCCGTTATCCATGAAGATACAGTTGGAGAGTGTCAGCTTGGGCAGCGTCACCTTGCGTCTCGTTCCGCTGAAGTCGATGAGGGCGGAGTCAGGATGCAGGGCAAAGTTCATATTAGGCGTAGCGACACCTCCCTGATCCTCGTAGCGGCGTTGCCAGCGGTAGTAGATAGCTGCTCCACCCTTCTTACTCATCTGTCCGCCCTCCTCTGCGGCAGAATCCTTAACCGAATAGGGGTTGATGAAGGTGATACCGTCGAAGGTAACGGGTATGACGACGCTGTCGCGCGAGGTATATTCGCCTTGCCAGTTGACCTGTACCAACTGTCGGGTCATATCCTCAATGATGAAGAGCTGGTTGAGCTGGTTGGCATTGCCGGTATAGGGCATCTCGACGACGACGGGGTGCGAGAGCGGGTCGCGAGGAGCGTCCTTGACGTCGAAGCTATAGCCGCCGAGGAAGTTGAGCGAGCCTACGCCGTAGTCGTGATCGGCCTCCGCGCTATCGGGCATGAGCGGCGAGAGCGAGCTGGAGGTGATGACAAAGGCGCGGCGGTTATCGAGCACATTGTTGGGCGAGAAGGTTCCCTCGTCGTCACCGAGGAAGCAGATGTACTTATCGTGGTCGTTGTGCGACGACATGAGCATATCGATAGCGGTCTGGAGGTCGGTGGTAGGCGTCTCCCAGGTAAGGCCGTCGTGGTGGATCGGGTCTTTGGTCTTGGTGGCCACCCACATGGTATCGATTTCCTGCCCCTTGAGGTCGAGTTGGACGTACTGGTATTCGTACACGCCGAGGTCGATGAAAGCGTCGGTGATACCGGTCTTAGGTTGCTTGGATATACGGTCCATACTTCCGGACTCCTCTTCGTCGGAGGTAGAACGGGTGTAGGACATATAGTACTGGTCACCAATCGGGAGGGGTGCGTTGGAGTCGGACATATACTGTCCGTAACGCCTTGCGTAGAAGTTATAGATGGCACCGGGGGAGGGTTGCACGGCATCGAAGGTAGCTGACGGCAGACCGGTGACGGGATATACATCTTTTTGCGTTGCACTCGGATTGACAGCCTGAGCAGCCGTTAAGGCATCGGCTCGGGTAGCAAACTGCTGTTTTTCGGTATATTTGGTAATATAGTATGCGGTGTCTCGTCCTACGGTCTGCGTAAGGTGCCCCCAGCCCTGGTCGGTAGTCAGGTTCATACGTGCGAGCAGCCAGTCGGCGTTCTGCATATAGCCATCGATGCCGGCGACGAAGGAGGGCTGCTTGAAGTTCGGTCCATCGGTGGCATTGTTGATACGGTTGATGAGGGTATTGTTGTTACCGTGGACGTAGGTGAAGAGGCTATCTAAGTTCTCCACGGTATCACGGTTAACCGTCTTGATTCTCACGTTCATCTTACGCGGATCCACATAATTGTCCCACTCGTCGGGCATGAGGAGGAAGCCATCCTCGTTGGGTTTCATGCCGGTAGGTCCGTAGGTCTTACGGTAGGAGCAGAAGAACATACCCTCCATCTTATCGCCCTGTGCACGCAGTTCTTTCAGCTTATCTGTTACGGCTTTCTTGAAGGGGCCTTGCGGTTTTACTACTCCACCCTCCTTGACAGCAGCACCTTCTATGGCTACCCAATAGTTATAGATGCTATCGTACTCATGATAGAGTCGCTCGTACGTAGCCCACTCATCGCCATCGTAGTGGAAGACACCGGCGCGGGAGGGTTTGTACTTGTCTCTGAAGGCTTCTATAGCCTCCTCGGACGGTGCCTCCTCGTACTCCAACTCGTCGATGCTCTCGATATCGAACACCTCGTTACCCCAGAAGATCGTATTGAAGGCATACTGCATCGAGTCGGACTTAGGATGATCTTTATCGCCGATATAGTGACTGTTTGGTGTGAAGTTATAGATGGCGGAATAGCCTACGGCTTTGTTCTTCATAAAATGGCAGTTCACTACGCGCATTCGCGACTGGGTTGATACTGACAGGCATCCGCCAAAGCCCTGACGGGCATCGGCATCGGGGATAACCTCCTTCGGGTTCTTCACACGCAGCGGATAGAGTCCGCGGCGCGCCTCGTTGTTGTCAAAGAGGGAGTTACTTACTCCGCAGAAGGCATTGGTCGCGATGCAGCCGCCGGCGGTCCAGGGTATAAAATCCTGGTCGAGCTTGGTCATCGGTCCCTGGGAGTAATTCTGGGTGAAGTGGTTGCCATAGGCATAGATACCGCCATTGGAGAAGATAGCGCCTCCGTTACCCGCCATATTATTGGTAAAGAAGCAGTTCTCTACAACAATCGGGATATTGTGTGCAGCCGGTTCGGTTACATTGGGGATATCCGGCGAGCTGGGATCCTCGAAGTCATCGTCCCAGTTACCGTCCACGAAGATACCGCCGCCTCGGAAGTAGGTCTTAGAGACGTAGGCGTGCTCGTTGTAGTCTGCCTGATCCAAGTGGTTGGCGTATCCGCCGGTGATCTGCAGGCCGTCAAAACCTATGGAACGGGCTACCACCGAGAGGTCGTTCTCCTGTGCAAAGAGGCTCTCTGATTTCTGCGGAATCGAGTCCTTCAAATACGATTCACCGGGTTTGCCGTAATTAGGATTGACATTCATAAACTTATACGGTCTCGGTCCCACATATTTCTCGTCGGCGTGGCAGGTAACGACGTGGTAGACGTGCGTAAAGTCCTCACCCGAGACGGCATTACCGGAGAGAATTGTCTGGCGCTCCAGCTCCCAGGGTTCGATGACGGAGTTGAGGTTATTATCACGCATCGGACGGTGGCGGTCATCGCGCAGACGAATCGAATCGGTGAGTGCATAATTGATGGTATAGCCCGTTCCGGGAATCACCACATTGCTTCCGTTGCCGATAGCGATACCCACATAGGTTTTATCTTTAGGATTCAAGCTGCCGAAGGGGCTACGGAAGCCCTCCTGACCGTATTTATGGTCGTCCGGACGGGAGTCCACGCCGCCTACGATGAGGACAGCTTCGGGGATGAGGAAGGTATTCATACGCACGGAGCCCTGTTCGCCGTAGGCATTATGGAAGGGATAGTAGGTACCCTGCTCCACGAATATCTCAAAGCGGACGTTGCGGTACTTCTGCGGATCGGCTTTACGGGCTGCGATGACGTAGTCGAAGGCATCACTGAGACGGTGGAAGGGGTTCAGGATACAGGAACCCATTTGACGATACATCTTGGAGATCGCGTCGTCGTTGGTATTGTCCTGCAGGGCGCGGGCAGCCTCGGAATTGATGAGGTCGGTGTGCATAACGTACAGACGGTACATCACGTGTTCCGCATCGACGACGATAGCGAAGTTCTTATTGAGCGCGCGGGCACCGATCTCGATGAGGGAGTTGTTCTTGGTAATGAGCGTATCCTTGTCCCAGGCATAGCCTCGTGTACGGTGATCGTCCTGATACCAACGTTTGCGGCTAACGCCGGCTATATCAACAGAGTCGAGGGTCTGGAATGTTTTCTTGAACTTATCCCACTCACGGTAGGTCATACCGGCGCGTGAGAGCGTAGAGGACATCTCGATCGGGTAATAGAGGATCGCGTTAAAGGGATCCTGACGGTCCCAGCGGACGCCCTCGGTCTCCTTCGGCGAGAGTTCCACATTGCCCTGCCCCTCCAGACGGCGCGACTCGACGGCGCAGCAGACGAAGGGATATTCGGTATTGGCATCTGAGCGGTCGAAGGAGCCGGATACGTTGGCGTTATCGTTCGCCTCGTTGTGCCAAATGGCGACGGAGTTGGCGCGGACGTAGGTATTGTCGAACCACATACCTCCGGCGGAGGCGGTAGCGGTGTTCTCACAAATGGTGGAATAGAAGATACGCGCGAGGGAGTCAGCGGCGAGTTGGGCATCCGTAGGTCTCTCCACATAGATACCGCCGCCGACTTCGGCGGTGTTCTCCTTAACGATGGTACCGCTGACGAGTGCGTAGGGCTTGAGGTAGAGTCCGCCGCCGTAGTGCTGGGCGCGGTTGTTACGGATGACGCAGTTGCGGATATGCGCATAGCTCGTCACGACGCAGGCTGCTCCGAGACGATCTTCGTGATCGGGGGAGTTAGCATAGCCGTCCTCGATAAACACGCCGTCGACCACGGCGCGATCGCGCTCGGAGGTGAGAGCGGCGAGCTGATTCTGAATCGGCTTATTCTCGTTGTCCTCATACCATTTCTCGTCGTCAGGACGGAAGAGGTCGTTGGTAAAGGTAACGACGTGGAAGCACTGTCCCTCGGCGCCGGTGGAAGAAGTGATCTTACCCGAGAGCACGGAGCGATAGGTAAGCGGGTCGCGTTCGTCGACGATGTGGCAACCTTCTGTACCGGCGGCCACGATTGTACCGTCTTCCATTTCGAAATGGTAGTAGTTGCCGGTATATCCGCCGCGCACGTGAATGCCGTGCGGGATGATAAAGGAGTAGTCGAGGGTATTATCGTGGTAGTTCTCGATACTATACTTGGTCGAGCGCGTCGGGGTATAGAAGGCGCCGTAGTCGTTGGAGGTAGTGGAGTTGGTATTGTCGCCTTCCAGCCATACTTCGACGGTCCAATACTTATTGGGCTTATCCGATTCAAAGTCATGAATATTATCGCCTGTATAGCCTCTATTGTAGAGGTCGGCAGTCATGAGACTATGTTTGTAGCGTCCGGCGGCATCGAGCACGAGTTGCAGTTTCTGTCGGCAGGCCGCGTTGGCGGGTGAGCTTGCAGAGGCATCACCGCCCGGCGAGTCGAAGGCGATATAATAGATGGCGCGTCCCGGATGCGTCGTCGTATCCGGCTTGATGGAGTATGCCGCATTGAACTCGTAGGCACCGATATCTATCTGACAGTCCTGCACACGTTTGGCAAATGCCACATCGTTATCCGGCAGTTCAGCCGCCTCCACGTTCTTATAGATGGGCATTTCTTTTACTTGCGCCTCAGTCTTACTATGCTTACGTTCCAATACATCTAACAAGTCACCGGCAAAATCCTCCGTACCTTTGTTAACACAAGGCACATCGTCGCGCAAACGGAAATCATTGAGCGAAGCCGCACGGCCGGCAACATAGTTTCCTGACTCATCAAAGTCCGCAACAAAAGGTGTAGTCGCTGCAGAAGGAACTTCTTGCAGCAAGACATTACCTTTTCCATAGTAGCCGGATCCTTCCGAATAGTTGACGATATTGTTTTTGTAAGTATTCTGTGTAAACGACTCTTCGGTCTGGATATAACAGTTGAGGAACGGATGTACGATGTCTGTTCCTTTAACGCTTTTTCTTTCACGGATGGCTCGTCCGTTATTACCATATATAATTGTGTTTGCTACAAAAAGGTTCGGCTTGGAACTCGTGGCCAGAGCAATAGCACCACCATTAAGTTTATTACCTTCTATCTCAGTATCCTCAAGAGCACATGTGTTATATACAATAGAGTTATTATAGAATTTACCCACACAGAAACCTACACCACCGCCGGAACCGTAGGAGTAGTTATTAGCGAACAAAGAGTTGAAGCACGTACCCTCGTACATAAACATACCACCGGCGAAGATTTGGTTTTGTGCGTCTTTTTTCGTACCATGGGTAGATGTATTATTGAGCACGAAGCAACCTTCAATCGTAGAGGTAGCACCATCGCAGAACATACCGCCACCTTTCATGTTACGACTACCTGCCAGGTTATTAATCACGATACAGTTACGCAAGTGTGCCCCTTCGTACATGTTCACTCCGGCACCACCGCCATGTGCCATGGATTCATCGTAGATAAACCCGTGCCGAATGGTAAAACCATCCCAATTGACATGGTTGTATTCTACATAATGCGGATCCTCTTGCTTAGTGTACGTTGTAGCCGTTCGTTTGTCCTTACTGCTGCCTCTCACACGGTCGGTGTGGGATAAATTATCACCAAAATTAGTACCCAATGATACAGGGTCTCCGATACCACCACCGCCATACGTCGGTACGCACACATCCGGCATGGTCAATACGCGCTTACGAAGCGTCGTACGGTGAGTTTGAAGCGTATAAGTATTAGATTCTGAAACTACCGGATCTTCAGGTGTTACATCTTCTTTATCTACTGTATTATCATCAGGATCTCCTACTTCTTCGTATGGTCCGGGGGTCACCGTCACCGGCTTGATATGAATATTTGAGAGCCAGAACTCACGACGGTTCGGGTTGTTTACAGCGAAATCTTTTTTATAACTTTGAGGTATCGGATCCGGGTCTCCACCCGTTATTGTCGGGCTTGTTGCACCATTAGCAGATGTATTACGCTCACCATCTTCCACTTCTACAGCTACACGTAAAGCTCCTTTTACCGGCTGATTGAATGTAAGTACATGGCGATAGGCCATACCGCGGTTATTATCTTTATCATCGTTATTACCTATTGTCTTAATATTAGCCTCCGCACATTTCTTACCATTAGCATTATATACTCGGAAATACATCTTTGTATTTTCCGGTGCAGAGAATTTATTACGATATCCACCTCCAATAAGTACTGATATTTGATAATTACCTGCCGGTACATCTGTCATGTCCTGCCATAAGATCAAATCTGTAAGAGAGCCGTTGCCGATAAAAATCCAGTTTCCAGTATAGGAGCCATCGGAACCCGCCAATTTCGTGTTCGTTAGCGGATCGTAGATGTTACGCTGCTTATTGTTGTTATTATTAGTATTCTCAATACCGACATCGTAGTTTGTTTTATCCGGGTATGACATGTGCCAACAATCCTTGCCATCCGCCACATTACCAAATCGCCATTTACGTCGATCATCAGTTACGCCTTCATTCGTCGCATCAGTAGAACTAACACTTTTACCGGCTGTACTACCGGTCATATTGGCATACTGCATATACGTATCCTGTACATCAGCACCTATTTCCACAATATCGGTATTGCTATAATGGTGTACAATCGTGCGGTTCTTATATTCGTACTGAGTGGTTTCTGTAAACTCGGAATACGAATAGTCATCATCCCAATACTTGACGGCATCGGTATTTATAGCCGTATTGCTGCTCTTGGGGTTGACCTCTGAAATCTGAAGAATCGTCTCATAATCCGCAGCATCAAAGTCAGCTGCAGGTTTCGCTTTAGGAATACTGATTACTTCCGACATCAATGCCTGACGCTCTGACATAGCCGGTGCTGCAAATTTGCCGGCAGGGAAACCGCCGAATACCGTAACAGAGTCACGCATCACAAATCCCTTATAGTCGTTATACGTACCTGCACCTACCCAGACTTGTATAGAGTCTTTATGTTCTGTTTTATTAAATGCAGACGCTTTCTCTACTGCATACTGAAGACCGCCCACATACCGCTCGGCACGTGTATTATTGATCCAACCGTTTGCTTTGCAGCCGGCTATAAAAGTATTCATGTCATAGGAGCCGGCTGTTCCCGTATAAGGGTTCGCTCTCCAGAACGTACGCGATGCACCGGAGATTTCTCCGTACGGATAGCGCAGGTCATAATCGTAACCGGGAACAAATCCCTCAGGGGTAGAACCGGGAGTGCTTACCGTTTCGGAACTCTCGGAATAAACATCTTCTTGTATCGGATCTTCTTCGCCTGCTCTAGGACCATTGTCATATACTATCTTTTCAGTCGTCCATGTTTTGGTAACAGTGGTAGTAGAACTTCCTCCTGTCGTATTTCCTGTAATCCACACTCTACCCCAACCGCCGTTGTATTTGGAATTGGTGGTGAGGATCGGGTTGCCCTCGCTGTCGAGGACGCGGTCGCAGGTCGCTTCGGGATCGATTTGGTCACCGGTCGCGAGAGCAGGACCGGGGACAGAGGATAGCATATAGACGGTATTACCGGCGATAGCGTTGCTCCAGGAGGAGCCGTCGCGGAGGCCGGCGCCGTCGGGGGTGACATAGATGACCGATCCGGCTGCAGGCAGGTCACTGTTCTCCACGGCACCGATATCGGGTGCACCGCCGCGGTCGCGCTTGAGTACATCACTGCGGTCGAACTCATTGAAGACCGAATAGGCATCGTGGTGGGCGGCATTGACGCAGGGGTTGGTAGTCATCGGTACATAGGCTACGATACCACCGTAAAGCGGCTTATCGCCCTCCGGCGCGTAACCTACATTACGCGAAGGATTGACAAAGGCAGGATAATTATGGTCGGTCAAAGTACGCGTGAAGATACAGGTGTTATGACGGCTGAGAGTATCAGGAGGTATGTTCGCTATATCCGCCGTAAAGTGCGACGTTACGCCGTCCGGAAGGAAACCGGAAATCATCGGGACTTCATAGCCTTCTAAAAAGAACCCATAAGGAGATTGACGGTCATCCCTGTGCAACTGCAGGTCTGCGTCGAACATATTATACATTCCGAACACATACTCCTGACCGTCCTTATTGACGGAGGTAACGTGGTAGGAGCCGTTGTCGAGCAAGGTAAAATCCGCACAGGTGCGGTCGCCGTTGGAGTAGATAAGCGAGTTATCCACGCGGATATAGCCGTGGAAGGGCGTGAGGTCGGCATGTTCGGGGTGCGAACAGTGAATCGGATTGTCGCCATCGGTGGTCTTACTATCCGCCTTAAAGGGGAAGCCGACATTGTTGACCACAGTACAGTGCTCCATATGGATGTAGGCGCGGCCGTTGGCAGTGACGACGCCGTGGTCTTCGACTTCGGCATCGTGGATTACAAAGTCCGCCTTGTTGTTACGGATGATGCAGTTGACGAGCATCAGCTCGGCATAGCATATCTCGCCGTCGTCTTTTGGGTACTCACCGTTGACATAGACGGCTGCGCCCTTAGGCGAGGTACAGTTGGTGATGACGCAGTTGCGCACCTGGTTGCCGACCATATTGATACGTCTGTCGGCGGGCGTTTTGAGGTTATTGATGAGCACACCGCCTCCGGCCATCGCCGAAGTGGAGCCGTATACATTGTGGGTGTTGGCATCGGAGAGGGTGAAACCGTCGACAATCGTGTGCTCCGCATTACCCATTACGATGACGTGACCGGCGTTGTTGTTATAGCCCGCCTCGCCCCCGATACCGGTGATATTGGCGGTGATGATGGTCTTGGTAGCACGAGGATTTCGTCCCTCGGTATTGGTACCGGTCAGGGAGGAGGGATAGCCGCCATAGAGGCGCATACGACTCTCCATACGGATAGATGCCGAACGGATATTACGGTCGAGGTAGTTACCCGGGCCTACGGTATTGAGCGTACCCTCCTTGACGAGGATTTGGATGTAGCCATAGTTCGATGAGTCTCCCGTCGCCACATATTTACCATCTACAAGATCATAATTCGGAACTCGGTAATGATGGTTATCGCCATCATCATCGCGCAGGAACTGGCGGAAGAAAGAGATGGCCTCACCGAGGTCCTTGATCGGGGCATCCCAACTGAGACCCTCATATTCGGGTTCGACAAAGACGCCCTCACCGTCGTACTGTCCGCGACGGTTGGGGTCCACAAAGAGTGTCGGGATCGGATCGAGACTACCTCCGTTACGTGCCTCCACACCTTGCGGCGGAATCAGCGCATACATCATCGGGTCGGGACGACGCACGAGGGCGCCGAGGGTAGAAACAGGCTCGTAGGGGTTGGATACGACACCGTAGTCGGTGTGCGCGTGCTGCAACCAGTAGGATACGTTCTGCATGGAGGTGTTCCACTGCACACCCTTCTGGTCCAAGGCCGAATAGGACGTCAAGTGCCAGATACGCGGACCCGGGATATCGACTAAGCGCTTGAGGTGCATGAAGACACCCGGGCCGTGGATATTGTTCGCGCCGACGGTATCGAAGCGGTTCCAGTCGGTAGGATCGACGGTAGGCGAGAAGAAGCAGGGGAAGTTACCCGTACCGCCGCGGAGGGGCATATTGTGCTTCTCCAGAGAGAACACCATCTCCTTGGTCACACCCGTCCAGTCGGTGATATCGTGGTTCATGAAAGCCGTGTGGTAGACAAAGACCTCGTAGGCGGGGTTCGTCAGTTGGCGGACGGCAGCGAACTGGATATCGTTGTTGGTCTCGCAGCGGTTGCCCCAGAATACGGAGTTGAAGATCATACCGCAGTTGCGCACGTAGATACCGCCGGTACGGCCGTGACGGCGACCGTAGTAGGTGACGTCGGGTCCGGAGCAGTTGTTGGCCGTGACGGTACAATGGTTGACCGTACCGCCGTCAGCGAGGTAGATACCGCCGCCTTCGGCATTGGCGGTGTTGTTGTTGATGACGCAGGCGGTGGCATGCGGGCTATAGTAACTGATGGTATCCAGAGCCTCGATATCCATATGAGGGTAGTCATCGTCTGTATGACAGATCATCAGTCCGCCGCCGCAACGGGCTGCGCAGGAGGTAATGTGCGAATGACCGATGGAGCCGCCGTGGTCAATGCATACACCTCCTCCGTAGCCCTGTACGACGCCGACACCTGCCGACTGGCAGGTATGCACGAAGCAGAATTCTATCTCACCGCCGCCGTCGGCGTAGATACCTCCGCCGCGAAGCGTAGCGTTGCAACGCTCGATGATACAGTTCTTCAAGTAGGAGTTGGGGATCATGTATACGCCTCCGCCGTAAGCCGTGTGGTCGCGCGTCGTGGTGTTGCGCGAGGAGGCGTTACCCGACGAGATGACGCAGCCGTCGAGGGATGCGGGGTTTTCGTGGGGTTTGTAGTGGTCGCCGACCTTATTGGTAGTAGCGAACCAGACGACGTGGAACGAACTGGCGGGGTACGCCGTGTTGTAACGTCCGCGGATGGAGTCGAAGGTAAAGGAGACGACGCCCGAAGCGTGGTTGCCGGTAAGGATCGTCTTATGCTTGAAATCCCACTGCGAGGCGATCTCCGTGCCGGAGGTGGTACCAATACCGTGGGGGTCGGCCCAGTTGTCCTTGCATTTCTTGCCGTTCGACATGATGCGGTCGCCGGGCGTCGGTTCGTTGAGTCGCGCGTAAGCCGTATCGGGGTTAAAGCCGCCGTAGACGTGGATACCCGAATAGATCTTAAACGAGGTATTGAGCATCGAACCGCCGGTGGACTCCGTCGATTCGGTCGGCACGTAGGTACCCGCGGCGATATAGACCGAACCGGAGGTAAGATGGTAGGTATTCATGTACTCATACAGGTCGTTGATAGCGTCCTGCACGCGGTTCTTGGCCGTGGCCCACGACCTACCGTCGTTGTTGTAGGCACCCGAGGTACTGACATAGCGAATCGTATCCGTCTGGGCGAGGATAGGAGCGAGGTGAGCGGTCAGCAGGAGCAGCAGCACCGTGAGGATTCGTACTATGTATCTTAGGTCTTTCATTGCCAGTTTACATCTTGGGTCGATGAGCCGTTAGGGGCGAGTTTGCTATTGATATTAAAGTCTGCGCGCAGCCACGGCACAAAGGGCGATGTGTGGTCTATATGCAGGTTCAGCGTAGCCTTGTAGGCATTGGCAGGGTCGGTGCCGTTGGTGCAGAGAAGCATCTGCAGCGGGAAATAAAAATAGTCGGGGGAGTCCTCCACAATGTAAGGGATCGTATAGAAGTAATCCCTACCCTCCCACCAGAGGCCCTCGTTGTTGTCATTGATAAGGATGGAGTGACCAGCAGTCAGCATCGAGGTGACGGTGTCCTCCATCGGACGGAAGCAGTAGGCATAGCCGTCGAAGAGGTTGACCGCCTTCATATAGGTAAGGCGGATGCCGTTGTCGGGCGTCTCGCGGTCGATGCGCTTATCCTCCGGCACGTACCACTTGATATCCACCTTGGCGGCGACGTGGTAGAGGAGGAGGTTTAGGTGCGGCACCTTCTGATTGATGAACGAGAAGAAACCGTAGTATTGGTCGTCCACCTTTAAGTTATACGGTGTGGAGTAGATGTGCGGCAGCGCAGCCTGCATCTCGCCGTTGGTATCGAATTTCTCGTTCAAGAGTTGCGCTTCGGTCGATATAGTCGCTATATCTGTAATCGGCGTGAAGGTAAGCGCAGCGGGCGAGGCGATGATATAGACGTGGCCGTGGAACTTTTCGCCAGGATTGGATAAGAGGTTCAGCTCCTTGGTATAGCGGTAGATAGAGTCTCCCATCGTTGGGAGCAGACCGACATAGTGCGTCTTCTCCCAGTCTTCATCCGTGAGGACGTCCGTTATCGTCTGCTGAATGACCCACGATTCGTCGGGTTTCTGCTTGACGATGAAGATATAGATATAGTTAGGCAGGAGGAACTGTTCGGTAGTTCCCGGGTCGCCGGGGAGGCGGTTCATAGGTGTGTGGATCTCCTCTGCCGGCAGACAGATAGAGATAGGGAACGAGACCTGCATTTCAGGTTCGGACGTGCACCCTGCAAGCAATACACCTATTATATATATTATATAGAGACGAACTCTACGTAGCATTCTCAATTTTAAGTTATTTCGTTATGACGTCATTTCGTTATTACGTCATTTCGAGGTTTCGATATCAAATATCGATATCGTATTGATTTCCCTCTTTCCAGTCGAGGGTGACGCTGGCTCCGATGTGGGTGGTTTCCACGGGGGTGAGGGAGCCGTCGTCGTTGAGCTGTACTTTGATGATCTCTATCTTACCCGCATCCAGGGGGGTATCGACAGAGAGGATAGTTTCGGTAGTGGTTCCGTCAGCGAGGTGCGCATATACGCGCACGCTCCAGTATTCGGTCATCTGTTTCTCGTGCATCGGGCCTGCGCTCGGCTTGCTCCCGCGGGAGGGCAGCGTGACGGCGCCGTAGCACCGGTCTGTAATGCGTTCGGCACGAATGAGTGAGTTGCGGTCGTAGGTATAGACACTATCGCGTATCTCAAAGCCCGTGGCCATACCCGCTACGAACATGTCTAAGGGAGGCATCGTCGCCGGGTGCTGCGTTACGATGAGCGCAACCGCGGAGCTTACGGTATAGAGGTGGACGTTGTACTCGGTGATGCTGGTATCGGACATATGCATCTCGAGTCGGGCGGTAAACTGCGCGATCCGGTGCGTAGGCACAGTGTCGTGCGCGTGCTGCTCGAGCCGCAGGGAGGCCGCGTATCCATCGCCCTCGATACCTATATACTCGTCTTGGGCGGCATTGGCTATCGCGAGGTGCATATAGTCCTCGCGCGGGAGGTAGAGGGTATAGGTCTTACTCGACGCATTGATGATCTCCTTGGTCTGATGGCGGAGTTCCTGCTCATTGTCCAAGGCGTAGAAGTTCATGCACAAGTCGTGCGCCGTGCCGGAAAACATCGGTGAGAGCCAACTCTTGAGGGTATCGGCAAAGGGCCGCTCCAGTTCTGAGGAGAGTTTCTCATCGATGGTCAAGGTGATGTCGGCAACGATGCGCATCGAATAGTGCATCATGTAATCCGTGCCGCAGTTCGACAGGTCGTCGTCAATGAGACGACAACCCGTCGATCCTACGGTAAGGATTAGTAGTAATACTATTAGTTGCTTACGATTCAACTATTACGTGAATTAGGGAAGAGGATCGTTTTCAAAATCAATATTATATGTATGACCACTCTGCCAACTCAGGTCTACCGAGAAGCCGAGCTCCAATTGCGGGGTACGCAGGTCAGGAATCTCATTGTAGGCATACTTGAGGTTTTGAAGAGTCAAGTTAGCAATCGTCTTAAAGTCCTGCTTGAATACATGCTTACTCGTCTCAGTAGCATCATCTGCAATGAGTTTAGCAATTACATAGAACTTACCACCTTTCGGGATCAATTGGCCGCCATGACCATAGAAGTCAACATCAGTAGTATTCACCATTTCGACCGCAATATTTACATCACCGGTACCATTTTCCAAAACCATTGTATAATTGGTTGCAGAAAGACTTCCAATATTAGCTTTCATTCCAGCAGGAACTGCATTATCGTAGATGGTATATTCAGTTCCACCATTGGTGGTGAAGTCAAACTTAACTTGCTGTTGTCCACCGACCAATACTGCCGTTACGGGGAATCCGCCAACAGGAGCTGTAACATTAGTAGCAATACCTACAACCGTTTCACTATTATCTACCAATGAAGATGTTGCAAGTTGAACAGCTACATCCAAACGAGCTACTGCATATTGGATAGGACTAGCAATAGCAACGGCACGTGTACGCGTATTAACTGCAGCAGCATCGGTGTGAGCAGCCAAGATGGTAGCCCAGTCGTTGCTATTATCATACATCGTCTGCTTCGAGGTATTCGAGGTCTTAATCAGGGAGTTCGCATAGTACCACAATTGAGCCGGGAATACGTATTTATCCGGAGTTGCCATATTATCGAAGTCACCTACTACGAACTTATGCGTACCGCCATCCCATTTCATATCAAACGAACCAACCGGGAGATTATATTGTCCCGGGAAGTTATTAAGAGCAGCAACAAGGATTACACTATCCTTATCAGTTACTTTTTCGACATTTACATAAGTGGCATTTTTAATCGCATTTTTAATACCCGTTGCAATCGGAGAAGACAGCGGTTTCAGCGAGACATAGAGATCCGTAAGAACGCGCTCTACCTCAAATGACGAGAGGCCGTGCATCGAAGTATAGGTGTCGAACATAGCCTTGATGGCAGCATCATCACCGGCGGTATATTCGTACCAAAGTTTCGGTGTTGTCTCTCCATCACTTGCACAAGCAATACTTGACAGATAGGTCATCAGTCGATCAGCTTCTGCACTGCTACCATAAAGAGACATAGCGTCACTCTTGATTTGCTCCAGTGAGAAGGTAATTGATGCAGGAGTATTTGCCGTCAGGTTAGCGGGAATCAGCGAGCCTGCAGCAAACTTATCACTTGCAGAAGGGGTTGCAGGCAATTGAGCCGACTTACCATAGAACAAGAACGATGCCGTTGACAGGGGAATCGATACATTCTCGTAAACCTTAGCCTTAGAGTTGGTTCCAAGTTCTGCTTTCAATACAGGATCAGCCAAAGTAATGTTATTACCAAGACGTGTATCACTACCTAAAATAGAAGCTGTTTGCTTGGCAAATGGAATCAAAGTAATACCATTGATACCCTGGAAGTCAGCAAAACCGGTAGCCTGAACAGTAGTGCTGGACATCCGGTTCATTCCGATACCGGCGGTAGCCTCATCAGGCAGAGTGATGGCAAATTGTGTTTTTACCGTTTCACCCGAATAGTTGCCTTCCGGTTCGTCGTTGCTACAGGAAGTTAATCCTGCTGTGCTTACGAGAGCAAGTGCTGCCACGTAAGCCATTGTTGTAATCTTTTTCATAAAAAACATTTTGTTTGTTTTGGTTAATATTGTTGTTAATTGTTTGTTTCTATTTCCTTTCAATTTTCACCTTTCACCTTTCAATTTCCTCATAGTAGATCGTGATGCATCCCAAGTTACGCATGATCGTCCGCAGTTGATCGCGCATGTAGCGGTAGGTAGCGCCGCCGTGCAGCTGTTTGATCTTCGCCTCGCGCACATCCGGATCGGGCTCGCTATCTATGATAGCAATCACCTCATCACGGCCTTCGAACTCTACCTGCTGCAAGCGGTACTTGAGCTCTGTCCAGCCCTCCTCACCGTTGCAGACGCTGAAGATGCTGTCGCTGAGGCCGAAGTTCGACTGTACGTACTCCTTAATGGTGTTGGCACGACCGGCAGCCAGCTGCGAGTTGTAAGCACGGCGTCCGTCGAAGGATGCATAGCCGACGATCTGGATACGCGTGATGCGCAGCGTCGTATCCTTCAACGCCTCACCCAGTACAAACATGATGCTATCCATCAGGCGGTCGTTACTGAGGAACGAGCGATCCATCTTCGTCACATTCACCTCGAAGAAGAGGAAGACATTCCGTTCGTCGGCGCTGAGGGCCATATCGGTGGTGTACGGGATGTACTCGTCTTCACGGCGCAGCAGACGGTTGCGGAGGCGCTTAATCTCGCGGCTCTCGGCCTCGTAACGAGGAGCGGGTTCGGGTATGACGGTATCTACCGGTTCGGGAACGATGGTATCGATCGGTTCGGGAACGATGGTATCCACGATCACAGGCACAATTGTATCGATCGGTTCGGGAACGATGGTATCAATCGGTTCGGGAACGATTGTATCAATCGGCTGCGGTATAATCGTATCAATAGGTTCGCGCATGAGCGTATCCACGGGTTCGGGCACGAGGGTATCGACGGGTTGCTCTTTCTCACAGTCGCAGCGGCGAGCGAGGGAAGCCTTGTCACCACCGAGGGGTACGACGAGGCTGATACCGGCTTTCGGCAGGCCGAACCAGCCGCCGCCGGTATCGGTCTTCTTGCCGCAATGCTGGCACTCAAACTGGTCAAACCAGGCATAGCCGCCCTCGGCACCGATCTCCAGTTCGATGGAGAAATGCGGCGAGATGGCGAAATGCCAGCCGTAGCTCAGACCGATCATAGCGGCATCGCCTTGGTAGCGGTTGGTCTTCACGCTTGGGTACATCCAACCTATCGGATATGCGCTACCCGCTACGTTGAAGTGGGCGTAAGAGACGTTGAAGGCGATGAAGTCACGATTGAAGGCGTGGCAGAACCAGTACTTAGGCTGAATCGTCGCCGAGACGTGGCGCCATTTGGGGAACTTCTCGTCGTTGAGGGGGAAGGGATTGAATCCGGCGCCGAGCTCCAGCGTCCATTTATCCGTCAGGCGGAACTCGAGCTGCAGATTCGGCGTCAGGATCGCATCGTAGAGGAGGTTGTTCTTGAGGGCAACCACCTCATGACGCATTGTATCCGCCTCGGAGGAGACGGAGGTAGTATCGCTATTTTGTGCTCCGAGAGGGAGGCATACAGCCATCAGCAGCACACAAAAGATAGAGCGAAGTGTTTCGCCGGTCTGCGTGCCGTTCATGCGGGCCGATTGCCCTCTCTGAGCGTCAAATTTCTTCATCTTGTTCTGATTTTTGGTTTCAAAATCGGCTGCAAAGGTACTACATTTTAGGCACATACACAATAGTGTACATGCCTTTTTGTGCGAGAGTTGAGAAAATAGCGTCAAATACTGACGAAGAGTCTAAACGGTTTACGTATTGTAATTTTTTTTACGAATTGTAAACTGTATTTTTACGAATTATCGAATGGACTTTTACGAATTATCTATCGCGAAATCCAGTCCGTAGGGGTCATTCCGGTCTCGCGACGGAAGATGCGACCGAACACGGTCGGCGACGAGAATCCGGAGCGATCGGCCACCTCCTGGAGCTGCATAGTGGGGTTCTCTTCCATGAGTCGCTTTGCCTCGCGGATGCGGTAGTCGGTGACGAACTGATAGAACGAGCAGCCGTACTCCATATTGATAAATTTGGAGAGATAGGTGCGATTCATAGGCAGCACCTCCATCAGATCCACGAGGCAGAAATCTTTGTTCAGATACGGTTTCTCCTTATCCATCCAGGCCTCGAGGCGTGCTTTCGACTCCAGGAAATGCTGATCTTGCTCCTTTGGCTCCACTTCAACCTCAACGTCGTTCGTTTCCCGCCAAGGCGCCTTACGGCAGACGATCTGCAGGATATTGTAGATCAGGATAGCCAAGATGAGCCATTGTTGGGTAAAGAGGCGCGTGGGGTGCGAGGAGAAGCAGAGGTAGAAATACGAGAAGCCGATGACGATGAGACTCATGAGGTAGATATCGATCCATTTCATGGCGCTGTTCTCCAGCGAGGAGTAGTAGTCCTCGCAGCGCTCTTGGTAGACGCGGATATGCGCAAAGAGGATACCGGCGATGATGAGGGGATAGACGATCAACAGCGCGCGCAAGTCGACCTCCGACCATTTGTCCAGCGCCCAAATCAGGAACGCAGGCAGCACCAGCAGGAGTCCCCTCCACCATTTCAGCCATTTGGGATAGAGCACCTCCATCGGATAGGCCAAAAGGAGGATGGCAAACACATTGCGCACTACCATATCCAAAGAAGTAATCGTTTGGACGCCGGAGACGATAGTCGATATACCAAATCCCTTCTCCAGCGTGAAGAAGACGAACTCCAATACCGCCCACCACACGAGCGAGCGGGCAAATGCTTTACGCGCGGGTATATCATAGGAGTGCCGAAAAACGAGTATCGCTCCTACGACGGATACCACAAAAAAGGCCGTGTGAAAAAGCGGGCTGATGAGGTTCTCAAACGTGTCTACGGGAATGAGGCGGGAGAGGATGTGACTCGCTATCACTACGCCCGTAAGCAAAAATCCGAACAAAATCAGATTTCCGTAGTCGAAAATAAACTTGCGGAACCTATTTTGGGTTTTAATAGTACAATTTTCCGATGTATTCATTTTCTTTATTCGTAACGGAGTGCAAAGTTACGGCTTTTTTTTGACATATGCAAATTTTTTTGCAAAAAAAATATGAATTTTACCCCCCCCCAGGTACTTTTTTTTACCTCGGAGAGCGGTCGGGGCCGCATTTTATTACGGGATAACGAGATAACAGTGCTCGCCGAGTTAAAGACGACCCCATAAATCGACAGATTTATCGGGGACCCCGGAGCGGCGAGAGCAGAACCCACAGCAGGTAATGGCGGCAAAAATGCCGCCAAATGGAACGCCTCACAGCGGGTGATGGCGGTAATCATACCGCCAAAGTGCACAATGATGCTCGCCGAGTTAAAGACGACCCCATAAATCAGCAGATTTATCGGGGACCCCGGCACGGCGAGAGCAGAACCCACAGGATGACGGGATAACGGGATACCGAAGAGAGACGGCAAGGAATGCCGTCTCTACGGGGAGCCGGGGCAACCGGATCGAAAATGGAAGGGGAAAGGAGGCCACCGAGTACGTGTCGACTACGTGTCGTTTACGTCTCGTTTACGTGTCGTTTACGTGTCGTTTACGTAATTTTCGGCGAAAAAGGCCGTAAAAAGGGGGTTCGCGGGATAACGAGATGTCGAGATATCGAAGTTACGAGATCTCGAGGTGTCGACAGCGGCCGTACGGGATAACGAGATAACGGGATAACAGTGCTCGCCGAGTTAGCGGCGAGAGCGGAACCCACAGCAGGTAATGGCGGCAAAAATGCCGCCAAATGGAACGCCTCACAGCGGGTGATGGCGGTAATCATACCGCCAAAGTGCACAATGATGCTCGCCGAGTTAGCGGCGAGAGCAGAACCCACAGGATGACGGGATAACGGGATAACGAAAGAGGGTAAAAAAGCATCATTTGGGGAGCAAAATGAATTTTCTTGGGGAAAAGTTTGCATATGTCAGAAAAAAGCAGTATCTTTGCGGGCTTTTTCGTGCGCACGGAAACAGTTGATAATTGATAATTGACAATTGATATTTTGATAATTGATATTTGAATGATAGAATATATTCGTGGAAAGATGACGGAGCTGATGCCGACGACGGCGATCGTGGAGGCGGCAGGCGTGGGATATGAGATTCATATCGCGCTGCCTACGTACTCGGCGCTATTGGATAAGGAGGAGGTAAAGCTCTACGTAGAGGAGATCATCGCGGAAGACTCGCACCGATTGTTCGGATTCGGGAGCAAAGGCGAGCGGGAGATCTTCCGTCAGTTGATATCGGTAAGCGGCATCGGAGCCAACACGGCTCGGATGATCCTATCTGCCTATACAGCGGCAGAGCTGAGGCAGATCATCGCTACGGGCAACGTACGGGCATTGGGTCAGGTGAAAGGCCTCGGTCCGAAGACGGCGCAGCGCATCATCGTGGACCTGAAGGATAAGGTGCTGAAGATCGAGTTGGGCGAAGAAGGCGGAGGCAAAGTGATGCCGGCCGATGTGCTGTTTGCGCCGGAGACGAACCCGATCAAGGAGGAGGCGGTAAGCGCGCTGACGATGTTGGGATTCGCAGCCGCAGCCAGCAGTAAGGCCGTGGATAAGATCCTGAAGGCGAATCCGGGGGCACATGTAGAGGCGGTGATAAAGGAGGCGCTGAAGATACTATAATCAATGATGGAATGATGGAATGATGTAATGATGGAAAGGGATAACGAGATAACGACAGCGGCCGTTCGGAATAACGAGATCTCGAGGTCTCGAGGTCTCGAGATATCGACAGCGGCCGTTCGGGATAACGGGATACCGGGATAACGGGATAACGACAGCGGCCGTTCGGGATAACGGGATACCGGGATAACGGGATACCGTAAAAAAAATCCGGCCGCACGAGATAACGAAGGATTTAAAATTTAAAATTTAAGATTTGCAGAGAATTCGATATATCATAGTATTGGTGCTGTTGGTGTTCTGCGCGGGCGCGCGAGCTCAGGTGGTAGAAGGCGACAGCGTGCATGTGGAGCCGCAAGGACAGATGATCGAGCATCCACGTAGCGGATACGAGATGGATAACTACGACCAGTTGTCCCAGCCGAAGACGAACCTCGACCTGGAGCAGCCGGATAATATGCAGACGACGGTGGAGTACGATCCGCTGACGGGCTACTATGTGCTGCGCACAAAAATGGGCGATGTGGACGTAGTGACGCCGTATATGATGACGGAGAGCGAGTACAAGCAGTACTCAGAGCAGCAGTTGATGCAGAAATACCGCCAGCAGAAGCTGAGCGAGGTGGAGCACGACAACGAGAAGAAGTTCGATATCACGGACATGAAATTCAATATCGGCCCGGCGGATAAGATCTTTGGTCCCGGCGGCGTGCAGCTGAAGTTGCAAGGAAGCGCGGAGCTATTGTTCGGCTTCAAGCATCAGTTTGTGGACAACCCCTCGCTCACGGAAAGGGCCAGGAATAACAATATCTTCGACTTCGACGAGAAGATTCAGGCCAACGTACAGGGAAGCGTGGGTCAGAAGTTGAAGTTCAACCTGGCGTACAACACCGAGGCCTCGTTCAGCTTTGACCAACAGAATATCAAGCTCTCGTACAAGGGTCAGGAGGACGATATACTGCAGTCGATCGAGGCGGGAAATGTGAGTCTCGATTTGAACTCCTCGCTTATACGCGGCAGTCAGGCCTTGTTTGGCGTGAAGGCCGATCTGAAGTTCGGCAAACTGAAGGTGCAGGCGCTTATCTCGCAGCAGAACAGCGAGGCGCAGACGGTAGGCAGCGAGGGCGGTGCGCAGATGACCAAATTTGAGATCGAGGCCGACCAGTACGACGAGAACAAGCACTTCTTCCTGGGCTATTTCTTCCGCGACAGCTACGAGAAGTCGATGGAGTCGCTGCCGTACGTAGCGAGCGGCGTGACGATCAACCGAATAGAGGTGTGGGTCACCAATAAACGCGGTAACTACGAGCAGGCGCGAAACTTAGTTGCCTTCTCCGACTTA
The DNA here is from genome assembly GCA_946404495.1 of uncultured Bacteroidales bacterium. GTDB lineage: Bacteria > Bacteroidota > Bacteroidia > Bacteroidales > Paludibacteraceae > Colicola. The sequence continues at coordinate 74,455 of CAMJDT010000001.1, forward strand.
GGAGAGAACAGCAGCAAGCATATACACGGCAATACGGCCTTCACCACGACGGGCTATCCGCGTCCGGACAACCGCGCCAACACGCTCTACGACCAGATCAAGGACGTACCGGAGGTACGCGACCTGCAACAGGTGAATGCCTACCTGCAGTCGATGGAGAGCAGTTGGGGGATAGTCGGCGGCGAGGACTACGAGAAAGTGGAGTCCGCGAGGATGCTGAACAGCGGCGAGTACAGCCTCAACTCCGCATTGGGATATATCAGCCTGAAGACGGCGCTGAATCAGGACGAGGTGCTGGCCGTAGCGTACGAATATACGGCAGGCGGTCAGGTGTACCAGGTAGGTGAGTTCTCCACGGACATCACCGACAGCACGACGCAGCGTGCCAAGGCTCCGACGCTGATACTGAAACTGCTACGCAGTTCCAACAACGCCCCGCACGGCTATAATGCGGCTCGTCCGACGGATAAGTACGGCACGTGGGACCTGATGATGAAAAACATCTACAACTTAGGTGCCAGCACGATGTCGAGCGATAAATTCGAATTGTACGTCATGTACCGCAACGACTCGATCGGTACGACATTGCAGTACCTGCCGGAGGGTCCGGTGAAGGGTACGCAGCTGCTGCGCGTATTGGGACTCGACCGATTGGACAGCAAGAATAACCCGAACCCCGACGGACGCTTCGACTACATAGAGGGCTACACGGCTCTGTCGTCATCGGGACGCATCATCTTCCCCGTGCTGGAGCCCTTCGGCAGCTATCTGGCGCAGAAATTGGGTTCGGACAAGAGTCTGGCGGATAAGTACTGCTTCCAGGAGCTGTACGACTCGACGCTGATCGTAGCGCAGGAGATGTCGGAGAAGAACAAGTTCCGCCTGAAAGGTCGCTACAAAGGCACGAACGGCAGCGAGATACGACTCAATGCGATGAACGTGCCGCGCGGAAGCGTGACGGTGACGGCCGGCGGCGCGACGCTGACGGAGAACGTGGATTACACCGTGGACTATGCAATGGGAGTTGTGACGATACTGAACCAGAGCATATTGGAGAGCGGCACGAACGTGCAAGTGAAGTTGGAGAACCAATCTACGTTCTCGATGCAGCGTAAGGGATTGTACGGCACGCATTTGGAGTATCAGTTCAATAAGGACTTCATGATCGGCGGATCGCTGATGTACCTGCATGAGAAGGCATTGACGACGAAGGTCAACTCGGGTAGCGAGCCTCTGTCGAACCTGGTGTGGGGGTTGAACCTCAACTACAGGACGGAGATGCAGTGGTTGTCGAACGCCATAGATCAGATCCCGTGGATCGATGCCAAGGCGCCGAGTACGTTCCAGATCAGCGCTGAGTTTGCGCAACTGGTACCCGGTCACACCCGCGAGGTGGGCAAACTCGGAACGGCGTATATCGATGACTTTGAGAACACCAAGACGTCGATAGACGTGCATTACCCGGGTTACTGGCAGCTGAGTTCGACGCCTACCGTACCGAACGGCAGCGCTATCGACGCGAAGCGGCCGTTCCTGGCGGACGGACAGAAGAGCAACGTAGCGGCCTACAACAGGAACAGGGCGCTGCTGTGCTGGTACACCGTGGACCCGATCTTCGGTCACCCGCAGACCAATACGCCGAAGCATATCAAGGACGATCCGAACCTGATGTCGGACCACCGCACGCGTATCGTCTATCAGCAGGAGATCTATCCCAATAAGGAGGTGCTGGCCAACGAGGATACGCGAATGACGATCCTGAATCTGAGTTTCTACCCCAAGGAACGCGGTCCGTACAATATCTCGGCGAGCGAGATCAACAGTCAGGGAGAGCTGACCAACCCGCGCCAGCGGTGGGGCGGTATGATGCGCAAGCTGGACAACACCGACTTTGAGAAAGCCAATATCGAGTACCTGGAGTTCTGGCTGATGGATCCGCAGCTGACCAACTACGAGGGCTTCGACGGCGGTGACCTGTACATCGACCTCGGCGATATCAGCGAGGATATACTGCGCGACGGAAAGAAGAGCTTTGAGCACGGTCTGCCGCTCAACGAAGACGAGAGCACAGTCGAGGGAACCATTTGGGGCCGCGTGCCTCGCACGACCTCGACGACGATCGCTTTCTCCAACGAGGCGGGTGCGAGAGAGAAACAAGACGTAGGTCTGAACGGTCTGAGTACGGAGATGGAGTACACCTACAGCTACGACGGCAAGCGGCCGTACGGCGACTATGTGGATTCGCTAAGGACGATCGTGACCGACCCCGATGTGATTGCAAGATGGAACGCCGACCCCTTCTCGCCCTTCAACGACCCGGGCGGCGATAACTTCCACTACTACCGCGGCGAGGACTACGACCAGCAGGAGACGCCAATCCTGGTGCGCTACAAGCGCTACAACGGTACGGAGGGCAACTCGCCGGAGTCGAGCGCGGGTTCGGACTACGGTCGCGCCTCCACCCTGACGCCTGATATCGAGGATATCAACAAGGATAACACGCTCAATGAGTACGAGAAATACTACGAGTTCCACGTCAGCCTGCGTCCGGAAGACCTGTACGTAGGCAACCAGTGCATCGCCGAGGAGATGATCTCCAGCGTGACGCTCAAGAACGGCGAGCAGACACAAGTGAAGTGGTACCAGTTTAAGATACCTATTCACAACGACTCGATCGCGAAGAAGGTAGGTTCGATCCGTAACTTCAAGTCGATACGGTTCATGCGCATGTACATGACGGGCTGCGCCGACGAGACGCATATCCGTCTGGCAACGCTGGATCTGGTACGCGGCGACTGGCGCAGCTACACGAAGGGTCTGCGGAAGGACTCCCTCACCAACCGCTGCAACCTACCCTCGCTCAACAACGCCTCGTTTGATCTGCAGGCTGTGAGCATCGAGGAGAACGGCAGCCGTCAGCCGGTGAACTACATCTTGCCGCCGGGACTGTCGCGTCAGACCGACCCCGGGCAGGCTCAGCTCATCGCGCAGAACGAGCAGTCGATGGTCATCCGCGTGCATAACTTGCTCTATAACGACGCCCGCGCCGTGTATAAGAAGACCACCTTCGATATGCGTAACTACAAGCGCCTGCAGATGTTCGTACACTGCGAGGCCAATGCCAACGACGCAACGCCGATCGAGGACGGCGACCTGAGTTGCTTCATAAGACTGGGTAGCGACATGGTCAATAACTACTACGAATACGAGGTACCGCTGAAGCTGACGCCGGCAGGTGTCTATAACAACGACAACCAGAACGACCGGCAAATCGTCTGGCCGGACGAGAACTCGTTTGACATACTGCTGAGCGCGCTGACGAAGGCCAAGAACGACCGTAACTACGCGAAGCGCAGCGGCGATCAGAACGTAGGCAATACGATACCCTACGTGGTCTACGACACCGACAACGGCTTCCCCGACAATAAGATCACCGTAATGGGTAATCCGACCCTGGAGGAAGTGGATAATATACTGATCGGTGTACGCAACCGCGGCCGGCATCAGTCGGATGGCGTGAACGGTGAGGTGTGGGTCAACGAGCTGAGACTGAGCGAATACAACGAGTCGGGCGGTGTGGCCGCGATGGCCAATGCCGCACTCGGCATCAGCGATATCGCGCAAGTGAACGTAGCAGGCCACATCGAGACAGCCGGCTACGGAAGTATCGAGAGCAATGTGCTGAGCCGCAATATGGAGGACTACTACCAGGTAGCCGTCAGCGCGGCCCTCGAGTTAGGACGACTCTTCCCCGAAAAAGCCCGCCTGCATATACCGCTCTACGCCAGCTATTCCAACGAGACGCGCTCGCCGCTGTACGACCCGCTCGACACCGACGTACGCCTCAAGGATAACCTCGAGACCTACCAGACCAAGGCCGAGAAAGACTCCGTCAAGACGATGTCGAACACCGTGCAACAGGCTACCTCGTTCTCGGTGACCAACATGAAAGTGGATATCCACTCCAAGAAGCAGGATATGTTCTACGACCCGGCCAACTTCTCCATCTCCGCCTCGTACAACGACCAGCGGTTGCACTCGCCCGAACTGGAGCAAGACCGCAGCACGGAGCACAGGGGATCGTTCCAATACTCCTTTAACTTCAACCCCAAGCCCTGGGAGCCGTTTAAGAAAGTGGAGAAGGTGAAGAACGTGAAGGCACTGAGCGAATTCAATATCTTCTACCTGCCGCAGTCGTGGGGATTCAATACCAACATGCGGCGAACGTTCACGCACCTGAAGATGCGCGACTTCAACCAGCCTACCGGTGAGGGAACGGACAAACTCGACATCACCTTCTCCAAGGACTTCACCTGGGATCGTAACTTCGACTTCAAGTACGATCTGACGAAAAACATGAAGTTCACCTTCCAGACGGCAATGAACTCGACCGTAGACGAGGGTTACTACACGCCGGAGATCATCCGCGACTATAGCATGACGAACGACGTATACGAGGCCTGGAAAGATACCATCAAGCGCTCGATGAAGACTTGGGGTACGCCGTACACCTACTCGCAGGTGTTCACCGCGTCGTGGAACGTGCCGTTCAACCGCGTGCCGTACCTGGAGGCGCTGTCGGTGAATGCGTCGTACAACGCTACCTACACCTGGAACCGTACCGTGCAGGCCGCCAACGCCACGACCAACTTGGGTAACACCGTCTCGTCCACGCGTGCATGGCAGGCCGACGGACAGCTCAACCTGGAGACCCTGTACGGCAAGTCGAAGTACTGGAAGAGCTTGAACCAACGCATGTCGGCCCGCAAGAACACGCGTCCCTTCAAGCCCAAGAACTACTCGCAGACCGTGGACCTCACGGCCAATACGCCTGCCGAGATCAACCACCGGCTGGGATCGGAGACGCTGATCGTGACCGTGACGGACAGCGCGGGCAAGAGTGTGCCCTTTAAGTTCGCACCCGCCGGCAACGCCAAGATCACCGTGACGACCAAGACCAATGTGAAGGGTGCCGTGATTGCTATCACGACGCGCGACCCGAACCAACGCACGCCGGCGGAGAAGGCGATGGATTTTGCCGCCTACTTCGGTACGATGATACGCCGCGTGCAGGTGACCTACCGTGCGACCAACTCGATGACCGTGCCGGGCTTCCAGCCCTTGGTAGGATTCATGGGACAGAAACGCATCGACGGCTACTACGCACCGGGCTTTGACTTCGCCTTCGGCGTATTCGACGACTCGTTTATCGACAAAGCCAAGTCACGCGGCTGGTTGTCGGGTTCGGACTCGATCGTCCAACCCGCCCTCTCGGCGCGCACGGCCGACTTCGACTATAAGGTATCGCTCGAGCCCTTCCCGGGATTCAAGATCCAGCTCAACGGTAAGCGTTACGAGGCAGAGAGCACGTCGGTCATCTACAGCTACGACCAGATGCAGTACAACCGCACGGGTTCGTTTAATATCACGACGCTCGCGCTGACGACCGCCTTTACCAAGATCGGCGACGCGGAGACCAACTTCCACTCCAATGACTTCGTCACCTTCCTCGAGAACCGCGATATCATGCGACAGCGCGTACAGCAACGCTACGAGAACGTATCGTACCCTGTCGGCGGATTCATCCCCGTAGGACTGCAGGGACAGAAGTACAACGCCGCCAACGGAGGCGTGAGCCGTAACTCGGCCGATGTGCTGGTGCCCGCCTTCCTGGCGACCTACCTCGGCAGAGATATCAACAAGGCGAACTATAATCCGTTCCTGGGCCTCTTGCAGGCACTGCCGAACTGGAACGTGACCTTCGACGGCTTGGGACGCTTGCCGTGGATCAAGGACCACTTTAAGTCGGTCAACCTCACGCACGCCTACACCTGTAAGTACGCCATCGGTTCGTACGGCACCTTCTCCACCTGGATGAGCGCCGACAAAAACGATCCCACGATCGGTTTCACCCGCGACGTAGTGAGCGGCAACCCCGTGCCCTCGTCGTCGTACGACATCGCATCGATCAGCATCACCGAGGCGTTCTCACCGCTGATCGGACTGAACATGACGATGAAGAACTCGCTGATGCTCAAGTTTGAGTACCGCAAGCAAAGGAACCTGACGATGAACATCACCTCCGTGCAACTCACCGAAGGTCACACCAACGAGTTCGTCATCGGCGCCGGCTATACCATCAAGGATCTGAGCTTCACCGCCAAGACCAAGAACGGCGGACAGAAGAAGGTGTCGAACGATCTGAAACTCAACGTCGATGTATCGTATAAGAATATTATGACACTGCTGAGAAAGGTGGAGGAAGACCTGACGCAGGCCTCGAACGGCAATAAGGTGTTCACGCTGAAGATCTCGGCCGACTACGTGCTGTCGCAGAAGATCAACCTGCAACTCTTCTACGACCACCAGGGAACTATTCCGCTTATCTCGTCGTCCTACCCCGTCAAGGCGGACAACGTCGGATTGAACATTAAAATTATGCTAACGCGATGAGATTGGCAATTATAGGTCCGGAGAGTACGGGTAAGACGACCTTGGCACGGCATTTGGCGGCGCGGTGCGGTGCTACGTGGGTAGCGGAGTACGCCCGCGGGTATGTGGAGCAGTTGGGGCGCGAGTACACGTACGACGATGTCCTATCGATTGCCCGTCACCAACTGGACGAGCTACGCTATCCCTATGCGGGCGATGTCATCTTCGATACCGAAATGATCATCACGAAAGTGTGGCTCATGCATAAGTACGGCTCCTGCCCCGCGTGGATCGACGAGGCGATAAAGGCCTATCCGATGGACAGATACCTGCTACTCTACCCCGATATCGCGTGGAAAGAAGACCCCGTTCGCGAGAACGGGGATATACGGGAGGAGCTGTTCCGCAGATACGAAGCTGAGATTCGCCGTACGCGCGTACCTTACTCTATCGTACGCGCACGCGAGCGGGCGTTACTGCTTGAAGAGCAGCCGGAACGCATCGGTGACCTTCTTGACCGCCTGCACTTCGATATGTAATCCCTCTTTCTGATAGGCCTGAGCGGCCGGAATCAGGATACGTCGGAAGCCGAGTTTCTCGGCTTCCCGGATTCGTTGGTCGATCCGGTTGACGGGACGTATCTCGCCTGCGAGGCCCACTTCGCCGGTGAGGCAGGTGGAGGCATCGAGGGCGATGTCCATATTAGACGAGAGGACGGCCGCGAGCACGGCGAGGTCGATTGCGGGGTCGTTGACACGCAGTCCGCCTGCGATATTGAGGAAGACATCCTTCTGCAGCAGCTTGAATCCGACGCGTTTCTCCAGCACGGCGAGCAGCATATTGAGCCGGCGTGCATCGAAGCCTGTGGACGAACGCTGGGGGGTGCCGTAGGCGGCAGATGACACGAGCGCCTGCACCTCGATGAGCAGCGGACGTACGCCCTCTACGGCGGCCGCGATCGCGATACCGCTGAGTCCGTCGCGCTGCGTGGAGAGCAAGAGCTCGGAGGGATTACTTACCTCACGGAGCCCGTCGTTCTGCATCGAGAAGATACCGATCTCGGAGGTCGAACCGAAGCGGTTCTTCTGCGCACGGAGGATGCGGTAGAGGTAATGCTGGTCGCCCTCGAACTGGAGGACGGTGTCGACCATATGTTCCAGTACCTTCGGTCCGGCGAGCGAACCCTCCTTATTGATATGACCTACGATGAGGAAGGGGATATTGCGTTCCTTGGCATATTGCAGGATGCGTGCGGCGCACTCCTTGACCTGGGTCAGCGAACCGATCGTGGCCTCTACGGCGTCGGTCTGGATCGTCTGAATCGAGTCGATGACGACGAGGTCGGGTTGAAGTTCGGTGGTCTCAGCGAGAATATTCTCCAGCGAGGTGTCGGCGATGAGGTAGAGGCTGTCGGGACTGCCGGCGAGTCGTTCGGCACGCAACTTGAGCTGACGAAGGCTCTCCTCGCCCGAGGCATAGAGGGTACGGCGAGAGGTCATCCGCATCAGCACCTGCAGGGCGAGGGTCGACTTACCGATACCAGGTTCGCCGCCGAGCAGCACCAGGCTTCCGGGCACGAGGCCGCCGCCGAGTACGCGGTTGAGTTCCGCACACTGCATATCGATACGGCTGTCCTCTTGCACTTCTATTTCGTGCAATCGCACGGGTTTGCCGGCTTCCCCTTTCACCTTTAACCTTTCACCTTTCACCTTTACCTCGATCTCCTCCTCGTAGGTACCCCACTCCCCGCAGACGGGGCAACGGCCTAAGAGCTGCGGCGCTTTGGCACCGCAGTTGGAGCAGACATATTGAACGGAAGGTTTGGCCATCAGAAGGCGTAGGATTGACGTTCGACAGCGAGTTCGGTAGCGGGGAACTCCTCCAGTGCCTCACGGAGGAAGACGTTATGATCGTTCTCGCGGGAGGAGTAGTGTCCGATGATGAGTCGTCCGGCCTCGGCGAGGCGTGCGATACGACCGGCCTGACGCGCAGTGGAGTGCATCGTAGCCTGACAGCGGCTCTCCCACTCGTCGGTAAACGTAGCCTCGTGGAAGAGAACATCTACGCCCTGAATCTGCTCGATGATCTTCTCCGTATACATCGTGTCGGATACGTAGGCGTAACGCTTGCGGGGTTCGCTGTCGCGGTGATGTTCGTAGAAGAGGAATCCGCAAGCAGGCACGGTGTGCTTGAGCGGGATCGACTCTACGGTGACGGTGCGGTCGGAGAAGACGACCTCGCGGTGACGGGGGTTGATGGTGTGGAAGACGAGCTCGTAGCGCAGGTTCTGGCAGTGATAGTCAAGCAGCGGACGCAGCGTCTTCTCCAGATCACCGTGCGCGTAGATATGCAGGGGCTGCGTGCGATTCATCATATCGAAGGTGGAGATGAGTCCGATGAGCCCGAAGCAGTGGTCGCCGTGCAGGTGGGAGATAAAGATGGAGTAGAGGCGCGACACTTTGACTCCCATTTGGCGCATCGTCAGTTGGGCACCCTCGCCGCAGTCGATCATAAACGACTTATCGCCGAGGTTCAGTATCTGGCAGGCCGGCGTGTTCTGCCAAGTCGGCAGCGCCGATCCCGCTCCTAATATCGTCAGTGTCGCGTTCATTTCAATTTCTCGAGGGTTTCTTGGCCAAGGCGGGTCTTGCGGTCAATGTGTTCGAGGACGGCTTGCACGAAGGGGTTCTCGTCGAAGGAGCCGCGTACGTTGTGGAAGTCGGCCTGCCGTTGCTCGGCATTGCCGTCCACGCCGAAACCGGTCTGCGAGTTGAGGTCAAACTCCTTCTTGGCATCCTCATAGACCATTTGGTCAAGGTCTACGACGGCTTTCTGCCAGCAGGTGACCATATCGCGTACTTGCTGCAGCGAAGCTTCCTCCACGGGACAGTTCCACAGTTCGGCCAGTTTCTCCGCCGCCCAAGACCACTCGTAGGAGTAGTAGTTGGCGTGCAGTTCGCCGAAGCGTGCCTCGATATCCTGCCAGCTCATGTCGTTGTGCTCGATATCGTCCATCAGGCGCGACACCTCGGTGCGGGGAGCGAGCAGTCCGGCCAGGTCGACCCAGTCGCCCGTACCGATCTCGCTATCGGGCTTGAGGATACGGTGCAGGTTGGTCTCGACGCTCTCGCCCTTGGTCCATTCGTCTTTATTGAGACGCGAGATGAGCGAGTTGCCGAGGAACTTGGTGATGCCCAAGGTGTAGTACTCGATACCGTGCTCGAGCGCCGAGCGGCGTATCTTGCAGTGATTCCACTCAAAGAGGTCGTAGGAGGGATGATCCTTCATCAGTTGCTTCAGTATCTCGCGTCCCTTCCACATCTTCTGCACGGTGTGCGGCGAGAGGAGGTTGAAGTTAATGCGGTCGATCTTATGCGAGTCGCGACGGTTGTCGCGTTTGGGCCATTTCTGCGCGTCGCGGATCGTACCGACGGTACGCAGGTTAGCGCCGGGCACGAGGTAGGACTCACTCTGATTCTCGATGAGGTAGGAGAAGGGCATATCGGCCGTGTCGGCGTGATGCGTGTGGCGTCCCATTACGAGTGAGAAGGCACCGATACGGCTCGGCCAGAGCAGGTAAGAGTCGCTCGTAGTCTTGGCACCGCGTTCGGCCAGCCCCTGATGGATCGGACCGAGTTTATACATATGGTTCGACTGGTTGGAACCCGAACCTGCATTCAGGAACGAGAACATACCCGCGATGAGCAGCGTCGACTTATGGTGCGTCACGGTGTAAGGGCCGGCGAAGATAGCGGCCGCCTCGCCGTGCATCCCCTGACAGTTGCTGAAGAAGAGGCTGTCGCCGGCGGAGTAATGCTTGTCGAAGATGCAACCCTGACCGACGAAGCACTTATCGACGATCGTCGAGTCACTGATCTCTACGCCGGAGGCGATGATGAAGTCGGTGCACTTGACGCCGGAACCCAAAAGAACGGGAGCCTCGCGGTTGGAGCAGATCGTACCGTTCTTGAGGCGCGAGGTACCGGTGATGCGGGCGCAGTCGCCGACGCGAACGTTCTTGATACTGCCGGTATTGAGGATGCAAACATCCTCGCCTATCTCGCCGTAGTCGGAGGCTACCGAGTCGGCGTAGGCATCGATCATGCGGTCAAGTTTCTCCACCAACACCGTGCGGTGACGGTACAGCGTCAGGATATAGGCCAGGGAGGCCGAGAGATGGTCGTAGATCGGGATCTCGCGTCCCCCACCCTCGTTCATCACCGACACGCGTACGCCGTTACCGAACCTGGTCGTGCCATCGACGAGGATGGCGTTGACGTTCTCGATGCAGGTGTTGCGACCGATGCGGTAGTTAGCGATGTAGTTATGGATATTCCATAGATGGCAATCGTCGCCTACCTCGCAGTTGTGCAGGCGGGCGTGGGCGATACCTGAGTGGATCTTGAGTCCGCCGGGCAGATCAAACTCGCGGCGGAACACGCCCAGCCGGATCGGTCCCGAGAAGTGGGCATCGATGACGTACTCAGCATCGAATCCGTCGCGTACGAGGACGTTGTCCCAGCTATCGGCCGTGCATCCCTGTTCGCGCAGTTGGCGTTCCTCTTGAGCGGTAAGGTGTCTGTAGTCCATAGTTGAGTGGATTAACCTTTCCTCACGTCCAAGTAGACGCGCGTGAAGATGTTCTTGGTGTATTGCGGGAAGTCGGTCTGCTGCAGCCAGCTATAGTAACCCGGGTCGCGGCGGAAGACATCCTCCAGGCGCAGGCCTTTGTACTTACCGAAGTTGAAGATCTCCTTATTGTCCTTATCGTATCCGATACGTCCGGCAAAGTCGGCATTGCGGGTGCTGCCCTGCGTGTAGTCGTGCAGCTCGGTGACGGTCATCGGCAGGTCGTCGTAACGCTCCAATTGGGCCAAGAGTACCTCATAGGTCGCCATCGTATCCGCATTGGCAGAGTGCGCACCCTCGAGGTTCTTGCCGCAGTAGAACTTATACGCCGCCGTGAGGTTGCGGGGTTCGTGCTTCTGGAAGATGGTGAAGGCGTCGATCATCTTGCTCTTCTTCAGGTCGATGTCGGCACCTGCACGCAGGAACTCCTCCGCCAGGAGGGGTACGTCGTAGTGATTGGAGTTATAGCCCGCTATATCGGCATCGCGGAACACCTCCACGAGCTGCGAAGAGAGTTCCTTGAAGGTAGGACAGTCTTTCACGTCCTCGTCCTTGATACCGTGTATATTGGAGGCTTCCTCGGGGATATGCATCGTCACCTCCTGACCCAACAATAGCTGGGTAGGACGGATACGGAGGCATGCATCCAGCGCCTTGCCGTCGGGGTAGACCTTGTAGTAACTGATCTCCACTACGCGGTCCGTACCGATATTGAGTCCTGTGGTCTCCAGATCAAAGAAGACCAGAGGTCGTTCCAGTTTCAGTTTCATTGTACCTTAGTTTTGTCGTTGGTCGTTGGTCGTTTCGGGATAACGGGATAACGGGATACCGGGATACCGAAATCCGATAACCTATCACCTATCACCTATCACCAATCACCTTTAGTCATTCAGCAGCATCGGCATCAGCAGCATCAGTACATCCTCGTTCTCCTGATTCTCGGTGGGCAGGATGAGGCCTGCGCGAGCGGGATCGGCCAACTCGATGAGTACGTCGTTGGACTCGATCGACGAGAGGATCTCGATGAGGAAGGGCGCCTTGAATCCGATAGCCATCGGCATGCCGTCGTAGGAGCAGGTGATGGTCTCTTCACCGGAGGTGGAGAAGTCGATATCCTGTGCCGAAATCTTGATGGTGTTCTGACTTAGCGCCAGTTTCAAGAGGCTCGTGCCGGTGTTGGCAAACACGGCTACGCGCTTGCAGGCGTTGACCATCGTTTGCTTGTCAACGATGACCTTATTCTGATTGTTCTGCGGGATAACGGCGTTGTAGTTGGGGTAGCGACCCTCTATCTGACGGCAGATCATCAGCGTGCGGCCGAAGGCGAAGCGAATATTCTTCTCGCCGAAGCCTACGGTTACCTCCTCGGCCTCCTTTTGGAGGATGTTTTTGAGGATCGTAGCGGGCTTCTTGGGCAGGATGAAGCTCACGGGCTCAGCCACATGAATCGAGGTATTGGTCAGACGTACCAAACGGTGGGCGTCGGTAGCAACCATCGTGAGCGACTCAGGCTTCAGATCGAAGTATACACCGCCCATTACAGGACGCAGGTCATCGTCAGCCGTGCAGAAGATCGTCTTATTGATCGAATCCAGCAGCACGCCGGCGTTGATGGCGAAGGTGTGAGCGTCGCTGTCCTCGGTGCGCATTTCGGGATACTCGTTGCCGTTCTGGCCTACGAAGCTGTACGAACCGTTGTCCGAGGTGATCTGCATAGCGTAGTTGTTGGCATCGATGACAAAGGTCAGGGGTTGCTCCGGGAACTCACGCAGCGTCTCCAGCAGCAGCTTGGCACCAAAGGCTACTTTGCCTTCGCCCTCAGCGTTCTCCACTTCGATCGACGTACGAATCGTGGTCTCACCGTCCGAAGCCGTTAGGGTCAGCACATTACCGTTCAAATCGAACAATACGTCCTCCAAAATAGTCAGGCTGCTCTTGGCAGCAATTACACGACCTACCGACTGCAAGTTACTAAACAGTTTGGTACTTGATACAATAAATTTCATGTTCTTATCTATATTTTATGTTACTTTTCGTTACCGTTTTATGCGTACTACGCATTTTAGGCTGCAAAGATACAAAATATTTTGCATATATGCAAATAAAATCGCAGATTTCTTTCGAAAACTGCGATTTTATTGTCAGAGGTAGTTGCCAGCCGCCTAGAACCGGGTACCGGTGAGATCATATTTCTCGCCGTCGCGGATGATGTAGATACGGCCGTTGTCGAAGACCTTGTAGGGCAGCGACTCGTCGGCGGGGGTGAGGATCACAGGAGCGGTGAGGGAGCCGAGGTGGGAGTCTGCGGTGTAAGAGATCTCGAGACCTCGAGACGTCGAGACATCGACAGACTCTAAGAGCACGCCGTCCAATTCGAAGCGGAGGGGTTTGCCAAGTTGGTCGCTCTGGATGGTGAGGAAGTAGTAGGTCTCGCCGTCAATTGCAAGCGGCTCGGCTACACAAGCCAATTCATCGCCGACATAAACATTTACCATTTTGTCATTTACCATTTTGTCATTTATTTGGTCATTTGACAATTTAGCTATTATGGTCATATTGGTCGCGGCGGAGGGGTTCGTGAAGCGATCGTGCCCTTGGGCTAAGAACTCAGGACGGTTGTCCTGAGCAGCGGACGAAGTTGGACGCGGATCGGAGGAAGAGGATGTGCGGTAGAACTTGATCTCCTTGGTACCCGGCGCGAGGCGGCGGAAGAGGTATCCTTCGCCCGGACGGAGCACGGTGAGGTCGCCTTCCCAACGCTTATCCTCCGAGAAGTAGGCAAAGCTGCTGTGCGCCTTGATCATATCGCCCTGAGAAGCATAGTCGAAATAAGATGAGAGGGCCTTGGTGACGGAGACGGGTTCGTCGAACAGGCAGGGCATCGCGCTCCATTGGCCGTCGCCGCGTACGAAGACGGAGAGGGAGTCGGATGAGAGTTTCTCACCGGCGATCTGCATCGTATTCTGCTCGGCTACATACATCATATACATCTGCGAGAAGTGGAGTCCCGGGAGCGTACCTACGAAGGCGTCGGAAGCGGCATTGTAGGAGCCGAACTGACGCGTAGAGGGGTTCTTGATGAGGTCTGCCTCGTTCCAGGGGTTGGACGCGGAGACGCAGGTATTGAGGTCGCCCTTGGTGGCAGAGAGATCGAGATTGGTCGATATCCAGTTCCAGCCGCTGTGCAGCGATATATTCTGCGTCTCGCTGCCTCCTGCCGTCAGGAGAACAAGATTGCCGTCCTCGCAGCCGTATACAAAGCCGTGAGAGAAGAGGACATTGCGGTCGGCAGAGAGATTGTACATCTTGCCGGTGGACGCTTGCCAGAGGCGGAAATGTACGGGCTTGCGGTTCATCTTATCATCGCCGAAGATCGTGAGGAAGACACGGGATTTGTGGGTAACGTTATCGTAGTCCACATTGGCCATACCTATACACTGATTGTTGTAGAGGGCAATGACCTTGTCGTTGGGATCGGAATCGAAGGCATCGCCTATCTTCACCTGTCCGCATAGCGACATGTTATACGGGAACTTGCCTGTTTCGGGTTCCACGTACGGACATTCGGTCGTCACCTCCACCTCGATGAGTAGCGGTTCGGACAAACCCTGATCATCGGTCAGATAGACGACATGGTTGTGGATACCGGGTTTGAGCACTTCCGTTACGGTGAAGGTAACCGTTTTCTCGTCCTCTGCTTCGAGCGTTCCCTGTGCGGGCGAAACGGAGAGCCATTTCGGCAAGTGGTCAATCGTGTATTGACGTGTCATACCGGTTTGGTTGACAATCGTGATCGAACTGCGCACTGCGGAAGACTGCTCATAGTCCATCACCATCTGCAAGGAGCGTTCACCCCAGACGATGCTGTTGAGGTTCGCATAGACGGTCCACATGACCGGTGAGGGCAGTCGGTTTCCGTTGAGGTCTTCCACATCGCGTACAGTGAGGTACATCGTGCGTTTGTTGATCTCGCGCGGCTGCGCCTTGATATTGATGAGCAGTTCGGATTCCTGATAGGTCCAGTTGAACGGCAGGTTGGTGAGCAGGCCTCGGTCGCGTACAGGCGCATAATTGCTCTTGTCGGCTTGCACCGTGAGATCGTCGATGAGCAGCGGTTGTATCTTCTCCACTACGTTGCCGTTGGCATCGCGGAAGACGCGTTGGTTATCGGGGCTGAAGACTTGCTCCATGACACCCGAGGAATTGCGTTTGACGCAAGAGAAGGTGAGGAGGTTGATCAGACCCATTTCATCGCCGTTAGGCGTCTGTTTGCTGTACTCGGCGATGAGTTCAGCGGGCAGAGCTTGCTCGAAGAGACACACATCGTCGATGTTACCTTCCAGACCGTCCGCGAGCCATACGGATGTGCCGGATAGCGCGCCGATGCCTATCGTCGGGAAGTTGAACTTCAGTTGACCGTCGATATAGAGAGAACCGGCGTTATAG
>CAMJDT010000002.1 GCA_946404495.1 uncultured Bacteroidales bacterium
CAATAGGTTCCGACCATTGCACGCTCGTTTGGGAAAAGGGTGGTCATTTCGTCACTCCACATCTCCGTCTCGCTCGTGCTTTTGCTTGGTGTATCAATTCGCTAACGAAATGAAAAAGATATTATCGTCATTAGTCTAACATGATGAATCCGGCCCAGTAGGTAGGTTCTTCGAAGAGGGTACGGACCTTGTTTTGGGCATTGCGGAAGGCTTCGCGTTTGGACTGATGCAGCGTGATCCAGTTGCGGTAGAACTCGGTCATAAGCAGTTGCGTAGCTGCGTCGCTGACCTTCCATAGGCTCATGATAAGTGTCTGTACTCCGGCTTTCTTAAAGGCACGTTGCAGTCCGAAGACGCCATCTCCGGTGATCTCTCCGACGCCGGTCTCGCAGGCTGAGAGGATCGCGACGCGGGTGTTACTGAGATCGAGCAGGGCAATTTCTTGGCCGGTCAGTACTCCGTCCTGAACGCCTTGCGGCAGGTCGGCGGCATGACCTCTCAGGGCGGTATTGGCACCGGCCATCAGCAGTCCGCAGCGACGAAGCGGATCCATGCGGCGCAGCACCTGTTCATCGGATACGCCTCCGGAGGTGTAGGTCTGCAGTAAGGCCGACTCTTTCTTCCAGAAGAATCCGTGCGTAGCGATATGCAGCAGGACGGTGTTGGTTCCGCTCAGCGCCTTGAAGGACTCCTCATTGGCTTGCAGATCGCTAAGCAATGTGTGTGCCTGGCGCGAAGCGGAGAGCATCGTATCGATAGCGTTCACCTCAAGGAGCGTACCCTGTAGGAAGGAGACGCTGCCGCGGTCCATGTCCGTATCGCTGATGTCTCGGTAGGCGGTTCGCTGCTCGGGGTAGCGGTTGCTCTGCTGGAGCAGTTCTTCCTCGCCGGCTTCGTAGCGGATACCGCCGTAGAGGACGACGGAATCCGCGGGCGTGAGTGCTTGCTCCATGTGCGACAGAACCAGTTGGCGTGTAGAGGAGAGTCGCCGCATTCGATAGACATCCGACACGAGCAGCGTGTCATCCAGCTCCATGTTTTCCAGCGCGATCTGGTGCAGCACGCCCGTAGCGGCAAAATACACCGTTTCGCCCGGACGGATATAGGACTGCAGCGGATGGATGATCATATGTGATACCGCTTGGTTTACCTCGGGGATATTGTAGATCTGCATCTCGCGCTTATTGCGGATATAGGGTCGGATGCTGTCCTCGTGGAATAGTCGAATGAGCTGAGGTTGCTCGCTGTCGTGCCGCACGAGCAGCGCAAAATAGGTCGGGATAGTGTCGCGGTCCATCGTCCCGCTGACGAACTCGATAGCGACCTCGTCGGGTCGGAGTGCCTGCCGGATGTCCGGCCAATGCGTGAGGTTCAGCCCGTCGAAGCCGTGGAAGTCGATATAGGACTGCAAGGCCTGCTGGAGGTTGTTCTGCGCGATGTCGCGGTCCACCTGCAGCACTTGTGCCTCCACCGAGTGGATATTAGCCTGCTCGGAGAGCTGTTTCTGAATCGACTGCAGCTGACCGTACAGTTGCCTTATATACGGACTGGGGTGATTGGCCAGTATGGTCTCTTTCTCCTTATTGAGCGCCAACAGCAATCCCTTGGATAGCAGCTGCCAATCGTAGAACGACTTACTGAACTCCCGTTGCAGCTCATCGGGCAGGGTATCGGTGAGCAACTGCACGAAGCGATTATTGACATTGGCGTAGGACTCGATGATCTGTGCTGACTGGTCGTCGGACGAGGCGAGCAACTTGACATTCAAGTCGTGGCGCAGATGCTGCTCCAGGAGCCTGAGTTGAGTAAGTGCATCTTGTGCGCGCCCGAGGTGTGCATACATCTGCGTAGCCGCCAGGCCGTCGTAGGTAAAGGCTTCGATCAGAATCTCCGGATAGCGCTCCACCAACCAATCGGCGTACGGAACGGCTTTCTCATATTCGTGGGTCTCGTCCACGTAATAGCCGATGAAGACGAGGTAGGCGTAGACGGTGTCTTGCGTCAGCTCCATGTATTCGCGGAAGAAATCGACGGTCTTGGGCGAATGGAGTTGGTAGTAATACTCGCCTATATACGGCATCAGCAGCGCGTTGTTGCAGTCGCTCTTACGGATATGCTTCTGGAGCTTGTCGTTGACCTGTTCGGCCAGTTCGGCGTAGCGGTTGTCCTCAAAGAGGGTGAGATACGGCAGCATCTTGGCGCATATCTCCGTGTCGAAACAGTCCATCTCCTTGCTGACGGGTTTATGCGTGGGATATATCTCCAAGGCCGGTACACCGTAGTTCTCGAGGATGCTCTTGGCAAAGTCTTTGTTGCCCGTCGATTCGAATAGGGGTAGCATATCGGCCAGGGCATAGATGATGTAGGCGTTATTCCATTCGTCAAAGAGTTGCGTCATCGCACCGGCACTCTCCATGCACGCTCCCATTAGCCAGGATTGATTGGTCAGATAGTAAACATCTTTGGCCATTAGACCCAGGTCAATCACAAAATACACCAACTGATTGTCCCACGAAATCTCATCCGTTTCGTAGCCGAAGAAGCGAATGATTTCCTTGATACCCGCTATGTTGGCGGGGTTGTGCACATAGGCCTTGAGGCCTCCGGCGCTGAGGTTGATCTCCTTGATGAATGCAAATCCAGAGCGGAGGTACAAATCGCGATATCGTTCATAGAGCGTGTCTTGCCGGAGTTCCATCGGGCAATAGAGGGGATGATATTGTACGAACTCGCGTCCCTCTTGCTCCAACTGCTGCTTGAGTTCGATAAAACGCATAATGGTCTCCAATTGATCGTTGTTGGCCTGCATCGCGGTGAAGCGCGAACTATTGGTCATGAAGGCGGTAGGAACTAACTTCTGTACGGCGCTGAATGCCATCTCCTCCAAAGTGTGACCCTGATTAGTGCTGTTGGCGTAAGCCCGCATGCGTGCCGTGATCTCACTCAAATCCTGCTGCGAGAGATGGCAGTAGGCGTAGGTGAAGAGGTCGGGAAAGATGTTCCAGAGCAGCGCATTCTGCTCCTCGCCCAGCGAACGGATATAGGGCACCAGGAGCCGCGGGTCGTCTATGAAAGCCGAATAGGAGAGCGAAGCCGCAACTCTTCGGGCGGCATCCGACTGAATCGAGTTGGGATAATGCGATGCGGCATAGTCGGTGGTGCCGTAGAAGATTGATTCCAGAAACACCGTACGCAGCGCCAGCAGTTCGGTCTTGATGGTACGGAGGTAGTCGTCGTCTTCTTCCCCCGTATCTAAGTCCAAAAAGGTCTGCACCTCATTCAGTACGGACATCGCCTGCTGCAGCGTCTCCTCTGTGCTACGTCCCGGGTAGAAACCGTAGAGCAGATGATCACTCATGGCTTTCTCGCGCTCCGCATAACTGCGACCGTTAGCTATCTCGGTGAAATAGTACGAACCGATGCACTGGTATTTGATGAGCATCTTAATCCAACTGAGGTATTGAATCTGACTCTCATAGCTCAGCCGATGAATGTCCAACTCCAGCAGCCGCGTCGCGAGCCATTTGCGTTGCCCCTTGTCGCCGTTCCAGACGATATCCCAGACGGGTTTGTCGATTTTCTTGAATTGATCCGGATTATTGGCGAGCACGGTACTGATAGCCGTAGCATCCTTGAGCATCTTCTTCTCGCTCAATTCGGCATTCGTGGTAATGCCCAATAGCAGGCATATACCGATAAACATGAGACGTTTCATTGGTGTAAATCCCTCCATTTTTGTTGCAAAGATACAAAAAATAATTGATAATTGCTAATAGCTAATTGATAAATTTTGATTTTTTCATGATAAAAGTGCATTATTTACCGAAATATTTGCATATGTCAGAAAAAAACAGTACCTTTGCAGGCTAAATTGTAAATGATTAAATTGTAAATATATTTATGGCTACACAAGAAGAAACCTTCAAGAAAATCGTCGCTCACTGCAAGGAGTACGGATTCGTGTTTCCCTCGTCGGAGATCTACGACGGATTAGGTGCCGTATATGACTACGGACAAAACGGTGTGGAGTTGAAGAACAACATCAAGCGCTATTGGTGGGACGCCATGACGCTGCTGCATGAGAACATTGTCGGCATTGACGCCGCCATCTTTATGCACCCTACGACCTGGAAAGCCTCCGGTCACGTAGATGCCTTCAATGACCCTCTCATCGACAACCGCGACAGTAAGAAACGCTATCGTGCCGACGTGCTCATCGAGGAGCAGTTGGCCAAGATCGAGGATAAGATGCAGAAAGAGGTGGATAAGGCTCGCAAACGTTTCGGCGAGAGTTTCGACGAGGCGATGTTCCGCCAGACCAACCCCCGCGTACTGGAGCATCAGGCCAAATGGGATGCCCTGCACGAGCGCTACAGCAAGGCGATGAACGCAATGGACCTGGACGAACTGAAGCAGATCATCCTGGACGAGGAGATCGTTTGCCCGATTTCGGGAACGAGGAACTGGACGGATGTGCGTCAGTTTAACCTGATGTTCTCCACCGAGATGGGTTCGACCGCAGACGGCGCGATGAAGATCTATCTGCGTCCCGAGACGGCCCAAGGTATCTTCGTCAACTTCCTCAACGTGCAAAAGACCGGCCGCATGAAGGTGCCCTTCGGTATTGCACAGATCGGTAAGGCCTTCCGCAACGAGATCGTAGCCCGTCAGTTCGTATTCCGCATGCGTGAGTTCGAGCAAATGGAGATGCAGTTCTTCGTTCGTCCGGGCGAGGAGTTGAAGTGGTTTGAGCACTGGAAACAGTTCCGTCTGCGTTGGCACAAAGCCCTCGGTCTCGGCGACGAGAAATACCGCTTCCACGACCACGAGAAACTGGCGCACTACGCCAATGCCGCGACCGACATCGAGTTCCTGATGCCGTTCGGATTCAAGGAGGTGGAGGGTATTCACAGCCGTACCAACTTCGATCTGAGTCAGCACGCCAAGTACAGCGGTAAGAAGATCGAGTACTTCGATCCCGAACTCAACGAGAGTTATACGCCGTTCGTGATAGAGACCTCTATCGGTGTGGATCGAATGTTCCTCAGCGTGATGTGCTCGTCGTATAAGGAGGAGCAACTCGAGGGCGGTGACACGCGCGTCGTACTGAACCTGCCGCCGGTATTGGCTCCCGTTAAGTGCTGCGTCATGCCGCTGGTGAAGAAAGACGGACTGCCTGAGAAGGCACGCGAGATCATGGATATGCTCAAGTTTGACTTCCACACGCAGTACGACGAGAAAGACTCTATCGGTAAGCGCTATCGCCGTCAGGATGCCATTGGTACGCCGTTCTGCATCACCGTGGATCACGACACGCTCAACGATAACTGCGTCACCGTACGTTACCGCGATACGATGACCCAGGACCGCGTAGCCATCAGCGAACTCCACAGCCTGATTCAGAAGGCCGTGGATCCGAAGGTGCTCTATAAGAAGATTGTAGAGGGCTAATCGCTCAGGTCATAACGACTTGTAAAAGCGACAATAGCTTGTTAGCCCGCAGGCCTCGCAATGAGGTTTGCGGGCTTGGCATATATAGCGGCCGTGGAGCAGGAGCCAATGATGCGCCTTGGGGATAAGTTCGGCGGGGATGTATTTGACGAGTTGCTTTTCGGTCTGCAGCGGATTCTTGCTATTGGTGGTGAGCCCAACGCGTTCGCTCACGCGGAAGATATGCGTATCCACCGCCATCGTCGCTTGCCCCCACTGCACGGCGCAGACGACATTGGCCGTCTTGCGGCCGACACCCGGCAGGGTCTGCAGATCGTCGATGTTATCCGGCACACGGCCTCCATAGACCTCGGTGAGCCGCTTGGCGGTCGCGAGCAGGTGTTCGGCCTTGGCGTTGGGATAACTGACGGAACGGATATAATGGTAGATGTCCTCCACCGATGCTTGGCTCATGGCCTCGGGCGTAGGGTAGGCCGCCATCAGCGCGGGGGTGACGAGATTGACGCGCCGGTCGGTGCACTGCGCACTCAGCATCACGGCGACGAGCAGCGAGAAGGGGTTGTCAAATACCAACTCCGACTCTGCCGAGGGGGCGTTCTTCTCGAACCAGTCGAGGACGAGGTTAAAGCGCTGCCTGGTTGTCATAATAGGTCTTGCTAAGGAATCGAAGCAGTTGGGTAGCATCCTTGACGACGACATTGGTCTCGTCGCTGATCGGTTGCTGCTTCAGACGCAGCATCATCACCTGATACAGCAGCGTCAGGCAGGCCTCTACATCGGACATGGTCGGACGGTCGGTCTTCGACTTGAGGATATTGAGCGCCGGCTCGATATGCAGAATGACCGCGCGGTAGGGTGCCTCGCTCTCGAGCAGTTCCTCGTGCAGGTCTTCTAACTCGCTCAGGGCGTTCTTGGCCAACTGCAGATGCCCGCCGGCGATGATGCCTTCCTGGTGCATCATATCCAGCAGTTCCATCAACTCGGTATTCTCCTGCGCTTTCTCGGGGAAGGCACGCAGGTAGTCCTCCAATTGCCAGAGGTACAAGATGTACTCGGCTATGTTTTCGCGTTTACTCTTCATGGTCGTCTATATCATCTAAATCATCATAGTCTTCGTTGTAGTCATCCGACATGAATGTCAGG
This sequence comes from uncultured Bacteroidales bacterium, assembly GCA_946404495.1. Taxonomy (GTDB): domain Bacteria; phylum Bacteroidota; class Bacteroidia; order Bacteroidales; family Paludibacteraceae; genus Colicola. The sequence goes on from CAMJDT010000002.1 coordinate 6,595, forward strand.
ATATCGCGTCGGTCTTTCTTGGTGGGACGTCCGGTGCCGCGGTCGCGACCGGAGGCGGAGGCAAGGCGTGCCAGTTCCAGTAGTTCCAACTGATCCGGCGCCGTGATATCGCGCATATATTCGGGCACCAACTTGGCGCCGAGACGGTTCTCGCTCAGGCGCAGCACCTCGTAACTATAAGTGATCGGACCCTTGCGAACGGAGAAACGGTCGCCAATTTTCAGCGTTCGCGAACTCTTGAGCGGTGTGCCGTTCATGGTGATGCGTCCGTTCTTACAGGCGTCCGCTGCGATGGAGCGCGTCTTATAGATGCGCATGGCAAAGAGGTATTTATCTACTCGTACTTCCATTGTAATGGTGATAGGTTATTGGTTATTGGTTATTGGTTAGGCGGTTCTCGCGCATGCGGGTGATGTATTGTTGGATATAAGCCTTGAGGTAGGTGAGTGCATCGTCGGGCGCGAGTTCGACGGGCAGCGGCTGCTGCAGGGTAGGGTCGGTACGGTAGTTATAGAGGGCCGTGACCTGTTCGCCATCGAACTGCAGAATGAGACTATCCGTAAAGAGCTGGTAGAGCGGCGCATTGTAGCACACGGCATAAGGGTGCGTCTTTGCCGCAGTCAGACCGTTCTCACCAAAGGCGAAGTAGTCCTCCCCGTAGCCGAGATAGCCTAAGACGGAGGGCATAATATCGGTCTGCGAGAAAACGGTAGTGGTATCGATGTGTGCGTGAGTCATCCCTTCTTGGAAGAAGATGACCGGCACCTCGTACAGTCCCTTGGCGTTGCGATACTCGGCATGCGTGAGCTGGTTCGTGTGGTCGGCGGTCAGGACAAAGAGGGTGTTCCGATACCACGGTTGCTCTTTGGCATAGTCGAAGAAGCGCCGCAAGGCATAGTCGGTATAGCCTATGCACGGATGAATAGGCTGCGTACCCGCAGGAAAGAGTCCCTCGTAGCGCGCAGGGATGCGGAAGGGGTGATGGCTCGAGGCCGTGAAGACGGAGGCGAGGAAGGGTTGGTGCATCTCATTCAGCTCCGCGAGCATATACTGCAAGAACTCCTCGTCCCAGATCGCCCAAGTTCCGTCGTAGTCCGCCTTGACATCGCGTCCCGTAGTGCGGCAGTAGGCTTCGTATTCGTCCTTGCCGTAGTAGTGAGTGAATCCTGCCGAACGTGCATAGGCCTGAAAACCCATGCTTCCGTTGGGCGCTCCGTGGAAGAAAGCGGTCGTGTAGCCCTTCGGCGCAAGGCAGTCGGCCAGGGACGAGACCGCGTTGGTGGAGTAGGCTGTCACGACATAAGGGGCAATTAACATCGGCAGCGACGAGAGCACAGACGGCATCGCATCGATGGACTTACGTCCCGAAGCAAACGAGAGGCGGTAGGATATGCTGTGACGGATGAGCGAATCGAGAAAAGGCGTGTAGCCCGTGTAGGTGCCGCCGTCGAGCGAACGGTTGTAGCTACCGATATATTCCTTGGAGAAGGACTCGAGGATGAGGACTACGACATTGAGTGAGTCCATCGATTCGGCGGTACGCTCTTCGCCGGCGTGACAGGGCGACATGACTTGTTCCAAGGTCTCGCGGTCGTAGTATCCGGGATCGACGTAGGTCTGTCCCTCCGACGAACGCATCAGCGAGAAGGGCGTATTGAGCACCAGCATCGTCTCCTCCGGGCGGTTGGTGTACTGCAGGGCATTGCTCATCGTAATAGGTCGGGTGTAGGCACCAAAGCCGCCGCGGATACCAATGACGATGAAGTAAGCCGATGCGAGGAGCAGGAGCGTGTTGGAGGCGTAATAGAGAAGAGGTTGCCTTACTATCGGCTCTGCTTTCGCGCACGTGCGCGTACATAATATAAGGAGTACGACGATGAGGAGAGCAAAGAGCGTGACGTACCAGTATTGCAGCATGCCGGTGAAGAAGATGCGCAGCAAGTTATCGTCGTGCTGAAACTCCGTAAAGAAGGTCATAGTCGTGCGCCGGTCGGTGAAACGCATATAGACCATGTCGGCCGCGTTGACGAGGAGTCCGAGGATGTTAGGGATAAGAAAGCACCACTTGGCGATCGTCTGATAGACGCTGTTGGTGCGCCAATGCCACGGCAGCGGCAAGAGCATCAGGACGAGGTACAGCGAACTGAGATACAGAATTGCCGTCAGGTCGAATCGTAGACCGCCCGCGAGCATCTCACGAAGGTGCGCCCCGCTGACGTTCGGAAACAGATCTCCGCTCGTCCAATAGAAGAACAGACGCGAGAGGGTATACAGAATCATCAGTAACAGCAGATTTCCTGCCGCTACCACCCACGGATGCCCTATCACCCTTTCACCTTTCACCTTTCACTTTTCACCTTTCACTTTTCACTTTTTATTATAGATGTTCATCGTGCGGTCGATGCCTTGCAGGCAGAAGGAGGCGATGATCTCCTTAACGATATCGATGCGTTCGGGCAGGAGTTTCTCTTCCTCGTCGCTCCATTGACCGAGTACGAAGTTGATCTGGTTGCCGCGGATGTACTCGTTGCCGATACCAAAACGCAGGCGCGCGTAGTTCTCGGTGCAGAGCACCTGTTGGATATGTCCCAGTCCATTGTGTCCTCCGTTGGAACCCTGCTTCCGTAGGCGCAGCGTGCCGAAGGGGAGGTTGAGGTCATCGACCAGTACCAGGAGGTTCTCCAGCGGGATATTCTCCTCGTTCATCCAATAGCGCACGGCATTACCGCTGAGATTCATATAGGTGGAGGGTTTGAGCAGAATGACTTCGGCATTCTTGATGCGTCCTTTGCCTACAAACCCGTATCGGCGATCCGCAAATACAATGTTGGACGCTTCAGCAAAAGCGTCCAACATGCGGAATCCTATGTTATGTCGGGTGTTGCGGTACTCGTCGCCGATATTACCAAGTCCGACAATCAGGAATTTGGCCATCGTTACTCAGCGGCTTCAGCGGCAGCACTTGCGCGGGTAGCCTTCACTTGGGCTACGCAAGCGTCCTTGACGTTCATCATCTTCAGACCCTCTACCTTCACGTCGTTAACGGCAATCTTCTTGCCGAGACCGAGCTCGGTGATGTCAATTACGATACGCTCAGGAATCTGTGTGTAGATGCCGTTCACTTTGAGTTTGCGCATCTCCAGCGACAGTTTACCACCGGCTTTCACACCGGCTGCGTGACCTTCCAATTGAACCGGGATCTCTACCGTAACGGGCTTCTTCTCGTTCACCTCGAGGAAATCGATGTGCAGGCAATTCTCCGAAATGGGGTGGAATTGCAACTCCTTCACAACAGCCATGTGTTGCTCTTTGCCAATCGTCAGAGCTACCACCATCGTATCAGGCGTGTAGATCAACTTGCGCACGTCAGCACTCTTTACCGTAAAGGTGATGTTCTTGTCCAAGCCATAGAGGTTGCAGGGGATCAGATCCTGTTTGCGCAGAGCCTTAGCGGCTTTCTTACCGAACTCGCTGCGGAGTTCACCGGTCAGTTCAAATGTTTTCATTCTTTGTTAAAATTTTGTGTTACTCAATATGGGGCAAAATTTTCAATCGTCCAATTGTCCAATTGCAGTGTGGTTGCCCGTATCCCATCACACGACTCGTCGGTTGCCCTCCGAGCTTAAAAAAAAGCCTTGCGGCTTGTTGGGTTGCCTAACGAGGAATCGAACCTCGCCCCTCAGAACCAAAATCTGATGTACTACCGATATACGATTAGGCAATGCTTCTCACGAAAGCGGCTAAGGAGCCGATTTTTCTCGAGTTATGCAACTCTCGATCAAAAGCGGCTGCAAAGGTACTGCTTTTTTTTGAATTGACCAAACTTTTTAGGACTTTTTTTCAAAAAAAAAGCATTTTCTGCTCTTTTTGTGCATCCGAGTGCACATTTTTCACCGAATAACGAGTGCGCTGAGCTCATAGAGCAGCCAAATCGGCACGGCCACGAGGCAGAGCGTGAAGGCATCTCCGGTCGGCGTAATGACGGCTGCCAGGATAAAGATCGCCACGATGGCATGCCTTCTGTAGCGGTGCATCCCGGCGCGCGATATGAGTCCTAAACGCCAGAGTAAGCGGCACACGATCGGCAGTTCCGCGACCAGACCTATCATCAGTATCATGATGCCCAAGGTCGCGATATACGACGAGAGACTGATCCAGTTGTGCACCGTGAGCGCGACCTGGTAGTCGCTTAGAAAGAGGTACGTGAACGGAAACAGTACAAAATAGGCGAGTGCGGCGCCGAGCATAAAGAGCACGTAGGCGGCAATGACGACCGGCATCAACCGGCGACGCTCGTTTTCGTACAGAGCGGGACGTACAAAACGCACGATCTCAAACTCGATATACGGCAGCGCGATCATCGCTCCCGCAACCAAGGCCGTCTGAATATGCACGATGAACTGCCGCGCCAACTCGGTGTTGATGAGTTCGGCCTCAGGCAGCGCCTGCATCAGTCCTAAATCTGTCAACCACTTCCACGTGGGAAAATCCGCCTCCATCGGCCACAATACGAACCGAAAGAGCGGTTCCCTCAGGCAGAACACCGCGACGGCCGCTACCATAACGACCACCGCACAGCGGATCAGTCCGCCGCGCATTACGTCCAAGTGCTCCCAGAATGTGGAGGGCGTATCGCTCATTTGTCGTCCTTAGGGTCGGAGGTCTCCTGTTTGTCGTCTGAAGAGACGCCCGCTACTTCGTCCTTGAAGTCCTTGACGCCTTTGCCCAAGCCCTTCATCAGCGAAGGCAACTTCGCGCCGCCGAACAGCAGCAGAATAATCAGCGCAATAACAATAATCTCCGTCGTTCCGATAAATAATAAGGTCATAAATATCAATTATCAATTGTCAATTATCAATTATAAAATGTTCTCGCGTAGGCTCTCCACGTAGTGGTCTATGTGTCGCAGCTCCGTAGGGATATCGATGCGTTGCGGACAGCGGTCGAGGCAGATACCGCAACCGATGCAGTGGTCAGCTTGGCGTTCGCGCTCCAGCTTGCTATCGAGCGTTCTGAGGTACTCGTGACGCAACTTACGATAATCCGCCGCTTGTTCGTTGGGCGCGATGAGGCCATCGTTGACGCAACTATTGTAATGCATGAAATTCCCCGGTATATCGATGCCGTAAGGGCAGGGCATGCAATACTGGCAGGCGGTGCAGGGCACGAGTTTGAAGTTGGCATATTCGGCGGCGATGCGCTCCAGCAAGGCCAGTTCCTCGTCGTTGAGCGGCTTGAAGTCGATGAAGGTGCGCAAGTTGTCCTGCAGGTGCTCCATATAGGTCATACCGCTTAGGATCGTCAGGACCATCGGTTGGGTGCCGGCAAAGCGGAACGCCCACGAGGCGACGCTGCGTTGCGGTTCGCGTTCCTTTAATAGACGCGTCGCGTGCGTAGGCAGTTTGGCCAACTGACCGCCCAGTAGCGGTTCCATCACAAAGCATTGAATACCCCGTTTGGCCAGTTCGCCGTAGAGGTACTCGGCGTTGGTGTTGCGCGGATTCATCTCTTTGGCGTAATGCCAATCGACGTAACTGAGCTGGATGAGCACAAAGTCCCACTGATACTCGTCGTGGTGCGCGAGTGCCCAATCGAAGATGCGGACGTCGCCGTGGTAGGAGAATCCCAAATGACGAATCCTTCCTGCCTTGCGTTCCTCCAGGAGGAAATCCAGCACGCCGTTTTCAATATAACGCTTGCGGAACATATCCATCGCATCCTTACCGCCTCCGATGGAGTGGAGCAGATAGTAGTCGATATGATCGGTGCGCAGTTTTTCAAACGAGCGATGATACATCTCGATGCTCTTCTCGCGACTCCAGAGCGAGGAGTCGAAGTTAGAGAGTTTGGTACTGATATAGTAACTGTCGCGAGGATGCCGGCTGAGGGCTATACCCGTTGCTTCCTCCGAGAAACCCTTGCAGTAGACGGGCGAGGTGTCAAACAGGTTTACACCGTGCTCCAGCGCGTAGTCCACCAAGCGGTTGACCTGCTCCTGGTCGATCTCGTTCTCGTTGGGTTTGAATCGTCCGGGACGGCTCGGCCAACGCATACACCCGTAGCCGAGCAGCGATACATGGTCGCCGTGTTTGGAGATACGGTGTTCCATCCCTTGGGTAGGTATCTCACCCTTAGCGGCAGCGCCTGAGTCCTTGGGCTGCTGATGATTCTTGCAGCCGCTGAGTGCCAATCCGGTCACGGCTGCCGCGCCTGCCATCGTGCCTATAAATTGTCGCCTGTTCATGTCGTCAAATGGTAAATGGTAAATGACAAAATGGTAAATGGTTAGAGGGTCAATTGTGTATCGTGGCCTTCTACATAGATGGCCGAGAAGGGTCTTGCGGGACAGAGGTACTCGCACTTACCGCAGCCGATACATTTCTCTTCGTCCACGGCGGGAATCAGTCCGTTGATGCCGACTGACTGACCGCTGACCATTGTGATGGCGCCTGTCGGACAGTGCTCGGCACAGCTGCCGCAGGCTACCTGATCCGTACCGACTACACAGTTGTCTTTGATCCACACGGCGTGCCCCGTGCGGATGCTGCTCTTGTCGGAGAGTTGTATCGGCGTGATGGCTTCCGTCGGACAAACCTCGCTGCAGCGATTGCAGGTGATCATGCAATAGCCTTCCTCAAACTGCAGTTCGGGTTGCATCCAGCGGCTGAGCTCCTGGCTCGGTCTGAGAACCTTGTTCGGGCACGCACCTACGCACAACTGACAAGCTGTGCAGTGACTCTCGAAATGGCGCTGACTGACGCTGCCGGCGGGACGCACGGGGATAGCGCGCGCGGGCACTTTCTTCTTCTCGATATGAGCCAATCCGCCGTCCATCTTGACCTCCTGCGCCTTCACCGTAGCCGCTATCGCTACGCCGCCTAAGATGCCTAAGAAACGCCGGCGGCTCTCGTCGGTGCCGGGTGCTTTGCTCTCGTCGGGTACGATTTTTCCTCGGTTATAGGGTGTACCTATTTGAATCGCCTCCACAGGACAATTGCCGATGCAGTCGTAGCACGCGACGCATTTGGTCATATCCACAGTAGGATACTTCTCGCCCCGTTTCGCCGGCGTGATGGCCTCGGCCTTGCACTGCTTCTCGCAGGCTCCGCACTGCGTACATTGACTCTGGTTGACCAGCGGTCTTAGCCACGCTACGCGGCTGATGAGACTCAAGATCGTTCCTACGGGACACAGCGTGTTGCAGTACTCCCGGCCGCGCAGTTGGGACCATATACCCAAGCCCGCAAACCACACGACTCCCGTCCAGAAGGCTGCATCCAAGGCATGCCGTGAGGCCGCCGTGACGATACGCCCAAAGGCAGAGTAGGGATCCATGAAACGGGCAATGAATGCCAAAGAGGGGATGCATAGTAGGATCACAAACACCACGAGGATACTCCATCGCAGCGTTTTGTTCTCCGCGCGGTAGCGGTATTGCACACGTCTGCCGATCTTCAGCCGGCGAAAGACGTCCTGCATCACGCCCAAGGGGCAGATCGCCGAACAATACACGCGACCGAAGATCCAGGTCAGTATGATCAGCAACACCAGCACCGCAGAGGCGGCCAAACCGCCGTATTTACCGATACTCAGTACGGCCGGCAGCAGTTGGATCTCGGCTGCCCACCCAAAATAGTGCGCTGCCCAACCGGCCGGCACGACGAACAACAGGATCAGTGACACCGTCACGACTGTTGCTACCATGATGCGGATCGCCCGCATCCAATTCATCCGCCTCTTTTTCATATCGTGTTATTGTCTGTTAGAATGCTTAGTTCACGACGATCAGGTAGTAGTTCTTCTTACCTCTCTGGATGAGGATATACTTGTCGTTGAGCAGCGCAGCCGTTGTAATAGGTGTCTGCGGGTCGGTCAGTTTTTCCTTGTTGATACTGACACCGTTGCCCTGTATCATCTTTCTGGCTTCGCCCTTGGAGGGGAAGATCTGCGTCTTCTCGGCCATCAGATCCAGCGGCGGAATACCGGCTTCCAGCTCACTGCGCGAGATGGTGAATTGCGGAACGCCGTCCATCACCTGTAGCAGCGTCTCTTCGTCCAAGCGGTGCAGGGCATCAGCTGTCGCGTTGCCAAACAGGATCTGACTGGCCTCCACGGCTGCCTCGTAGTCCTCGCGGCTATGTACCATCACGGTCACTTCCTCCGCCAGACGCTTCTGCAGCAAGCGAAGATGCGGAGCCTGGTCGTGCTCTGCGATGAGGCTTTCGATCTCCTCACGCTCCAAGGTCGTGAAGATCTTGATATAACGCTTGGCATCATCGTCGGCTACGTTCATCCAGAACTGGTAGAAGCGGTACGGCGAGGTGTAGTTCCTGTCGAGCCAGATATTTCCCTTCTCCGTCTTACCGAACTTGGTACCGTCGGCTTTGGTTACCAACGGGCACGTCAGGGCAAAGGCCTCGTTGCCGCTGATCTTCTTGATGAGCTCCGTACCGGTCGTGATATTGCCCCACTGATCGCTACCGCCCATTTGCAGTTTGCAGTTCTTGTGCTCGTTCAGGTACACGAAGTCATAGCCTTGCAGCAGCTGGTAGGTGAACTCGGTGAACGACATACCGCAGTTGAACTCACCGTTGAAACGCTTCTTCACGCTGTCCTTGGCCATCATATAATTGACGGTGATGAGTTTGCCGATGTTACGTGCGAAATCCAAGAAGGTGTAGTCCTTCATCCAGTCGTAGTTATTGACCAACTCTGCCGCGTTCTCTTCCTGAGAATTGAAGTCGATGAACTTCTCCAGCTGCTTGCGGATGGCCGCTACGTTGTGGCGCAGCGTCTCCTCGGTCAGCAGGTTGCGTTCGGCCGACTTACCGCTCGGGTCACCGATCATTCCTGTAGCACCGCCCAACAGCGCAATCGGCTTGTGACCGCAGTTCTGCAGGTGCTTGAGCATCATGATACCGCATAGGTGACCGATATGCAGACTATCCGCCGTGGGGTCGATACCTACATAGGCCGTCGTCTGCTCTTTCATCAATTGTTCTTCCGTTCCAGGCATGATATCCTGCAACATGCCTCTCCATCTCAGTTCTTCTACAAAGTTCTTTTTCATATCGCTCAAAAATATTCTTTATTCTTTAATCTTTAATCTTTCAAGGTATCGCGCAATCGTTTCTTCGATTCCGAGGTAGAGTGCATCGCTGATGATCGCGTGCCCAATGCTGACTTCGTCCGTCCAGGGGAAGGCCGTGATGAAGGCACGGAGGTTTCTGAGGTTCAGATCATGCCCGGCATTCAGGCCTAAGCCTAACTCCCGCGCTTTCTCGGCGGCAGGACGGTACATCGCGATCGCTGCCTCGGGATCGCGGTCGTAGAGCTCCGAATACGGTCCTGTGTACAGCTCCACGCGGTCGGCGCCGGCTTTCTTGGCGTACTCCACCATTTCTGGATCTGCGTCCACAAACACGCTCACGCGGATACCCTCTTTCTTAAAGCGCGGTATCAGCGCTGTCAGTTTTGCCAGATGCGTCTTGGTGTCCCAACCGTGATTGGAGGTCAATTGATCCGCACTGTCCGGCACCAGTGTCACCTGTGCCGGGCGCACACTGCATACCAGGTCGATAAACGCCGGAGTAGGGTTGCCCTCGATATTGAACTCCGTCGTTACGACGGGCTTCAGATCCAATACATCCTGACGACGTATATGCCGTTCGTCCGGACGAGGATGCACCGTGATACCTTGTGCGCCGAATCGTTCGCAGTCACGGGCAAATTGTATCACATCCGGCAAATTGCCGCCACGCGCATTGCGCAGCGTCGCTACCTTATTAATATTTACACTCAGCCGTGTCATTCTATAATTCTATAATTTTTAATTTTTAATTTTTAATTCCCGTTACATCATAGGTTTCCCCGTTGTGGTAAATCACCAGCCGTCCGTTCTCGATGGTCTTGCCATCCGTTCGCTCGATTACTTCTGCGGGTTCGTCGCCGGTAGGATCCTCCGGTTGTTGCTGCTGCGAGCGATAGGCTTCCAATTCTGCCTTAGCGCCCACAACGAGATTGCGGAACTGAGGATAGTTCATCGCGATGGTAAACGCAATCGCACCCAAGTGTATACCGGCATCGATGTCTGTATTCCAGTGCGCACCGAGCAGCATGCGGCAATTCACCCACTCATCCATCATCTTCTTGATGGCCAATGCGTTAGCGGGGTCGATATAGAGCATGCATGCGCCGAACAGACCGGCAAAATAACCGTGTCCCGAGGGATACGAACTGGCGTCGCTCAAGTCTTGCGAATACTTGCGACCCTTGTAATAGGTGCCGAAATACTTATACGGCCGCGGTCGGGTGCGCCATAGATGCGAGGTGTTCTCCGTCTTCATCTGTTCGCAGAGCTCCTGCAGGGCGTTCATTTGCGGAAAATCGGTGGTGTTGCGCGTATAGGTAACGCTGTAGTTACCTGCACGCGTTTGGGTCCAACTCACCGAGATAAACGGTGCGTTCATCACGCTGTCGGCCGACACACGGTACAGGGCAAAGTAATACGGCTCGTTCATGCACGCCCAAGCCGAATCCCAACGCTCCTGACGAACGCTGTCCCAAAGAAGACCGTCCTGCTTGTATTGGAAATACTTCACGGAGTCGTCCTGCCATATGAGACTCCCTACTGCGGGAGGTGCGGGCAGAAAAAATTCTCCGCTCGGCAACGCTGCCATCAGATCGGCATCCAATGTCACACTTGCCTGCGCTCTCTTCACATCCGATCGCTTTACCGACGGGCGCTTTGCCGATACCGCGTCACTCATCAATGCCATTAGGATGGCTACGATTACTATGATACCTTTCTTCATCAAGTACTATTTTTTGTAATTAGCCTGCAAAGGTACAACTTTTTTTTCATATACACAAGAAAAATTGCAGATTTTTTATCCAAAACCTGCAATTTAGTGGTATGTGTCGTCTCTTACAACCGGCTGACGAGGGTGGAGTAGTATTTCGACGACACGGGTACGGGTGTCACCTGGTCGATATCCAACTCGGCTACGACGACTCCCTCTTTCTCTCTGCGCAGCACGCGTATATGCGCGGGGTTGACGAAGTAGGAGCGGTGACAGCGCAGAATGCCGTGCGACTCCAGCATCTCCTCCAGGGCCGACATCGAATTGCGCAGCGAGTAACTCTTGATCTTATTGCCCTCCAGGTATTGGATGTTGACGTAGTTCTCTTCGGCCTTGACGTTGAGTACGACATCGTCCGCGATGACGAGTTTGAGGCGGCGGGTGCTGTCGTAGAATCGCAGCAGATTAGCCGGAGTCTCGCCTGTCTCACGCAGCGTCGTGTAGGACAGCGCGAGGTTGATCACTACGTACGGATACGCTACTATCGAGGTCACTATCGCCATCGACCGTCCTACGTAACTGAAATAGCCGGCATCGCCGTTCATCAGCGTCAGGTATAGCGCGATGAAGAAGACCGAGGCGATCCACTCCGCGAAGCACCACTGCATGTACTGCCACACGGACAGCCTGTGCTGCCGCTGCAGCCAGTACAGTCCGCCCCGTGAGAGCGACATCACTACCAGCAGTATTGATGACAGCATCAGTACGTTGAAGGTCCACCACCCGCCTGTCGGATCTATCCACGCTCTCATCCATTCGCAGCGATAGGTGAGTGCAAAGCACAGGAAGAAAAAAGGCGTACCCAATGCGTGCGTCCACGCGGACGCCGCCTGAAGATAAGTCTGAGGAATCGTTTTCATTGCTTTATTTGGTCACTTTTGACGATGTGACGAAATCCGATTTATCCGTTTTTCGTCCCAAATACGCCGTTTTGGTCACTATTCACTATCTTTCATCAAAAATCGTGCCATATGCTCACAAAAGTTTGTTCAGACACAAAAAAGGCAGTAATTTTGCAGCGAATTTTGAAACTAAAAGAAAGGAAAAACGATATGAAACTCAAATCAATTGTGACGCTCGGTGATTCGATTACCAAGGGCGTAGTGTTGGAGAACGACCGCTATTGTGTACTGCGTGATAACTTCATAGAGCAGTGTCGCGATTATTTGCAGACCGATGTATCGAATCTGAGTCGGATGGGTTGTACCATCACGCGCGGTGCGGATATAGCAGAGCAGCACGCGGAGCAGATTACCAAAGCCGACCTGACGCTGATTGAGTTTGGCGGCAACGACTCGGATTTCGATTGGCAAGCTATTGCTCAGAGCCCGGAGGATCCTCATGGTCCCAAGACCCGTTTGGATCTCTTTCGCGATACCTATTCGCGCCTGATTCAGCGCGTACGTGATCTCGGTAGTCGTCCCGTGCTGCTGAGTCTGCCGCTGATTTCGGGTGAGGCGTTTATGGAGTTCGTTACGCGTCGCATGAGCGCGGATGCGCGCGAGAATATATACGGTTGGCTCGGTGGTCACACCGACCGTGTGCGCAATTATCACGATATGTACAACCTCGAGATCTTCCGCTTGGGCAGTGCCTGGCGCGTGCCGGTACTGGATATCACGACGCCGTTCCTCATCGATCAGGACTACACCCGTTACCTCTGTCCCGATGGTATTCATCCCAATCAGGCGGGTCACTCGCTCATCGCTAAAACGCTCCAGCGTTACGCCTCGTGAATGAGTCGCCAGGAGATCGAACCCGGCCGGGGATGCAGAGGCAGGTCATCCGTACTGAACCAACCCACCTCGGAAAGTTCGTCCTTCTGCAGACGTATCTCGCCGCCGGCGTATTGCGCCGTGTAGGCCAGCATCAGTTGGTCGGGGAAGGGCCATGACTGACTGCCGAAGTAACGAATGTCGCGTACCTCGAGTCCGGTCTCCTCGCGTATCTCGCGAATAACCGCGTGTTCGGCCGATTCACCCGCTTCGATGAAGCCTGCGATGCAGGCGTATATATTGGTGTTGCGCTGGATATGTTTGGCCAGCAGGATCTTACCCTCTTTCTCGATACGGATAATGACGCAAGGCTCGATGCGGGGAAAATGAACGGTACCGCACGCGGGACATTTGCGTTCCGCCGGCGTGACGGTCGCATCGTCGGGTATAGCGATAGGCGGCAGTTGCGCCCCGCAGCGGCTGCAGTACCGCTCGCGTTCGTTCCAGCGGCGCAGCGCCTCACGCCTCGCCTCGCGGTAGTTATCCTCCTCGCCGTGCGTAGCAAAATATGCCCTGAGATCTTCAATCGGTTCTTTCATAATTGTCAATTGCCAATTATCAATTATCAATTATCAATTGTCAATTATCAATTGTCAATTTCCCTGCGTGGTGTCCCGGGCAGAGAATATGATGGTTGGCAATCGGGTTCGTGAGCAGGTAGTCCGCTACCTCTCTGTCTGCCTCGATCCACACCTGCGTACGGCAGAGATTGGGTTCGTACTGATTGCGGATGAGTCGCACATCGGCGGCAAAGATCCGATCCAGCGTACCGCTCACTTTCATCAGCGTATAGTCGCCTACGGGCAGTTCGCCGTGAATGCCGACACCAATGCCGGACTCGAAGTGGGTGGTGTATTCGTACGTATCTACCATATTGAGCGGTACGGTGCAGTGTGCGAAGAGGATCTCGCATCGGTTGTTCTCGCGTTGCTCTATGCGGGCGGCATTGACCTGAAAACCGCTGTAGCCGCTCACCTGTTTGGCCAGCATCATCGTCAGCAGTGCCGGCACGTCGCTCTCGCAGGCAGCGGGTATGCCCTCGGCATTGAGGCGTGCCAAGGCCAGACAACCGGTGTTGTGCACCGTGGTCAGCAGATCAAAGCAGCGCAAGGTCAGCCCCGATAGTTTGTACTTCTGAATCAACTCTTTGAGTCGCTCGTAGATACGCAGCGCACCTTCCTCACCGTCGCCGACGCGACCGAGGGAGGTCACTTCGTCGATCGCGATATCCACGAGTTCGATATCCATGACTTGCCGAATGATGTCGGCGTCATAGACCGAGGCGATCAACCAATCGCTCGGTTTACCAATTACACCTAATCTGACCATGACCGTCGTGTTGATGGATCCAACTTAGTATTTCCATAGCAGCTGCGAGTGAGTTGCTGCTGCCCGTAGCGAGCAGAATGATAGGGCGCTCCAGCGAGATATCACCCCTACGGACTGCGTCCAAAAAGAGCGCCTCCGTACCTCCGGTGAGTACGGCAACGACCTGGTTCTCGCGAATCAGTTCGTCATCAGGCAGGTGGTCCAGGCTAACCTTCTCCTGATGCAGCGGTGATGCCAATTCCAGTATCATAAAATGAAATATTCTTTATTCTTTAATCTTTATTCTTTGAAATATTCTTTATTCTTTAATCTTTATTCTTTAATTAAAGCGATAGTTAAGGAATCGATTAATCGGGTAGGCGGCTTGGGCGATGCGGATGAGCTGATCCATGAAATCGGGCGCACATACCTGCTTGTCGCTTAGCGGCGTGGAGATAGTGAAGGTCTTGCGCTTGAGCCAATCGGCGTGCACGAACTGTGCATCGTAGCCCAGCGGTACGCGCGAGAGCATATAGTCGGTGTCGAAGTCCGTGAAGTACTCCCGAAATGCCGGTGCGGACATGATCTCTTCCAGTTCGTCGTAGTTACCTACGATATCGTCTCTCAGCCCGCGCAACAGTTCCTTGTCCGGGCACCATATGCCGGCGGCAAACATACAACATCCGGGCTGTATATGCACGTAATACCCGCCTCGCGGACTCTTCTTACCGCCGCCTGCAGCGGGGAAGGCACCGAACCACTCCTTGTACGGCCGTTTGTCGTTGGAGAAACGGATATCGCGGTTGATGCGCCAGATGCAGTCCTTGGCTTTCAGCCCCGCGAGCGTCGGGTCCACCTCTTCCGTCAGGCGACGGATATACTCCTCCGTGAAGCGCTCGAAGCGCTCGCGGCAGGCCTTGTACCGCGTGCGATTTTGGTCAAACCACTCCTTGTTGTTATGAACCGCCAACTCTCGTAAAAATTGCAATGTCTCTTTCATATGTACGATGGACTTCGTTCGTCCTTAATATTTTTTAATTCTTAATTTTTAATTTTTAATTGAAATGTCATTCTGTGATAGGGAGAAGGGCCAAATTGCCGTAGCGCTTCGTAGTGCGCACGGGTAGGGTAGCCTTTGTTATGGTCCCAACCGTACATCGGATACTCTTCATGCAGGCGGTTCATGTAGTCATCGCGGTAGGTCTTAGCCAGGATGCTGGCGGCCGCAATCGACATATACTTACCGTCCCCCTTGACCACGGTGCGAGCCGGCACCTCCAGCAACTCGCCCTCCGGCACGTAGGGTTTCCACTTGTTGCCGTCCACCAGGATATGTTGCGGCCGTACACGCAATTGATCCAGCGCCCGCTGCATTCCTACGATCGAGGCATTGAGGATATTGATGCGGTCAATCTCCGCTGCCGTCACTTCGCTCACGGCCCAATCTACAGCGTACTGCTCGATGAGCGGACGCAAGGTTTCCCGCTCGCGTTCCGTCAACTGCTTCGAGTCGTTGAGTCCCAACAGCGCCTCCGGTATCTCTTCCGGCAGGATGACCGCCGCCGCAAACACACTGCCCGCCAACGGACCGCGACCCGCCTCGTCGCATCCCGCCTCCGGAATACCCGCTATGTAATATGGTAACAGCCGATTTTGCTCCATTTATGCGGCAAAGGTACAAAAAAAATCGCAAATACACAAATATTTCTACGAATAATTTGCATATATGCAAAAAAAGTTGTACCTTTGCACCCAAATTGGTAAATTACGATACATATGTGGGTAGGAAAACGAATTGGCGCACTTTTTTTGATGTTGGTCGCATCTTTTACACTTAGTGCAAAGACATATACGGTTGTCATCGATGCCGGTCACGGCGGTAAGGATGCCGGAGCGACCGGACGCAGTTTGCATGTGCTGGAGAAGAACCTCAACCTCGACGTCGCGCTGCGCCTGGCATCGAAGATACGTACGGCGTATCCGGATATCAATGTGGTGCTGACGCGCGATAAGGATGAGTACATCACACTGCAGGAGCGCGCCGACATCGCAAACCGCGAGAATGCCGACCTATTCATCAGTATTCATGCCAACGCGGTGGATAACAAGGTAGCCCGCGGTGCGGAGACCTTTATCCTGGGTACGGATCGGATGGAGCAGAACCTCGACGTAGCGATGCGCGAGAACGCCGTGATGAAACTGGAGGCGGACTATCAGACCAAGTATCAGGGATTCGACCCCAACAGCATCGACTCGTATATCATGTTTGAACTGATGCAGAACCAATACCAGGATCAGAGCCTGCAGTTCGCCTCGCTGGTGCAGACGCAGTTTGTAAAGGAACTGCAGCTCGACGACCGCGGGGTGCGTCAGGCCGCCTTCTGGGTGCTGCTGAAGACTGCGTGCCCGAGTGTGCTGGTGGAAATGGGTTTTGTATCCAACGTGGAGGAGGAGAAATACTTAGCCTCCGACAAGGGCAAACGCGAGATCACGGAGTCGCTCTTTGCGGCCTTCTGCCGTTACTACGACAAGACCAATGTGCAGGCCGCTCCGCCTGTGACGGAACCGGTGCAACCCGAGCCGGAGAAACCCGCTTCCGTCAAGGAGACACGTGCCGAGAAGAAGAAAAAAGCCAATGCCGAAAAAATCGAGACGCCGCCGGTGACCCCCGACGCTTCCAAGACAACCTGGCGGGTGCAGATCTTCGTCTCGCGTACCGTCCTGCCGGAGACAGACCCCAACTTCAAGGGACTCACCGGATGCACCTACCGCGAAGTAAACGGACTCTATAAATATATGTACGGCAATTGCGCTACCAAGGAGGAAGCCCAGGCACTGCAGAAGACCCTCAAGGATCGCTTCCCCGATTGCTTTGTCGTGAAAGTTGACTGATAATTATACAAACATATGAAACACTCTAGAGAGATAAAAGTAGGAATTGTAGCCGTCGTGTGCGGCTGCTTGTTGTATTTCGGATTTAACTTCCTGAAAGGCGTTAACATCTTCTCCTCCACGCGTCAGTACGTAGGTATGTACGACGATCTGCACGGCTTGGTGGAGCAGTCGCCCGTGTATATACGCGGATATAAGGTAGGTCAGGTGGACATCATCGACTATGACTTCACCTCCGAGACCGCCTTTCGCGTGCATATCTCGGTGGCCAAAGAGATCAACCTCCCCCAAGGAACGGAGATGGTGCTGTGCTCCGATGGTCTGCTGAGCGGCATGGCGATCAAACTCATTATGCCCGCTGATGGAGCGGCCGGCAGTTACTATGACCGCGATGCGGAACTGCCTACCCGCTACGAACCGGGACCGATGGAGAGCCTGCAGGAAGGTCTGTTGACCAAGGTGGACAACGCCCTGGATAACCTCGACTCGCTCATCTCCGACGCGCGCAATCAGCTCAACGAGGGTCACCTCAAGCAGACGCTCGCTAATGCGGAACATATATCCAACGACTTAGCCGTCACTTCCGGTGACCTGCGCCGCTTCACCCACAACCGACTCCCCGGCATCGTGGATAAGGTGGATACCACCATTACCAATATCAACGGCGTAGCCGCTAACCTGCGCGAAGCCGACCTCAAGGCTACCGTAGCACGCGTCAACGATGTAGTCGATACGCTGCAAAACGTACTGACCTCCAAGGACGGCACACTCGGACTGCTGCTCAACGACAAGGCACTCTATACCCACATCGACTCCGCAGTCGTTTCTGTGGACAGCCTCGTCACCGACCTCAAAGCACACCCGAAACGCTATGTTCACTTCTCACTTTTCGGCGGAAGAGAAAAAAAGCAAAAAAAATAACGAAAAACGTCACTTTTCCGCCTAAGCCCTTATAGTACGGGGATTGCGGCCATTTGTTTCACAAAAACCAGGTGTGGAACAAAAGGCGCGTTTCCCCTTTAAAATCGGCATGTTTGCTGTTGAAAAAGTGCGTAACTCGTTGATTCTCAATTGTTTCAGCGTAAGTCGTTGAGAATGAGCACTCCCCAAATCTCCTAATGATTAGTGAAAAAAAAATAAATTTGCATATATCAAAAAAAAGTTGTACCTTTGCACTCGCTTTTTGATCGAGGGTATATTTACCCGAGAAAAAAACGACTTTGACGCTTTTGAAAAAACGACATAAAAGATAATGGACCAACGCACCGCCATACAATGGAAACAATGCACGGAAATCATCCGTGACAACGTGACGCCAAGTGTGTACAACACTTGGTTCGCGCCGTTGGAGGTGGTGAATTACGAAGACGGTCTGCTGGTGCTCCGCGTGAAGAGCCAGTTTGTGGCTCAATACATCGAGGAGAACTACATCGACCTGCTCTCCAAAGCGATCCTGCACGTCTTTGGTCCGGATACGCGCCTGGAGTATCGCGTGCTGATGGATTCCACATCCGGCGCTACGGCTACCTTCCGCGGGGAGGAGCTGCAGAATAATAAGGTACACGCGCCCGTCGCGCGTCCCGCGTACGCGAATATGCACTGGGAGACCTACCTCAACGAGGCCTATACCTTCGGCACCTTCGTACAGGGAGAGACCAATAAGTTGGCCCGCAAGGCCGGTCTGGCTATCGCCAAGGATCCGGGTAAGACCATCTTCAACCCGCTCTTCATCTACGGCGGCAGCGGAGTAGGTAAGACCCACCTGGCGAACGCTATCGGCAACCAGATCGCTCATAATATGCCCGGATGCCGTGTGCTGTACGTGAGCGCCAATACCTTCAAGTTGCAATACCAGGAAGCCGCGCAGCAGAATAAGATACCCGAGTTCCTGCTCTTCTACCAGAACGTAGATGTGCTCATCGTGGACGATATCCAGTTCTTCTCCGGCCTGAAAGGTACGCAGGATACCTTCTTCCATATCTTCAACTACCTGCATCAGTCGCGCAAGCAGCTCATCCTGACCTCGGATAAGAGCCCCCTGCAGATTCACGATGTGGACGAGCGCCTTTTGACCCGCTTCAAGTGGGGACTGCCGGTTGAGATCCAGAAACCCGACTACCAGCTCCGCCTCGCGATCCTGCAAGACCGCGTCAAACGCGACGGCCTCGAGCTCAGCGACGAGATCATCCATTATATCGCAGCCAATGCTTGCAATAATATCCGCGACATTGAGGGTATCCTGGCTTCGCTGATGGCATATTCCACGCTGATGGATTCGGACGTAGACCTGCAGCTGGTGAAGACGGTCGTAGAGCGTCTGGTAGAGGTGCAGCCCAAGTGCGTAATGATGGAGGATGTGGTTGGCCTCGTGTGCGAACACGAGAACGTCACGACCGCGGCGATCAGCGGCAAGTCGCGCAAGAAGGAGATCGTCCGTGCCCGTCAGATGATCATCTGGCTGGCTAAGGAACTCACCGACCGCTCCTACGAGGACATTGGCAGACAGTTGGGCAAACGCACGCACGCTACGATTCTGCACGCGCATCATTCTATGAACGACCAGATGAGTTACGACCCTATCTTGCGTCACGACCTGATGTTGCTCAAGAACGAACTGACCAAATGAGTATGCAGCGGGATCGACTCATATTCACAGGATTAGCGCTACTGTTGGTGGTGCTTTTTTTGTTGGATGTATGCAGCGGCAGCCGTTTCATCGCAGCGTGGAAATACCTGTTCGGCGGCCTGAATGCGGATAGCGTAGACGCGCGTATCGTAATGAATATCCGTCTGCCGAAGGCTTTGACGGCCATCGTGGCGGGTGCCGCCCTGTCGGTCAGCGGTCTGATGATGCAGACGCTCTTTCGCAACCCGCTTGCAGGCCCGTATATCCTCGGCGTATCGAGCGGTGCGGGTCTGGGCGTAGCCCTCGTTACCATGTGCGGCACGGCGCTCGGCGCCACCTTCCTCATCGGTAAGTTCGGCATCGCTGTTGCCGCTATCGTAGGCGCCGTGTTGGTGCTGATGACCGTTCTGGCTGCTGCACGCCGGGTCAAGAGTAACGTCAGCCTGCTCATCATTGGTATGATGTTCGGCTCGATCGCCGGCGCTTTCATCAACCTCATTCAGAACTTTGCCAACCCCGACAGCCTCAAGCTCTTCATCGTCTGGACCTTCGGTTCGCTGACCAGCGTCGGATGGCCGGAACTGGCGGTGCTGACGGCTGTCTGCCTCGCGGCCGGCGGACTCTGCCTCTATCTTATCAAGCCCCTGAACGGCCTGCTCTTGGGCGAGAACTACGCCCGCGGCTTGGGTATTAGGGTGGAGCAGACGCGTTTTCTGATCGTCCTGGCTACGGGTCTTTTGGCCGGCAGCGTATCCGCTTTCTGCGGACCGATCGCTTTCATCGGTGTAGCCGTACCGCATATCGCGCGCGGGGTCTATCAAACAAGCAACCACCGCAGGACTCTTCCTGCGGCGGCGCTTATCGGTGCGAATATCGTGCTCATCTGCGACCTTCTGACGTCGCTCGGCACCTATCCGCTGCCTATCTCCTCGGTGAGCGCGCTGTTCGGCGCTCCCCTCATCATCTGGATTATTCTGCGGCAAAAGGTATCTTAATGCCTCTCTCAAAGTTGACGGGACCGTTCTTGCGCATCCGTGCGGGCGAACTGGCTGCTCCGCCGTTTTGAATCGTTCCGCTCATGTGACATTTGACATTCTTGCCGCCACGCGTCGTGCCGGTCAGGGTCCATCCGTCGCTCTCGATAATCAGCGTTCCGCTTACGATCAACCACTCGGCAGCAGGCACGAGATAACCTTGGTCAAAATAGGACTTTGAGGTGAAATACAGCTCCGTACCGCCAATCTCCATCTCGGCATCATCGCGGTAGCCGGCCATTACCGTTCCCGGTTCCATCGTTCCGTTGATGGCGTATCTGCCTTCAGGAATAGTCGTTTGGTCGGTCGTGGTGAACAGGTAGATGTACATGAACGGTACGCAGGTGGTGTTCTCGCAGTTGAAGGTGAGATTGGCGTTGTAGGTCATGATTGTCCAATAGTTGAAGCCATAACTGCTGTAGGGCTTGTACTGGCTGATAGCGTAGTTGAACTCGATCTGATTGGCAGCGGTGTAGTAATCCATCGGGCCGTTACCGTTGTCGGGTTCGGGGTAGTACTCGCTCACGGGTACTGGCGTCACGCCGCCGTGCTGGATGTCACGACCGCCCTGAGTGCCGGCTACTACGGGCTTCTCCTCCACTTGCACGATCGGCTTGAAGTCTTCGCTGACGAACGCTACTACGGCGCAGTTATCGGCTACCCAGCTGTCGCTGAGCGTCGTGGTGTACTCGGCGGTATAGAGCAGACGGCCTTCTGCATCTTGCGTCAGCTTCAGCGTATCGCCTAACGGTGCCGACAGGAACTCGCGTACGGCCGATACATGGCGGAACTCCTGCCAACCTGCGTACGTGTTGTCGTAGTCAGCCTGGTAGTCGATCATGCCGCTCTCCTTGATGACAGCGGTCAGCATCAATTCAATACTATCCACGGCTTTACCGATCTGACCGGAGACGGTCACCTTGAGTTGGCGCGTGGTGGGATCGTATTCGTTTGCAATCACGCACGAAGCGTAGGTCTCGGTCGCGAATTTCGTCTTACTCATATCCGGCAGATAACCCGGGTGGAAGGGAATGGACGAACCGCGTGCTTTCTTACGGTCGATGGCGATGTTGGGAGCTCCGCCCACTCTCAGCTTCGAGCAGATCTTCTTACTGCCGGCTACGGTGAAGTGGTCATCCTTATAGCCGTCGTGGTGCATCAGCAGGATCCAGTTGGGATCACCGTCCATGAAGGCGCTCACACAGTCCATGCCATAGGGGCAATAGCCGCAGTCCTGACCCGTGAACTCCTCGATGAGGTGTTTCATGGGGAAGGTGGCCTCTACTACCGGACCAAAACCGGTCTTACTCGTGTCGGTCTTCGTGGTGTCGGTTCCGTCCGGATCCGGCGTCGGTTCGTTTTGGGGTTTGCAACCCGCAATGCCTGCCATCAGTACGATGGAAAGCAGGTACAAAAAGGTCTTTTTCATAAGCGTATCTTATTTTACAATCATTTTCTTACCACCTACGATGTACATGCCTGCGGGCAGTCCCTCCGTCGTGTTGTCGGTGCGCAGCTGCTGTCCGAAGAGCGTATAGACACCTTGCGGAGCCTTGCTGTCGGCCTCTACATCCTCAATTCCGCTACCTTCATATACGAAGTGCACGATGAGTTGCTTCTGCACCGTGCCGTCCGAGAAGAGATAGCGTACCGCTACGTTGGCGCCCGAAGCCTTGGGCGTGAAGTGTACGTACCAGTTCTGCGGACCGCTCCACGTGCTTGCGTCAAACGCTGCACGGTCGGCTGTCTCACCGTTGCCGGCGCGGCAGTCGCCTCCGCAGCAGAACTCATCCTCCATACCCTCCTCCGAGCGGAAGATGCTTACGGCCAATGCCTCCGTGGTCACCAGGATCGTACCCTCCACCTTCATCTGCATCTCATCGGTCAGGGGATTCACCGTAGCTTCGTTCACTACGATCTCCAGGCTGTCGCCCGATATCTCGCCGTAGCCCGTCACGTTAATAATCAATCCGGCCTGCGCACTCACTGCGAGCGCTGCGCCGAGAATAAGCGTAAATAGTTTCTTCATATGCATATAAATCTTAAATCTTAAATCTTAAATCTTAAATGCTATAACTGTAGCGCTCCTTTCGCTGCAGTTATAGCCTTCCGTGTCTCCTCGTCGATGAGCACCGCCACGATTCGGCAGTTCTTCCGTACCCACTTGTCGCTCAGCGTATAGATGCCTTCTTTGGTCAGCATCTCGCCATTCGGGAACGTGACCGCTTCGCCCCAGTCACCGTTGAGCGAGGCACGCAGCATGTGGTTGTGCACGTACTCGAGATTGGTCGATCCGTCCGGCATGTTTTGGGCGCCTACGATGCTGTCCTCCGTTACCCACAGCATCAGCCGGCAGGGCTTTATGTCGCTTGATTTGGGCGACAAGTACACCGTTACCTTGACTTCGTTCTCCCCCTCACCCGCTTCCACAGCGGTAGCGATCGCTACGGTAGCCGTGTCATTGCGGTGCGCAAGCAACTGGGCTGCCCAACTCGTCTGGTCGGTGAAGTAGGTGCCGTCCTCCGAGGCTGTGATATTGAGATTGCCCGTCGGGAAAGGCGTAGTCGGCTGGCCGTCCATAAAACGGTAATAGACATCCGCCTCGGCACAGGTGTAGTCGTACTTGGCGCTCGCCTTGGTGAAAGGATTGCTCTTGGGGTGCATGGCGACGACGATGAGGTTGTCGTACAGCTGCTCCAACTCGTGGGCTGTCTGCGCCGCCTTGGGGCAGTTGACGCAGCCTACGCCCGTATACTCGATGAGCAGCTGCCCGCGGGCATTCGTGGCCATAGGTTGCGGATCCAAGGCAATGAGGCGATCCTTCTCGCTTATCACCTCGCAGCCCGCGATCAGCACTATGGCGAGCAGCAACCATATACTATGTCGTATCGTCCTTACCATGTATAGGTATAACTTAGGTTCACTCCTTTCTGTGCCGGCACATAGCGGCAGACGCCTCCCGCGCAGTTGTATCCGGCTCTTGTGCGGGCAAATCCCGCCATCAGGCGGTGCGCACCTTTCTGGTAGGTCACGTTCACCTGATAGTAATTGAGTTTGCGTGCCGCGTCCGTACCGCCTATATTATAGGTGTCGGACAGGGTCAGCATCAGCTGCTTATAGAGCGACAACTCATATAGCGCGTGCAACCATTGGCCCTCGTCTTGCTTGGTAAAGAGGTACTGCAACTCGGCGCGCATCTGTACGTTGCTTGTGATGGCCCACTTCACATCCGCTACCGCTATGCCGGCGCGAATCAGGTCGCCGTGACCTTCCACCACCTGTTTGTTGTAGGTCTGATACATCAGCATCGCGTTCAGGCTCCACTGCTTGGTCAGTTTCTTATTCAGCTCCAGGTTGATATCCGTGTAGTAGGCCTCCTTGCTCATGCCGATCCAACTGCCCTCCTTGAGTCCGCGTACGAGGGCGGCACTGAGTTTCAGGGTCGTGCCGTACTTACCTCCCATCTTGGTCTTGCGTTTCCAGGTATAGCGTATCTCGCCTTGGAACGCCCACTCACCCTGCATCTGCGTAGCGTAGGGGTAGAGTGCCGCAAGCGCGTAGGTGTGCTGCGTCGTGAAGGCCGGCAGGTAATTGATCATGCCGGAGGTGCCCGTCAGGTTGTGGTCGCTGCGGAATGACATATTCTCGCTGCGCTTGGCTTGCACCAGCACGGCCATACCGCTCTGCGAATAACTCAGCGACAGCAGTAGGGCATCGCCCTTTTTATAACTGAAATGGTTGTCCTGACTGGGGTCGTTGGCCTTATAGGCATATTCGGCTAAGGCGCTCCAACCCTTCATCTGGAACTGCGCGCGGGCATCCCAGGCACCTACCCAGCGAGGCAGGTTGTACATCGTCGGATAGATCATCCCGCCGGCTACGTAAGCGTCGGCGATGACGGTGTCGCGCTGCTGGTACTTGCTGACCCACGAGGCGCCGATCATTAGGTTGGCGCCCGCCTCCTGCATCCGCTCGGACCACTCGTCGATATTCATCTCCACATTGGCGCCGAGTACGGCGTCCTGCTTATAGTTGAAGCCCCAGGCTTTGTCGTCGTACATATGCCAGTACCGCCGCTGCTTGCCGCCTATCATCTCGAGCCTTAGACCCCGATAGGGCGTCAGCTCTAATTTGCCGCCGCGGAGCGCATTATCCACGCCGAGGTTTCGGTCTTCGTATAATCGTAGTATCAGTCCCGAACCGAACTGACTATATACATCGCCTACGGTCAGTTGCCCCCAAGCCCAGCGACCCTGCACCCAAATATTACCCACGCCCGCGCCCGCGAAGGCAGCCTCGTAGCCGGGTAGGGGTTTGAGTGTCAACTCACCCCTGAGGCCGGCCGATACATAGCGCGAATGGATGGCGAGGTCGAGGTAACTGTTGCTCAGGTACGGGAAGTCCGGCTCCGGTGCACCGATGGCCGAATCCGCCAAGGCAAACAGTCCCGTGTGCTGAATCGCACCCGTCACCGTTACCTTATCCTGCTGCTCTTTCTCCACAGCCTCCTCTGCCCGCAGCGGTAGCGCTACCAGCAGCATCACAATACCATATGTCAGCCCTCTCAGTCTCACATCTTTTTCAATAACTCATAGAGCTCTTCTTCCTGCCCGTCTGTATACCCCTGGTGGTTCTCCACGATCTTACCCTTGCCGTCGATGACGAACACGTGAGGCACTTCCTGCACGTTCATCGCGCGCTTGAGCGTCCAGTCGGGGTCGAGCAGCACCTCGTACTCCCAACCGAAACCGTTCACCATCGGCCGAACCTTCTGGGCGTCCTGACCCTGGTCGATGCTCACCAGAATAATGCGCACCCCCGTCTCGTCCTGCCAGTCGGCGTACTCCTCGTGGATCGCCTTCAGTTCGCGGATGCAGGGTTTGCAGTACGTGGCGAAGAAGGAGATGACGATCGGCCGACCGTTGTTGCTCAGTTGACCTACGTCCACCGTCTTACCGTTAATATCCTTCAGTTGCACAGCCGGCAACTGGGCGTAACTCGCGCCCGCGATCCCTGCTATCAGGAGCATTGTCATCAGAATTCGTTTCATTGTTTTGGCCTGTTTTTCGTTTGACGCCGCAAAAGTACAAAAAAAAAACGAAATACGCAAATTTTTTTTACGTATTTCGTCTTTTCTATGTGATTTTTTTTACATCATACCGCCTGCGGGCATTGCCGGAGCTGCGGGATGCTCTTCTTTGATGTCGGTGATGACGCATTCGGTGGTGAGGAACATACCGGCGATACTTGCGGCGTTCTCCAGTGCCACGCGGGCTACCTTGGCGGGATCTACCACGCCGGCCTTCTTCAGGTCTTCGTATTCGTCCTTGCGGGCGTTGTAACCGAAGTCACCCTTGCCTTGGCGCACCTTATCCACTACTACGGCTCCTTCCTTACCGGCGTTCATGACGATCTGACGCAGCGGTTCCTCGATGGCGCGACGCACGATCTCAATACCGGTCTGTTCGTCCTCGTTGTCACCCTTGAGGTTCACGAGCACTTCCTGTGCACGGATGTATGCTACGCCGCCGCCGGGCACGATACCCTCTTCGATCGCGGCACGTGTGGCGCTCAACGCGTCATCTACGCGGTCTTTCTTCTCCTTCATCTCCACCTCCGATGCAGCGCCTACATTCAGTTGGGCTACGCCGCCGGCGAGTTTGGCCAGACGCTCCTGCAGTTTCTCCTTGTCGTAAGACGACTTGGTAGCTGCGATCTGCGCCTTGATCTGATTGATGCGGGCAGCGATAGCTTCCTTGTCGCCGGCGCCGTTCACAATCGTCGTGTTGTCCTTGGCTACGGTGATCGTCTCGGCCGTTCCGAGCATATCGATCGTAGCGTTCTCCAGTTGGATACCCTTCTCCTCGCTGATGACCGTTCCGCCGGTCAGGATCGCGATGTCCTCAAGCATCTCTTTTCTTCTGTCACCGAATCCCGGAGCCTTCACGGCGCAGATCTTCAACTGTGCACGGAGACGATTCACTACCAACGTCGTCAGTGCCTCGCTATCCACGTCCTCGGCGATGATGAGCAACGGACGACCGCTCTGTACGGCAGGTTCCAATACGGGCAACAGCTCCTTGAGGTTGCTGATCTTCTTGTCGTAGATCAGGATATACGGTTTATCCATCTCTGCCTCCATGGTTTCGGTATTGGTCACGAAGTAGGGGCTGATATAGCCGCGGTCGAACTGCATACCTTGTACCACGTCGATGGTCGTGTCCATTCCTTTGGCTTCGCCAATGGTGATGACGCCGTCCTTCGATACCTTACGCATCGCGTCGGCGATGAGTTTACCGATCTCTGCATCGTTGTTGGCCGAAACGGTAGCTACCTGCTCGATCTTATCGAAGTCATTGCCTACCTCTTCGCTCTGCTCTTTGATATGCGTTACCACAGCCTTCACGGCCTTGTCGATACCGCGTTTCAGATCCATCGGATTGGCTCCGGCGGTCACGTTCTTCAGACCTACGCCTACGATGGCTTGTGCCAGTACGGTCGCCGTCGTCGTGCCGTCGCCGGCCTGATCACCCGTCTTCGAGGCTACCTCCTTCACGAGCTGTGCACCTAAGTTCTCCCGTGCATCGGGCAACTCAATCTCTTTGGCTACCGTCACACCGTCCTTGGTGATATGCGGAGCTCCGTATTTGCGGTCTATGATTACATTGCGACCCTTAGGGCCTAACGTTACTTTCACGGCGTCTGCCAATTGGTCCACACCGCGTTTCAAGGCATCACGCGCCTCAATATTGTACATCAATTCTTTTGCCATAGTTCTTGATTTTTTTATCTAGTGCACTAGTGTTCTAGTGCTCTAGTGTTCTAATTATCCGATTACTGCCAAGACGTCCGCCTGTCTCATGATAAGGTATTTCTCGCCGTCGAGTTCCAGCTCCGTGCCGGCATATTTGCCGTACAGCACCTGGTCACCCGTCTTGAGTACCATTTGTTCGTCTTTCGTTCCCTGACCTACAGCCAGTACTTCGCCGCGCAGGGGTTTCTCTTTGGCGTTGTCGGGAATGATTATACCCGCCTTCGTCGTCGTCTCAGCCGCTACCGGTTTCACCAGCACGCGGTCTGCCAATGGTTTGATGTTTGTCATATTAAATATCAATTATCAATTATCAATTTTCAATTTTCAATTCGTTACCAAGCACGTCAAATTCCGTGCCATCCTTTACGATAACGAGTCGTCCGTTTCGGAAATATTTCGTTACCGTCGGCGTCTCTGTGCTCTCCTCAATGCCTTGCGGCAGGCCGGGAACGCTGATATTTACGGCTCCGGACACATTGGTGATGGTCAGACGGCCTAAGGTGGAATCGTACAGGTAGCCTGCACCTGTCACTGACAAATTGGCAGGGTGACTGCCATCCGGGGCTGACACATAGCACACGAATCCGGCAGGTGTCGTATAGTCGTAGTGCGGTTGGACGATGGCCGAGGTGGAGTAGTTGACGGGGTAGGAGGTCACATTAGCATTGTTCTTCAGAATCAGCATCGCAATCTCCGGGAAGTCGATAAAGGGATTGCGGTTGCCCTGATAGTTCTGTGCGCCGTCGTTGCGCACCATCTCCGTCAGCGACGGAGGATCCTGCATATGCCATTTGAGCATCACCATCAGCGACTCAAATACGCCGTTTGCTCCGAGTTTATCCAGCAGCTGCGCATTGCCGTTGTAGAGCGCATTCTGGTAGCCGCCGTATTGGCCGTATACAAGATAGTCATATAGGATCACGCGCGCGGCGTCCCCGCGATAGGTACCGTTGTTGGACGCACGGTACAGCGGATTATTGATGGCCACATCATTGGGGTCGTAGTAACTGCCGCTCTCGCCGTACGCTACGTTGCCGCGGTCGGAGTTGATGGCCGTGGAGGCGGGACGTACGGACTGCATGTCGTATCCCATTGCTATATTCTTGTCCGCGCCCTTCGATTGCGGCCACGTGTGCTCGCGGTTATAGGTCGCTCCATAATCCCAGGTGCCGTTCATCGATTGCCCGTCGTAGTAACCGATGATATTCCCTTGTGTATTGAGGTCTCTGTCTACGTTCACATAGTCCCACCGCAAGCTGTTATAGCTGAATCCTCCTCCGCCCAAGCGGCAGGTCGTTCCCATCAGTGCGTTCAGCCGTCCGAAGAGCGTAGCGTCATCGAGGGTCATCAGGCTGTCATAGATGAGGTTGCCGGTGTAGTACGCGGCCTGTTTCTGCAGGTAAGCTGTGTACGCGGTCTTGCCCTCGTCGGAGGCTACGTGCGCCTGCATGTCTATACCTTGGGCCAATCCCTTCAGGGCGATCCAACCCACTGCCATCAGCACCATTGTGCGAAAAAATGTGTTATTCATATGCGGTATGTTTTCGTTTTCAGTTCAGCCTGCAAAGATACGACAATTTTTCGAATTATACAAGTATTTGCCCCAAAAAATGCAGAAATATTTGCATATCTCAGATTATTTTTGTAATTTTGCACGCTGGTAGCGTAGTGAGTTATTCGTTTCGTACATATTATCCCTATTACCGGCGCAACCTCAAGTTGGCCTTTCCGGTGATGCTGACGCAGTTCGGAGCTGCGTTGGTCGGTCTTGCCGACTCCATTATGGTAGGTCACTACAGCACGGCGGACTTGGCGGCGGTCAGTTTCTCCAATGCCTTGTTCTTTACCGTCATGGTCTTTTCGATGGGGGCGCTTATGGGTATAACGCCGCTGGTCGGTAACGTCCACGGACGTCTGGAACAGCTGCTCGCCGACGGCACTACGGACTCCGAGATTGCCCACAAGCATGAGCAGATTACCTCCTATTTCATCAACGGTCTGGTCTTCACGGTCCTCATGTGCATCTTCTCCTTGCTCATTCTCGCTCCTTGCATCGGCTGCCTCGATGCCTTCGGTCAGGAACCAGCCGTGGTTCGTTGCGCGCGACCCTACTACATCCTCATCGTCCTATCCATCGTGCCCTTTCTGCTTTTTACTTTCAGTAAACAGTTCCTCGAGGGGCTCGGCAACACCACCGTTGCGATGCTGATCACCATTGGTTGCAACCTGCTCAATATCTTCCTCAACTGGCTCTTCATCTTCGGTCACTGGGGCTTTCCCGCGCTGGGAGCGGAGGGAGCAGGCTGGGCGTCGCTCATCGCCCGCTGCCTGATGCCGGTGTGTTTCTTCGTCGCAATGCTTTGCAAGGCCGATTGGCGCCGCTACCTCACGTCGATTCGCAGCTATCTCATCACCCGTCGCCAAGTGCAATACCTCATCACCCTTGGCGTCCCGATCGGTTTGCAGTCTTTCGCCGAAGCCTTCCTCTTCACGGCTTCGTTTGTTATCATCGGTTGGATCAGCAAGGAGTCGCTTGCGGCGCACCATATCGCCAACCAAATGGCCGATCTGACCTTCATGCTGGCGCTTGGCATCGGTTCGGCTACCACGATCCGCGTCTCCCACCAGCTCGGCAAGGGCGACCTCCAAGCCGTGCGCCTGGCGAGTCACGCGTCGGTGCATCTCTGCCTTCTGATGAATACCATCGGCGCGGCCATTATGATCTTCGGACGCAACCTGATTCCCTATATCTTCACCGATGATCCCGAAGTTATTCCGATCGCTTCGACGCTGCTCATCATTGCCGGCACGTTCCAGTACGCCGACGGACTCCAATGCATCGGAGCCGCGATGCTGCGTGGCATTCAGGATGTGCGCGTGCCGATGCAGATAGCTTTGTTCGCGTATATCGGCGTTGCGCTCCCGTTAGGTCTCGTGCTCACCTTCCCCTTGGGTCTCGGCGCCAAAGGTATGTGGATATCCTTCGTCATCGCCCTCGCCATCCCCGCCGTCCTCTTCCACATCCGCTTCCATCGCCAACTCACCCGCCTCCATCGCCAACTCCCCCGCTTCCATCGCTAACTCACCCGCCTCCATCGCCAACTCCCCCGCCTCTCGTAACATTTTTTGTGCGATTGTTGCAAAAATATTTGCATATATCAAAAAAATGTTGTATCTTTGCAGCATGAATACGAGCGATGATATTTTCGCGGGACGTTTGTCCCGCGCAGTAAACGAAGAGAATTCGCTTTCGTCCCCTTCTTCGGACAATCGTCCGAAGCCCTCTTCGTCCCCTTCTTCGGACAAACGTCCGAAGCCCGTTTCGTCCCCTTCTCGGAATAACCATTCCGAGCCCGTTTCGTCCCCTTCTCGGAATAATCATTCCGAGCCTTCTTCGTCCCCTTCTTCGGACAAACGTCCGAAGCCCTCTTACTATGCTCCCATCAAGCGCAATACCCTTCGCCGTAAGGAAGGCCATGATTACTACTCACCCTCTATCTATCTTATTACCGTCTCTACTTTCGATCATCAGCGCCTCTTAGGTACCTTAGTGGGCGATACTGCGGATGTGGCTAAGATTGTGCCTACAACGCTCGGAAATAGTGTTATTAATCTCTTTAAAGGCATCGAAGCTTATGTGCAGGATAAGACAGGCTGCCATGTGCAGATATTACAGTACCAACTCATGCCCGATCATTTTCATGGTATCATTCATATTAAAGATCGGCTCCCTTCCTCTCTCCCCTTAGGACGTATCATCGGTCGTTGGAAAGGAGCTTGCTCGCGTGTATTTTGGGCTTCCTCCTCTCCTTCTTCGTCCCCTTCGTCGCCCTCTGCTTTGTCTTCGTCCCCTTCTTCGGACAAACGTCCGAAGCCCGTTTCGTCCCCTTCTTCGTCCCCTGCTTTGTCTTCGTCCCCTTCTCGGAATAATCATTCCGAGCCTTCTTCGTCCCCTTCTTCGGACAAACGTCCGAAGCTCCCTCCTCTCTTCTCGGATGGCTTCAATGATCGCGTCCTTAATCGTCAGGGACAATTGCAGCATTGGATTACCTATCTTCGTAATAATCCCCGCCGCCTTTGGATTAAGTACCATTTCCCGGATAGATATCGTAAGAAACACGAGTTCGCGGCAGGTAAGAACCGCTATCCCTACACAGCGATGGGCGAGTCATTTCTGGTAACTTACCCGGAGAGGGTACAGGTGCGTTGCCATCGTAATTTAAGCGATGCCGAGATACAAGCCGAGGTGGCCCGTTACCTGGACTTGGCACGCAGTGGGGTAGTGCTCGTTTCACCTTTTATCTCGCCTGGCGAGAAAGCCGTCTATGAAGCTTGTTACGCGGAGCATTTAAAGATGATTCGTATCATCAATAGAGGCATCGACGGACAATTCAAGTTCCCCTCAGGACGTGATCTGGAGGGCTGTTATGCGGGCTTTCTGCTTGTCTTAGCACCTTATATGGAAGGCGCTCCGGAGACTGCTGACGTGCGTATCTCCCGCGCCCAATGTCTCAATTTGAATGCCTTTGCCGAGGACCTCGCTACAATCTAATCTCCTTCGTCCCCTTCTCCTTCTAATCATTCCGAAGCCCTCTTCGTCCCCTTCTTCCTTCGTCCCCTTCTCGTTCTAATCATTCCGAGCCCTCTTCGTCCTCTTCTTCGGACAAACGTCCGAAGCCCTCTTCGTCCCCTTCTTTCTTCGTCCCCTTCTCGTTCTAATCATTCCGAGTTTGATTTCGCCTGTTTTTTGACAAAAAGTCCCGCTAATACAGATTATTCTTACCAAATCTACCATTTTTCTCCCCAAATATTTGCATATCTCAAAAAAAAGCAGTACTTTTGCACCGTCATTTAGCGGAAGCCCCCGACAATCAACCGACGGTCACCCGACGGTCAAGACCAATGACGGCACTCTGGCAGCCCAAAAATGACCCGATTTTTTAGTATTAAAATTACTATATTATATATTATATATATATAATATACTTTAAACCCTCAATTTTATGGCAGAAATAGAATTAGCATCAGGTATCAACCAAATGCATGGCAAAGCCAACGGTTCCGACCCCGGGTACTTCTACGTTCGTAAAGGCAAGCAGTTCTTCCGCACCCGCGAGGAAACGTACCAGAAAAACCAATCACCTAGGCAGAAATACAACTCTGCCGCCTTTGCTTATGCGAATTCGTATATGGCCCAAAATTACGGCTCTCCCGAAGGAAAAGCCCAACTGCAGGCCGAATACGAAGCCGCTCATTATATTGGCTCCAATGGCAATAAATACACTACTGCGTGGTCCTGGAAATTCAACTCCCTCCAATTTGAGTATAAACAAACACATCCCTTTGAGGGCTGATAACTGAATCGCATATGAAACGAATCCTCTTTTGTTTGGCATTGGCCGCGATGCTTGCGGCATGTCAGAAACCACAGACGCTCGCTGAACGGGCTGCTGAACTCTGTGCTTATATCCCAGATCATGAGTTGCTGGAGAAGTCGCGCGACTACATGACGCCGGACTTCTATGCCGTGCTCGATACGATGTTCTACCGCCTGCCGGCACACGAAGCGTTGGACCACGAATGGCTCTACTATTTCGTCACCGGCAACGGAGGCACGATTGCTGACTATGAGGTCATTGAGGTGGAGCAGACCGACCCGACGCACGCCGTAGCAACGATCTCGGTGCGCCAAAAATGGGAGGACGGTTCGTTTGATCAGGAGAGCGATATCGAGGAGCACACGATGTTGATGGAACGTGTGGAGGGCAAATGGTTGATGGCTGATTTTGATGACCACAAGGCCGACTGCATCCGTTATATTGCCATCAATCGCAAGGAGCAAGCCATCCGTCAGGCCATTAGTGACTACCTGCTTCGTGAGGTGGCGCCCTATTACCTGCAAGGCGACCTCTGCGTTCCCGCGCTGCTGATCGCCCGCGAGGAGGACGATTGCGTGTGGGGCGACTTTTGGGTATTCTGGTACAATCAGGTCGGCGACACGCTCAAGACCGTTTCCGGCGGCAGCCATCCGGGACGGATGACGCTTCGCTACGAAGACGGACGGCCGCAAGTCGTTGACTTCGAGCGCGTGGAAGACGGTTCGCGATTCATGCCTACTGCCCAACGGATCTTCGGCGACTACCTCGATATCTTCATGAACATGCACGCCAACGAATCCGTCCGTGAGGCCGTACGGCGCGAGCAGTTAAGCGAGTACGTGCAGCAACACTCCTTGCCCGTACACTACTATCAGGACTACGGTTGGGAGGCAAAGGAATTGGAATAAAACATCATCTGCCTCGTTTAGGCGGGGCAGATGATGCGAAGTGTAGTCATGCTTAGTTGCGGCGGGAGATGACCTGAGTCATGCAGTGGGCAGCGCCGTAGCCCTTGATGAGGTTCTCGGCGGGCAGCCAATCTACGATGACACCGTTGTCGCGGAGTGCCTCAGCAAACTGCATCGACTGACCTCCGATGGCGCAGATATGACGCGGAGCAATCGTGAGGTAGTTGTTGGCATAGTGCTGTGCATCTTCTTCCGAGATGACGATGATTTTGATATCACGGCTCTCGAGCCATTGGCGGAAGGGTATATCCTCGTGCATGAGGGTGTACATCCTGCTCTCCTTATCGCCAAGGAAGGCGGTGTTGGGATCGCGTACGTACACATCGCAGGTCACGTAGTCGGGTTCGCCGGGTTCGGCGAAGAAGCGGTTGTGGCACATGGTAGCGAGGTGCGAGTCGATGATATTGAACCAGGTATCGAGGTGCATCTGGTCCTGCGAGTGGAGTTGATCCTTAACGACGACAACGGTATCGTGGCCGAATACATCGTGCTCGAAGAGTTGGTCGATAGCTACCTGCGTGGTACGCATGCCGCAGCCGATGAGCGAGACGGTCTCGCAGGGGAAGTAATCGCCGCCCTCGAGGTAGGCACCCTCGCCGTGAACCTGATAGACAGGACGGATGCCGATGTGGGAATAGCAATAGCGCACCACATCTACCTCCGAGGCACGCTGCAGCGAGTTCATTCGTCCCATAACTACACCGCAGGGCGTCGTGATACTCTGATCGCGCGTGAAGAAGAGGTTGGTAAGCGGATCCATTCGATAGGTCGCCTCCACACCGGTGTTCTTGTCCACCTCCGTGAGCGATACGATCGGTCGATAGAGGATGCAGCGGATGAGGTCCTCGCGGCTCATCTCGTTGATGACTTTGTGCTTGTAGGCATAGTCCTCGGGTTCGTAGGTGAGCGATTGGAAGGCCAAGATCTCGAGCGAGTCTTTGGACATCTCGTTGAGGATGCCGTTGATGGTGAAGACCTGGCAACCGTTCTTCTCGAGCACATTGATATAGAACTTATGTTCGTCGGCGGCTTTCTTGACGTCGATGTAGTCCTCAAATAGACCTGCTGCGGGGTGCACAACGGCCTGGAAGAGTTCCTCACCCGGGGTGTGCATTAGGATGGCATCGGCCTTATGGTACTCTGCACCCGAATAGACGCGACTGATATTTTCCGGAGCCTGCGGGCGGTGGATCGTGCCGAGACCGTTGATGAACATGAAGAAGATAATGATCGGGCAGACATAGCGAGCCAGCCACATGAAGAAGCCGGACACCTTGGCATTGAACATACCGTCGGAGGTGAGTTCGTTGAATACCACCTTACGATCCATCAATTGTCCTACCAGAATACATGCGGCGATACCACCGAGCGGCAGGATGAAGTTGGAGGTGAACATGTCGGTGAAGTCAAAGACGGAGAATCCGAGTATCTTAAGGGTCGATCCCTCGATCTGCGAGAGTGCGCAGATGACGGAGAGTGCACCTACCATTACAAACAGAATCGCGAGCGCGGGCACACGGCCAACGGGTTTCTTCTTGAACTTCCACTCCTCGCCGATATAGGCAGCACCGGCCTCCAAGAGTGAGAAGGACGAGGTGATAGCTGCGAAGAAGAGCAGGATAAAGAAGAGCACGCTGACGATACGTCCGCCGGGCAGGGTAGCAAAGAGCGGGGGCAGGGTCTTAAACACGAGGTTAGGACCGCTGGTCACCTCTACGCCGTAGGTGAATACGCTGGGGAAGATAGCCAAACCGGCAAGCACGGCCATCAGCACGGTAGCCAGCGTCACGATCATCGAGACGGATACGAGGCTCTGATCCTTCTGGATATACGAACCGTAGGTGGTCATAGCTGCCATTCCCAGCGAGAGCGAGAAGAAGCTCTGACCCAAGGCCATGATAATGGTCTGTCCCGTAACGGCCGACCAATCGGGCTTGAGCAGGAAAGCGGCTCCGCGAGCCCAACCGTCCTGCCAAATAGATACGATAGCGAGCAAGAGCAGGATACCGAACAGGGCCGGAATCATGAACTTGGAGCAACGCTCGATACCCTTCGACACACCGAAGGCGAGGATGATGCAGTTCATGCCCAAGAAGATCAGCGTCCACATCACGGGTCGGTTGCTATTGACGAAGCTGTCGAACATATCCGACATCTCGTTGTAGGTCATACCGCCGAATCCGTGGCCGATACTCTGGATGATATACTCCAGCGACCAACCTGCTACTACGCAGTAGAACGCGAGGATGATGAGACCGGCGAAGATCTCAATCGCTCCGACGGCACCCCAACCGCGTTTGCCGCTGGAGTTGATAAAGGAGCGATAGGTGTTACTCTGTCCGCGACGACCGATCACAAACTCGGAGAGCATCACCGGAACGGAGATAAGCAGGGAGATAACGATGTAGATGATCAGGAAGGCTGCACCGCCGTTCTGACCGGCTACATAGGGGAACTTCCAGATATTACCAAGACCCACAGCGGAGCCGGCAATAGCTGCCATCGTTCCGAATTTACTGGCAAATTGATTACGTGCCATGATAATAGATGTTTTGGGTTAATTTATATTGTTATTTTCGTCTTTCGTCGTTAGTCGTTGGTCGTTAGCTTTGCTAAAACTCGGCAAAGATACAACTTTTTTTTGATATACGCAAATATTTTTTCATTTTTTTCGCTGTTTCCCGCTCTTTCGTCTCACCGCAGGAGTCGGTACAGAATCTCGATCGGGTGGTGCGCCGTATATCCGGTGCCGTCCTTGATCTGCGTGCGGCAGGAGATGCCGGGGGCAGCGATGACGGTTAGCGGTGATCGGTTAAGGGGACCCCAAAAATCAGCAGATTTTTCGGGGAAGCCCCGGTTAGCGGTGAGCGGTTCCGAGCTGTCGGCGGATGACATTGCCTTGCGGACGGCGGGGAAGAGCACCTGTTCGCCGATGGCAAGGGAGGTGCGGTAATGGTCCTTCTCGTAGCCGAACGAACCGGCCATCCCGCAGCAGCCGGAGGGGATGACATGCACCCGGGCATTGCGGGGCAACGAGAGTAGGGCAGCCGTCTTCTCCACACCGATGAGTGCCTTTTGATGGCAATGACCGTGCAGCCAAATCTCGATCGGCAGTTCCTGGAACTGCTCCGCGGTGATGCGTCCCGCCGCTACCTCCTGCATCAGGAACTCGTCAAAGAGGAAAGCATTGCTCGCCAACTGCTCGGCAGCGGGCCGTAATGCAGCGGACACGAGTTCGGGATATTCGTCGCGGAAAGTCAGGATGCAGGAGGGCTCGAGACCAATGAGCGGGGTGTCCGGTGTAATCAGTTCGCTCAGCAACCGCACATTCTTCTCGGCGTGCCGTCGTGCCAGATCCAGGCAACCCTTGGATATCGCGGCGCGACCGCTCTCTCCGTGACGGAGAATCACCACCTCGTAGCCCAAGCGGTTCATCAGACAGATAAAGGTATCGATGAGTTCGGGCTCCTGGTAGCGTGTAAACTCGTCGCGGAAGAGGTAGATTTTTTTAGTTGATAATTGACAATTTCCAATTTTGAGTCGGCTGCGTTGAATGCGCGGAATGTTCCGTTCGGGTGCAAAGCCGACTATTTTCTTGAGGATAGACGATGTCAGACGGTTGGTAGCGAAGAAGTTATAGACCCCCGGCATCAGGGCGCCAAGGCGCTGGATATCGTTGTTGTGCGCCACCATCCATATCTTCAGCGGTGTACCCTTCTTATGGTAGATATCCTGCAGCACCTCCGCGCGAAGTCTTGTCATGTCTACACCCGACGGGCATTCACGCCGACAGGCTTTGCAAGCAAGACACGAGGAGAGGACTTCTTTAACATCGTCCTCTGTGACCAATCCTTCGCCATGATCCGTCAGATACTCGCGCAGGATATTAGCGCGCGCACGGGTGGCATGAAGTTCGTTGTGGCTGACTTTGAAGGCGGGACACATTGTACCTCCGATCAACTCCGACTTACGGCAATCGCCGGCTCCGTTGCATTTCTCCACGCGGCAGAGCAGGTCATCGCCTATTCGGGAACGATCCGCGCGCAGCGATTCGTCCATCCGCGGGGTATCGATGATCTTATGCGGATTGAAGACATTACGGCTGTCCCAGCAGTATTTGACCTGTCGCATGAGTTCGTAGGCCTCCTCGCCGTATTGCAGGGGGATGAACTCGCCACGCAGTCGTCCGTCGCCGTGTTCACCGCTGATGGTGCCGCGATGCTTGCGTACCAAGAGGGTCGTCTCCCGTGCGATACGCCGGAAGAGCGCTTTTCCCTCCTCGGTCTTGAGATTCAGAATAGGCCTCAGGTGCAGTTCGCCGGTACTGATATGGCCGTAGAAGACGCAGGAGGTGCCGAGTCGAAGGAGCATCGCGCGGAAGTCCTTCATATAGGCGGGCAGACGCGCGGGTGCGACTGCCGTGTCCTCGATGACGCCGGTCGGTTTGGCCTCACCCGGCATGCCGTTCAGGATCCCCAAACCCGCCTTGCGCAGATTCCACACTTTGGCCACCTCGGCTCCATAGACCCGCGTACAGAGGGTCACCAAACCGCTATCGATGAGGTCTTGCTCCAATCGTTCGGCTTGACGATCCAGTTCTTCGCGCGTATCGGCACGCAGTTCGGAGATAAGCAATGCCGCCGGGTCGCCTGTAACGAAGAAGCGTTCCACCGCCGGACTGCTCTTACTCAATTCCAGTATGTCGCCGTCCATCAACTCGACTGCTGTAGGCTGATGACGAAGGGCGATGAGGTTGGCTTCGAACGAGGCGTCCAGGTCGGTGCAATGCGCACAGACGACCATTACTTCCTTCTTGGGCAGTGGGTCGAGCGAGACCTTGATGCGATAGAGGAAAGCAAGTGTTCCCTCGCTGCCGGCAATGAGACGGCAGAGATTGATGGTGCGCGCTTGTAGCGGTTGGGTCTCGTCCGTAAGATCGGCAATCACCTCATCAATGGCATAGCCGCAACTGCGTCGGGCGAGATGTTTATCCGGATAACTCGTCTCGATTAACTCGCGCGTCGCTTTATCCAGCGCAAAACGAATCAATTGGGCATAGATCCGCCCGATAAGGGGTAGATCTTCGGTATTCTCTAACCAGAACTCCTGCCCGAACCGTTGCTCCAATTCGGCTACGGAATAGGTAGAGAAGTGTTCCGTTGTGCCGTCCGCGAGTACGGCATCCGCCTCCAATACATGTGCGCGCGTACTGCCGTATACGAGCGAGTGCGTGCCGCAGGAGTTATTACCCGTCATACCGCCGATACAGCAGCGGTTGGAGGTGGAAGTCTCGGGTGAGAAGAAGAGCCCGTAGGGTTTGCAGGCGAGGTTCAGCTCGTCGCGCACGACGCCGGGTTCGACGATGGCATAGCGCTCCTCGGCATTGATCTCCAGGATACGGTTCATGTAGCGACTGATGTCGGCTACGATACCGTTACCCACAACCTGACCGGCTATGGATGTGCCGCCCGCTCGCGCAATGAGCGAGGTTTTGAGTTCGTAAGCCTGATGCAGCAGCGAGATGATGTCATCCTTATTCTGCGGGTACGCCACGCCATAAGGCAGCTCGCGATACACGCTGGCGTCGGTGGCGTAGGCGAGTCGATGGAGGCGGTCGGTCAGAATCATAGGGTAGGAGAGATTAGGATTGGCTATAGTCGCGTTCGCCAAAGATGGTGGTACCGATTCGAACCATCGTACTGCCTTCCTCGATGGCAATGCGGTAGTCGTCGCTCATACCCAGCGAGATAACGGTGATCGGTGATCGGTGATCGGTTATCGGTAAGAGGTTCTCGGCAATTGTTTTGGCGGTGCGGAAGCAGCGGCGGATCTCTTGTTCGTCGTCGGTTAGGGTAGCCATCGCCATAAGTCCGAGCACACGGATATTGGGCGTGTGGCGAAGCAGTTCCAGCGCCTCGGGCAGTTCGTCGGGCAGAAAACCGGATTTGGTCTCATCTTTGGCTACATGAACCTCTAATAGGATATTGACCGTGCGGTCGATGCGTGCCGCCTCCTTCTGGATCGTCTCAATCAGTCGCAGGCTGTCCACCGACTGAATCAGGTGGATAAAGGGCACTATGGCGCGCACCTTGTTGGTCTGCAGGTGTCCGATCATATGCCAGCGGATATCCTTGGGCAGGGCTTCGTACTTACGCATTAGTTCCTGCACATGGCTCTCGCCGAAGTCCCTTTCGCCTACGGCATATGCCTCCTCAATCGCCTCCACGGGGTGAAACTTACTCACGGATACGAGCGTCACACCCTTGGGAAGGGTAGCGCGGATGGCGGCAATATGTTGTTGGATAGGAGTCATGTTGTAGCACGCAAGACGTCGAGGATCGGCGAACGGGTGATGCTGACGATCTCACAGTCGAGACTGGAGAGGTGTTCCGTCAGGTTCTTCATGGCATGCTGGATCGTGGAGGCGCAAACGAGAATCGTCACCGCCTTGCGGGTCTCCTTGCCGTTATCCTCCACGGTAATGAGTTCCACGCGTGCCTTGAACCAACGGTCGCCTTCGGC
The DNA here is from genome assembly GCA_946404495.1 of uncultured Bacteroidales bacterium. Classification (GTDB taxonomy): domain Bacteria; phylum Bacteroidota; class Bacteroidia; order Bacteroidales; family Paludibacteraceae; genus Colicola. The sequence goes on from CAMJDT010000002.1 coordinate 46,774, forward strand.
GGAAGGAATGATGTCGAAGAGTTGCACCTTCTTGCAGGAAGGCACCTCTACGTCGCCGCCGAAGATATAGGGTTTGATATCCTCGATGAGGCGACCTTCTACGTCGCTACAGTTGAGACCCTCTACGAGGTAGGTCTCCTTGACTACGCCCGGGTTATCTTCGCCCGTCTGGCGTGTGTAATGGATTTTTAGTTCGTAAAATAACATAAAGACATTTACTATTTATTCATTTAGCATATCTGCTATTTGGGTGGCATCGATATTTCCTTCGGGGAAGGAGATACGGCTGCCGGACCAGAAGAAGAGCGGACTTTCCGGTTTGGCTTCGATGACGCCGTCGATAGGCACCTCGCCGTCTTTAGAGGTGTGCGTCAGGATCGTTCCCCGTCTAAGGAAGAAGACGACATCACCCGTGAAGCGTTTCTCGAAGGAGGTGGCGTAGCGGCTGAGATAGACATCGGAGGCCGGCATCGCGAGGCTGACGCCTTCGAACTCGAGCATGAAGTCGGCTACCTGGCGTTGGATCGTAGGCAGCGACAGATGTTTCTGCTCGATGAGGGTACGATTGAGGAAGATAGCCTGACCGAAGCCTCCGTCGATCCATCGTTCGTGCCCGTAGAGGGCCATGAGATAGGTGGACGTGAGGGCAGCGGCGCGGTCGGCATTGAAGGTAGAGACGGGTAGGTTAGCCGCCTCGATGCATTCATTATCAATACCCAGTACGGGTCGTCCTACTACGAGCACGCGGAAATTCGCCTTGCCGATACGGTGGTCGAGTTGCTCGATGAGGTAACCTAAGTCCTGGTTGAGGCAGAGGTACATATCTTCCTGCTCAGCCGTGAGGATACGATCCGCTTTGGCGTGCGGCGAGACGACGGTCATCTGCAGGAGCAGCAGGTCGGGGGTGTTATCTTCGCCGAGGTGCCGACGTTTCTGGATCGCGAGTGCCAGTTCGGTAACGAGGGTATTGGCAGCGGGTGTATGGCGTAGGTCGTCGCCCTGACGGAAGGAGAAGGAACGCTTCTTCTCTTCCTCGGTCGGACGGTTGTACATCGTGATATCCATCCGGGGCGTCCAGATGTGTGCATTGACCTGGTCGAATCGTCCGCTTATGTTCATCTCATCGGCCTCGGAGGGCAGTCCTTCGGGGTAGTAGGAGGTGCTGACCCAGCGCAGGGGTTCGTAGTCAGAGGGCGCTCCGAGCCAGCAGCAGGCGTTGGCTGCATGACCGGCGAGGGTGACGGTCGTGGTGGCATTGATGCCAACGGCATAGATGCCGGCGGAGTGTCCGTAACGCATCCGCAGTTGGTCACCGATGGTAGCACCTAAGATATTGCGTGCCGAATAGGCCTTTGGCGTAGCGATACCCGACTCGTTGGGGTCGAGTAGCAGTTCCTGCACCTGGCGCGTAGCGCGATCGAAGTAACGATTCATGCACACGCCGTGCTCGGAGGGCGTTGTACCGGTCATAAGCGTCGCGGTAGTCTCGTCCCCGCCATAGACAGGGTGAGGGTAAGAGATGGTAGTCTGGTAGGCCTCTTCGCTAAGCGTGCGCAGACCGCCTTGCGGCCAGTAGGGACGCATCAGACGGAGGTCTTCGTCGTTCATACCGTCTACGACTACGACTACGGTCAGTCGGTCGGAAGCCAGGAGCGGAAATGCCACAAAGAGGCTCAGTATCAGCGAATATAATAGACGAGTCTTATGCATAGGTATACAAGGGGTAAAATAAATAATCTCCAGCCGAATCCGACAAGCGGATGAATCGAGAAGAAGGTTAGAAAGATAACGATTGCTATGAGTAGGGCATAGACGATGCCAAAGGCGATGTCGATGCCGTAGAAGCGACGATGGATGTGACGCCCGATAAGCGTCAGTGCCAGCAGGGCAAGGCCGATCAGCGCGATACCGAAATACCAGGTCTTGTACCAGGGCAGCGGCGCTATGTCAAAGGGCGCGATACGCTCTTTGAGTACGACGGGAGTGCCGTCGGCGAAGGTGGCTTCGCTGAGGTAGAACATCAGCTCCTCGGGGATAAATAGCGCCTCGTCGCCTTGCATCCGGTGTTGGGAACGCCGGCCGAAGAGGAGGTTAATGCCGAAGTCGGCCCAGGAACCACGTCCGGTATAGTGCTGCAGGTAACGGCGGTAGGTCTGACCCTGCGCTCCCGTATAGGTAGAACGAATCGAGTCACCCAAGGCGGAGAGGATCATATGATAGGGCCGTGTGGCGCAGTTGTCGAAGACGAAGTTATAGAGGTAGGTGCGGTTCTCAGGCTCATAGTTGATGAGCAGGGCATTGATAAGCCGGTCGCGCTGCAGGTCAGTAAGGCGCAGGCGTTGTTCGTAGACGGGACGTTGCTCCAGCCGGTATTGGTAGAGAAACGACTCGAGGGAGGAGGCGCCTAATTGGTACCAAGTCTCGCCGCGAACGAATTTCCAATAGAAGTGGTCGGTGTTGAAATCAAAGATACCGTAGTTGAACACCCAATCCGTGCCGTCCTGCGGGTCGCAGATGCGGATGGCGGTGTGGCCGTAGTGTGCGTACAGTTCCTCGCCCGGACCGCAGGTAAGGAGCGACACGAAGGTCTCGTCGCTCCACTCGTGCGCAGCGAGCGAACAGGATACAGAGAGCACTATCAAGAGCAGGAGTTTACGCATAGAGTGAGGTCAGAAACGCAGGGATGAATGTGCCGATGATTCCCAAGAGATAGCCTGCCACGACTTGGTGCGAAGAGTGCGCGTTGACATACAGGCGCGCGTACATCAATAGCAGCGAGAGGCCGAACATAGTCAGTATCAGTGCGGTCGGCATCACGCTGTAGTAGAGGCTGTAGGCGCACACTCCGCCCGTCAGACCGCCAATGCCGGCACTGTGCGCCGAGATCTTCCAGAATCCGTTGATGAGCGCTACGATGGCAAGGACGACGGTGGCACCAATCGAGGTGGCGATCATCCATGAGGGTCCCTCCAATACGGCGATCACGAAATAGGCCCAGAAAACGTAGCCTCCAAGGGTATACAGGTAGGGCATCTTACGCTCCTTGGGGTCCGTCATATCAAGGGAACGGATCTGCCGCTTGCGGAGCATATAGAGGATGAGGGTGAGCGGGATGAAACAGGTGAAGATGAAAGTGCCGCCGATAGCTACCCACCAATAGATGGCCGGCAGTATCCCGGTCTGCATTTTGAGGCCGATACAGAAGAGCAGGATTCCGTAGGTAGGAACGAAGAGCGGGTAGAAAACGACGCTCAGTGCTTTCGACAGTATGTCTAATAGATGTTTCAAGGTACGTTATACTTGTTTGCGCAGACGTGCGACGGGGTATCCTAACAGTTCGCGGTACTTGGCAATCGTGCGCCGTGCGATGTTGTAGCCCTTGAGTTTCATGACGGCGACGATTTGTTGGTCCGTAAGCGGATTGCGTTTATCCTCGTTGTCAAGTACCTCGTTGAGGGCTTTCTTGATCTCGCGGGTGGTGATCTCCTCTCCCTCGGTGTTCTGCAGACTCTCCGAGAAGAAGAACTTGAGGGGGAAGATGCCGTATTCGGTCTGCACGTATTTGGAGTTGCTCACGCGTGAGATGGTGCTGACGTCGTATCCGGTGCGATCGGCTATGTCTTGCAGTACCAGGGGTTTGAGGTAGCCTACATCGCCTTCGAGGAAGAAGTCCTTTTGGGCCTCTATGATAGCCTGCATCGTGCGTATGAGCGTCTCGTTGCGCTGCCGGATGGCATCGATGAACCAGCGTGCGGCATCGATCTTCGACTTGACGAAACGCAGCGCCTCGCGTTCTTTCTTGCTCTTATCGGGAGTGTCCTTGAAGTTCTTGAGCATCTCGTTATACTCATGATTGACCCGCAGATCGGGTATGTCTCCGGTATTGAGGGTGACGATGAACTCACCGTCGCGGTTCTCGACAAAGAAATCGGGAATGACGGTGGTCTGATGCCTATCGTAGACCGTTCCGGCCCAAGCGCTGCCGGGTTTGGGATTGAGGCGCGTGATCTCTGAGATGACAGCCTTGAATTCCTCGTCGCTGAGGTGCATCTTCTGCTGAATGCGATCCAGGTGGCGGAGCGAGAAGTCCTTGTAGTGGTCCTCCAGTAGCCGCATAGCCCGTTGGATGTTGGGCGAGGGCGGTTTCTGGTTGAGTTGCAACCACAGGCACTCCTGCAGATCCTTGGCACCTACTCCGGGCGGATCAAAGGTCTTGATCTCATCGATGATATGGCGCATCTCATCCTCGCTGACGGTCAGTCCCTCGCGGAAGGCGAGGTCGTCCACCAACTCCTCGGGGGTACGACGCAGATAGCCGTCTTCGTCGATATTACCTACCACAAACTTAGCAATATGCCTTTGCGGCTTATCCATCTTAGTGAGATAGATCTGACTCTTGAGGTACTCGCCGAAGCTGGTACCGACGGAGAAGGGGATATCGCGTGTATTGTCCTCATCCTCCTGATAGGAGCCGGGTTGGTAGAGCTTGTAGTCGGGCGTCTCGTCGTCCTGAATATAATCGTCGTAGTTGAAGTCCTCGTTCTGCAGGGGATTCTTGTAGTCGTCCTCCTGTCCGTAGTCGTCGAGGATTTTGTCTTCGCTCTGTGCTTCGGACACCAGCTCCGGATCCGTACCTTCTTCCAAGGCCGGATTCTCCTGTAGCTCCTCGTTGATACGCTGCTGCAGGTCGCAGGAGGGTACCTCCAACAGGCGCACGACCAGAATCTGGCTGGGCGACAGTTTCTGCTGGAGACTCTGTTGTAATGTGAGCGATAGTGAACCCATTTTAATTGACGATTGGACGATTTACGATTGGACGATTCATGCTTTCAGCTCCGTGACGATATAGTTCAATTGCTCTTCGGTCAGTTCGGTATGCATCGGCAACGATAGCACGCACTCGGTCAACCGTTCGGCTACCGGGAAATCTCCTTCGCGATAGCGCGGATCCTGATAGGCTTTCTGCATATGCAGCGGAACGGGGTAGTATACCATCGAAGGGATACCCTTCTCCTTGAGATGCTGCTGGATACGGTCGCGGTCTGCGCCTACGACGCGGAGCGTATACTGGTGGAATACATGCGAAGACTGCGGCAGACGTCCGGGCACGAGGAATCGCGGGTCATCACGGAGTGCCTCGTCGTAGTAAGCTGCAGCCCGATTGCGGGCAGCGGTGTACTCATCGAGGTGAGATAGTTTGACATCCAGAATTGCTGCCTGAATACTGTCGAGACGTGAGTTGACACCCACGAAATCGTGGTGGTAGCGCACCTTGCAACCGTGGTTGGCGATCGCCGTGATCTGTTCGGCGAGGGCATCGTCGTCGGTAAAGAGGGCGCCTCCGTCACCGTAGCAACCGAGGTTCTTAGAGGGGAAGAAACTGGTACAACCGATATGTCCGATGGTGCCGGCTTGACGGGTGGTACCGTCGCTGAAGCGGTAGGTGGCACCGATAGCCTGGCAGGCATCTTCCACGATGTAGAGTCCGTGCTCGTGAGCAAGATTCATCAGCGGCTCCATGTCGGCGCACTGACCAAACAGATGCACCGGCACGATGGCTTTGGTACGCGGGGTAATGGCTTTGCGCACGGCCTCGACGCTCATATTCATCGTGTCCCAATCCACATCGACTACGACGGGTGTTAGTCCCAACAGAGCGACCACTTCGGCCGTTGCGATGAAGGTGAACGTGGGCGTGATGACTTCGTCACCGGGCTTGAGTCCCAAGGCCATCAGTGCGATCTGCAGTGCATCGGTACCATTGCCTACGGCGATGACGTGTTTGGCACCCGTATATGCCTCCAGGTGCTCCTGAAAACGTTTTACCTGCGGACCTTTGACAAAGGCGGTGGAGTCAATCACCTCCTGAATGGCGTGGTCGATATCCGGCTGTATGTGTTCGTACTGGGTCTTAAGATCGACCATTTGAATCGTTTTCATATCTCAACAATATACTCTACTTTCTCGGGTTTGACATTGGTGCAGCGGGCTTTCTTGTTTTTGACCTCCACTTGCACTTTGATAGCATCAGCAGGATTCTTGGGGTAGTCGCAATAGACATCGATATCGTTTTCCGTTACGTCGCGATACTGATCCAGGCGCACCTGGAGTGTCACCTCCACGGTGTTGGGGAACAGATGCATGCGTTTGCCCTTCGGCACATTGCGTACACGCACGGGTACGGATAGTATCTTCTCGGTACGCGGGTGCGAATAGGCAATACGGATGTACTCGGGTTCGATGCTTTCCAGACGGCTGGACGGCGGCAGTATATCCTCCACGGCGCCTCGAAGCCTTTCGCCGGTGAGATTGAACTCCCCTTGGTCTTCCCGGAAGGCATTCTTCAAATCAAAAGTCAGCGAAGGCTTGGAGTTGCGAAAATGGCGTACGTGGTTGCCGTCGTCGAGGATATGAATGCGGATAGAAGGAGGTAAAGGACTCGACATCTTCACATCGCTCGGGCGGCCGGTGTAGATCATGCGCACCTCCACCGTGTTATCGCGCACGGTATTGAAAGCATGACCCCACCAGATAAGCGCTGCCAAGGCCACAAAACCCAAATATGTCAGAATCTTCTTCAGCATCAGCCATTAGTCCTTAGCGGGAGCGGCTTGCGCATCTTCGGCTACGGTATAGATACTACCCTTATCCACCTTGATGCACACGTCTTTGGCAATCTCGATGAGGAAAGTGGTCTCCTGAACTTCTTTGATATAGCCGTAGATACCGCCGGCGGTCACGACCTTATCGCCTTTTTTCATGCTCTCGCGTTGCTTCTGCAACTCCTTCTGTTTCTTGGTCTGCGGACGAATCATGAAGAAATAGAACACGACGAAGATGAGGATCATCATGATCCAGAAACTCCAGGAACTACCTTGTTGCGCACCGGCTGCGGTTGCGTCTTGCAAAAAAATCAAATCAAAAATCATATTAATCTTAAATATTAAATGTTAAATCTTAAATTATTTTATTATCATCGCCTTTGGCAGGGCATCGTTGCGTTTCATCTCGCGTAGTATCTCATCCAATATACCGTTGATGAAGAGGTGACTCTTGTCGCCGGAGTACTCTTTGGCAATCTCGAGGTACTCGTTGATGCTCACTTCGAGGGCAATGTTGGGGAAGTTGATGATCTCGGCCAAGGCAGCCTGGAGGATGATTTTGTCCATGAATGCTACGCGGTCGGGGTCCCAATTCTTGAGGTGTGAGAACACCATTTGTTCGTACTCATCCTTGTGCGAGATAGCCTGATGCAGCAGTTCGGTACCGAAGTCCAGTTCGTCCTCTTTCTCAAACATAGGCAACAGTTCCTGGTCGGCTCCGTTCTCGGGTTGGAAACGCTTGATGGTCTTGATGATATAACTGATGACGAGGTCAGCGTCGGTGGTCCAATTCTGGCGGTCGAGCACGAGTTCCAGCTCGTCTAAGGCGGATTGCATCGTCTCGCTCTCGCTCATGAGTTCGGTGTAGATACGGCGCCACACTTTCTTGTCGTCCTCGTAGGTGCACTCTTTCAGGGCCAGATAGTCTTTGTAGAACGCGCTGTCCAGCATTTGCTTGTAGATACCGGCTACGGCGCTAAGTCCTGCGTCCCACTCCAGGTGTTCGTTCTCCATAATATGCCGCAACGCTTTGTTCTCAAACATCTGTGCGGCAAACTTATTATCTTGGAATCGCGTGTTGGGTCGGAAGGTGCTGTGCGTCACCTTGGCGCGAGCTGCGGCCTCCTCGTTTTGCTCCCGTGCATAGCGCGTCAGTTCGTTGACAAAATCCAACAGCATAGCATATAGGCTATAGGTGTCGGAATAGCTTTTCAGCAACTCATGTCTTGCCTTTAAGGGCGTCTTCTCACCGTCTTTGTAGTACGCGTAGAGGGTCTGTACCACCTTCGTGCGCACCATGTTTCTGTTTATCATAGGTCAATTGTACAAAAATAACGTGCAAAATTACAAAAAATTTTTCAATTATGCAAAAAAATTTTGATATCTCAAAAAAAAAATGTAATTTTGCAGCCTAAAACGAACAATAAACTATATCGTTAAATGGAAAATCGTAGATTTGAAGACAAAAAGGAACCCGAAATCGTGTATTCGCGTTCTTTGAAGGCCGGCAAACGAATTTACTATCTGGATGTGAAGAAGGCTCGCAACGAGGATCTGTATCTTTGCATCACCGAGAGTAAGAAGAAGGCTGCCGGAGAGGAGGAAAACCCGCAGTTTGAGAAGCACAAACTCTTCCTGTATAAGGAGGATTTTGCACGCTTCACCGAGGAGCTGAATGACGTGATCAGTTTCGTTAAGAATCAGTTTGGCGAGATTGAGGAGCGCAAGGAGTGGAGTCCCGCAGCTGAAGCGGAACAACCCGCAGAAGAAACCGAAACCCCGGCTGAGGCCGAGGCTGAGAATGAAGGTGAGGAAAAGAAAAAAAGTGGATTCTTTGGACGCTTTATGAAATAAGCATCTGCTCGATAATCTCTTCCGCTACTGCCTCTTTCGAAAGAAGGGGGCAGTCTTTTTTCGTGCCGTCCTTATGGAAGATAGTCACCTTGTTGGTGTCGGTACCGAATCCGGCTCCGGTGTCGCGGAGCGAGTTGAGGACGATCAGATCGAGGTTCTTCTTGCTGAGTTTGGCTTGGGCGTTGGCTTGCTCATGTTGGGTCTCGAGGGCAAATCCGACGAGGCGTTGCTCTGCACGTTTAGACCTGCCTAATGAAGCAGCGATGTCGCGCGTTGGACGAAGCTTGAGCGTGAGGGTGTCGCCCTCTCGCTTGATTTTCTCGTCGGCAACCTCTTCGGGCATGAAATCCGCCACAGCCGCACAAAGTATACCTATGTCAGCGCTCTGCCATTCCTGTTCGGCTGCAGCCGCCATCTCGAGGGCTGTCCGGACAGGGATAGTCTCAATCGTTCCCGTCTTACTGAGCGCAGGGAATGCCTGCGGAACGGGTACGGTGACCGGACCGCACACCAACCGTACGTCAGCACCTTTTCTATAACACGTGCGCGCGAGCGCGAACGCCATCTTGCCGGTAGAGTAGTTGGAGATAAAGCGTACCGGATCGATCTTCTCCTGCGTAGGTCCTGCCGTGATAAGCACGCGCTTACCGCTCAGCGGTTTGGGCGAAAGAGCGTACTTAAGGGCTTCGATGATCCTATCCGCTTCGGGCATCCTTCCTTTCCCCTCGCTGCCGCAGGCCAGAAAACCGGAGACGCAGTCCATCATCATGATATTTTCGGTCTCGCTCAGTAAATTCATCGCACGCTGCGTAGCGGGGTTGAGGTACATCTTATCGTTCATGGCCGGCGCGATGACAACAGGTTTGCGCATAGCGGCAAAGGTGGTTGTCAGCGCATCGTCGGCAATGCCGGAAGCTATCTTGCCGAGCACATTGGCGGTAGCCGGCGCGATGATCATCGCATCTGCCCACTCAGGCAACGAGATATGCTCGGTGGCGTGTTCGTTGATCGCCGCAAACACATCGCTATAGACTCGCGCTCCGCTCAGGGTCTGCAGCGTCAGTTCGGTAACAAACTCCAAAGCATGCTTGGTTGTGGTCACACGAACGGCTGCTCCCTGTCGGATCAGTTCGCGAATCATCTCGGGAATCTTATAGGCAGCAATGCCGCCCGAAATGCCAACTACGATATGTTTGCCCTGTAGCATCAGAGACTCTTCAACTGTTCGTCCTTCGAGCCTATACGGTAGAGTAGGGCACCGTCGATAAACTCCTGCGTAGCAATCAGGGTCGGCTTGGGCATACGCTCGTAACTGCGCGAGATCTCAATTTGCTCCTTGTTCTCGTAGGCGTCATCCAATGCGTCTTGGGGTTGCGAGAAGTCCTGCAACTTAGCATCCAACTCTTTCTTCAGGGCGTTGGCAATTTGGTTGGCACGTTTGCCGATGATAGCAACGGTCTCATATACGTTTCCGACTTTCTCGGTTAGGCTGTTCATGTCCCGTGTAATCGTATTCTTCGGGGCTTTGGTCTTTTTGTAATCCATTTTTTTATGTAGTAATTTATGTTAATTCCTTATTTATCCAATATCTTCTTGATTTCTTTCTCCATCCGATCGGCTTCCTTGAGGTGCTTGCTCTCAGGATAGTCGGTCTTGAAGTTATAGTATTCGTCTTCTGTATCGCGAGCGCGATCACGCTGCTTGCTATCGACAGAGTTCATCATTTGCTGGTATTTGGAGGCCAGAATGTACCAACTCAGTTCCTCGCGGTAACTGTTGTTAGGGTAGTTCTTGAGCGCATTCTTCGCCGTGATCTCGCAACTGAGGTAGTTGTTACCGAGGTAGGTGCCGAGGTTGTAATACAGCTTCGCATTCTGCAGCTCCTTATAGGCCAACCGATCGTACAGTTCGAACATCTCCTGATATGCCTGCTCGGCGTAGGGACTCTCGGGGAACAGTTCCACAAACTGCTCAAAGGCTTGGATGGCTTTCTTGGTATCCGTCTGATCCAGCCGTGCGTCGGGAGCATCCATGTAATAGCAGTGTCCCATGTGGAAACGTGCCTCGATGGCGTAGCGACCCTTTGGATAGTTGCGCAGATAAGCCTCGTAATAACCGGCTGCAGAGGTGTATTGCTTTTGGCCCAGATAACTGCGAGCCAGATAGGTAAGCACTTCCTGTGCACGCTCCGTGCCGCGATAGTAAGGCGATACGTCCTCCAATAGTGTGAGCGAACGACTGTACTTTCCCTCGTTGAAATACTCCAGTGCTTTGTCGTATTTCAGATCCGGGTCGTGGGATTTAAGCAACTTCTGATAGTCGCTGCAACCCGCCAACACCGCCGTCATCAATACTATGTATATAATCCTCTTCAAGGTGTAATTTGTAATTATAATTTTTTTTAATTATCCCAGTTTTCGCTGGTTATAACTTGCATTCCATCGGGTGTGCCAATGATGAGGTATGCCTTCGCTCCTGCGCGTTGGATGAGTTCCAGCGCTCCTTGCGGTCCTAATACCATGCAGGCTGTGGCCAAGGCATCTGCCTTCATGCAACTCTCTGCTACGACGGTCGCGCTGAGTAGATTGTGCTGCACGGGATAGCCGTTGCGCGGGTCGATGGTGTGACTGCGTTTCTCCGTACCCTCGTAATAGAAGCGGCGGTAGTTACCGCTTGTTGCCATCGAGATATGCGTGGTGCGAATCGTATCCTGCAGTTCCTGCGACAGATTATCGGCATCATCGACGGGTTTGGTCACTCCTACCGTCCACGGTTTGCCCCACTGATTCACACCTTCGGCCACAATTTCGCCGCCTATGTCAACCAGGTAGTTGCCGCAGTGCTGCTTGAGGTAGTCGGCTACGCGGTCACAAGCAAAGCCTTTGGCTATCGCGCTTAGGTCCAACTGCACCCGCTCGTCGAAGCGGTACAGATGTCCCTCGTGCAGGTCGGTGAGTTGGTATCCCACAAACTGCCGGATACTATCCACCTCGCGGCTATCCGTCAAGTGCTCACCGTTGGGCGTGATACCGAATCCCCAGTAGTTGACCAGCGGTGCTACGGTGATGTCGAAGGCACCGTAACTCATCTCGCTGACGGCGATAGCCTCACGATAGACGGTCTCAAAGAGCGGTGTCACCGTAACCTCTTCACCCCGATTGATGCGGCTCACGACGGAGAAGGGATTGAACATACTCAGCGTCGTATCCACTTCTCGTAGCCGTGCCATGATCCCCGCCTCGAGGTCTTCGGATGCTTCGTAGCGGATGTTGTAGTAGGTGCCGAATACGGTACCCTGGTTGCGGTAATAGCGCATTGCCTGCACTTCGTCTTGAGGCCACAGTAACAAAAGCGATGCCGCAAAGAGCAGAGGTATCCCTGCTAACAACATCCTCTTATTGCGCGTACTTGCATCCATGGGTCAACGATCGACTCTTAGAACCAGATTCCAAGTCCGATTGTTCCGTTGAGTGTTTGATCGGTTTTTACCCAGTTCGGATCTCCGGCCTTGACAAAGATATTCCCTTTTTGCATAGCGCTCGGCTTCATCATACCCTGTGCAAACAGGGTCAGCGAGCAGGCATCCCAGGCCCACTCTTTCTCCACTCTGAGTGACAGGCATTGTACGGCAAAACCTTCGTTACCGTAGATGTATTCACTCGTCCAAGGCGAGAAACCGATATTGCCATTCAAGGTCAGACCGATGTTTTCGAAGGTGTACTTATAGCCCAACTCCAGATACGACGAGTAGGCGCGGTGCAAGGTGCTGTCCTCATCCGTGCGTTCGTCGCGACCGGCTACCGTGGTATACCAGTTAATATACACTCCGGCTTTTTCGTGCAGTTCGCTGAAATCATATCCACCAAACACTTCCGTACACGATGTGGCATCCTCTGCAACCACGGTGTTGATGTTCTTCCATGAGAAGAAGTTACTGCCGTCGCAGTAGTAGTAATGCGTGAATCCCACCGTAAAACCGTGTACACCAAAGGTGGCCGTCAGATCCAGTTCCGGCACGAAGGTGGTCTCTTTGTTGAAGAACCAATCCGAGGCACCGATATTACCCCAGGCGTTGAAGTCAAACCATGTGTGTTCGCCTTCGTATCCCACACTCACGGAGGGCTGCAGGTTCAATCCGCCGCAGTAGTTACCGCGCCAGATATACGTACTCTGTAACTCGGCTCCCGCCTCATAGGTGAAGGCCACTTCGCTCTTCACCGTCATCGCTCCTAAGAGCGCAATCAAAACAAGTAATCCTTTTTTCAATGTCGTAAAAAATATCAATTATCAATTATCAATTATTTCAGGTAAAATCCGCATCCTACATTCCACAGGATCTGTCGTCCTCCGTTGACACTACCGAGCCCTTTGGCGTTGGTGGCGATGTCATAGGGGTTCAGCATCATGTTAGCAAATGCAGTCATATAGACATGATTGCTCAGATCCCAAGCGCGGATCAGTTTGACGCTTGCGTTGTTGACGGCAAAGTCGCCTTTGAATCCCGTGTACAGACTCTTAGCCGGCGTGAAACCGAGACGAGCCTCGAGGGTCAACTCCCAGGGCAACTTAAAGTCGTAGCCTAATTCAATATACGTACTGTATGCACGCTTCAATTCGCCAGTCAAGGCATCGTAGTAGCCGTCACGTCCCCAAGTACGGGTGCAGACTAAGATGCTCAATGGTAACTTGCTGGATACCTTATACTTAACGCGCCACTCCGTGGTGATACCGCCTCCGCCGGGTTCGTGGTTGGCAAAGTCAAAGAAACGGCTGTTCTCACCCCGTTGCGAACTCAAAATCGGGTCGGGAATACGGTCGAAGTAATACATGTGCATAAACAGCACTGTCAGTCCCCAACGACTGAATCCGATTGTCATATCCACCTCGGGATTGAAGGCGATGTCGTGAGCCAAGGTGCGGCTCTTGAACGTCCAATCCGTAGCGCCTATGTTCCACCACATATCCAGGAACAATCCCTCATAGCCGACCATAAAATCAGCCTGAATGCCCAAGCCGCCTACATACAGTCCGCGCCAGATATAGTTGCTAACCACGTCGGCTCCTACATTCCACATCAGTCCCATCCGTTTGGGGTAGGGGTCGAGCCATTGACTCTTAGGCTGAATCATATTATCGTCAGCCTCTTGTGCGTGCGCGCTTATGCACGCGAAATTGCATACAAGGAGCGCCCCGATTAATAGGACGTTCCACTTACAGGGTGTGTTTTTCATATCTGCTTATAATCCATTTTTTGCTTCCCAAGCAATACGCAGGGCTACTTCCAGTATCCGCGTGTTGTCCAACGTCACTATGCCTCCGTCAGGACCCGGCTCCAGGTGATAGCCTGTATCACCGCTGGCGCTACCGCGGAAAAAATCACGTACATCGTCGGCTGCAATTCCTAATTCTGCGGCAATCACAGCCGAACTTCCGTGCGGGAGACTGTCTTTCACCTCGCGCAACTTGTTAAATGTCGTTCTTGTCATATCTTATTGTTCTTATGTTCACTTTCTCAATTTGGGCCGCAAAATTACAATTTTTTTTCGATATATGCAAATATTTCGCATTTTTTTTTGCATATGTCAGAAAAAAGTAGTACTTTTGTAGCCGATTTTGGAAAAATAATGATGAATAGCAAGAAATAATATGTTCAAAAACTTTACAGGATTCAACTTAGTTGAACAAATGTACAAACTGCGGCACAACAGAATCTTCGACCCCGCACGGTGGAAAAAGAAGACGGTAGGTTATCTGTGTGTGATAGCGGTGTTTCTTGCCCTGTGGCTCTTGCCTACCGAGTATTTCGGATTAGATGGTCTTACCTTGGTACAACAGCGTATCATTGCCATCTTTGTCTATGCTACAATGATGTGGGTGATGGAGTTAATCCCGGCGTGGGCTACCTCTGTCACTATCATGGCTTTCCTATTGCTTTTCGCTTCGGATTCCGGTGTCAAATGGCTGTGTAATCCCGACGAAGTAGGCAAACTATTGAGTTATAAGCAAATCATGGCATCCTTTGCAGACCCTGTGATTATACTTTTTATCGGCGGATTTATTTTGGCTATCGCAACCACAAAAGCCGGTCTGGATGTACACCTTGCGCGCGTACTGCTGACACCCTTCGGCAAGAAAAGCGAGAATATCCTGCTTGGCTTTATGTTGGTGACAGCGCTCTTCTCGATGTTCATCAGTAATACGGCTACGACCGCGATGATGCTTACCTTCCTTGCTCCGGTCTTCAAACAGATGAGCGATGCCGGCAAAGGACGGGTAGCGATGGCACTCAGTATCCCGATTGCGGCTAATATCGGAGGAATGGGAACGCCTATCGGTACGCCGCCGAATACGATTGCCCTTAAGTATCTCAATGACCCCGAAGGCTTGAATCTTGGTATCGGATTTGGACAATGGATGCTCTTTATGATTCCGTTGGTCGTGGTGCTGATATTGATAGCGTGGTGGCTATTGCGCAAGCTCTTCCCCTTCTCGCAGAAGACTATTGAACTGAAGATAGAGGGCGAGATGAACCGCGGACGCGATACAACGATTATAATCATCACGCTCGCGGTTACGATCCTACTCTGGATGATGGATGCACTCACCGGTATCAATACCTACACAGTAGCGTTCATTCCCTTTGCAGTCTTTGCTATGTTCGGTATCATCACGCGCTATGATTTGGAGGAAATCAACTGGTCGGTCATTTGGATGGTAGCCGGCGGTTTTGCGTTGGGCTATGCGATGAACGGTTCGGGTTTGGCTGCCCTCGTGGTACGTGCTATCCCGTTCGGTAACTTCTCTCCGCTACTCATCGTTATCCTGTCCGGACTGTTGTGTTATATGCTCTCGAACCTGATCTCGCACTCGGCTACCGCTGCATTGCTGATGCCGATTCTTGTGGTCGTATGTACAGCAATGGGAGATAAATTGACCGCCATAGGAGGCACTTCTACCGTCCTGATTGGCGTGGCTATCGCATCCAGCAGCGCGATGATACTGCCTATCTCAACGCCCCCGAATGCATTGGCATATGCTACAGGACTCATCGAGCAAAAAGATATGATAAAAATGGGAGTTATCGTTGGTATCATTGCGATCATCTTAGGCTATCTTGTGCTCTTTGGAGCAAGCACCTTGCATATCATTTAATAATAACAACTAAAATCTGAATAATATGAAAACCAAATACCTCACTCTATTTCTCGTCTCTCTGTTGCTAATAGCTTGTTCACCGGAGAAACCCGATGTGGAAAGATATGTATCCAAATATGCTCTTGTCACAATCCCTGCACCCGATTTGAGCGGCATTACCGACAATGGAAAGGAAGTGCTCCAACTCTACCAGAAAGCGGCTGACGAAGTGGACGCTATCTATTGGCAGCAGTATTTCGGCGACAAACAAGCGTTGCTTGATTCGCTTGAGGATCCTAATGAACGTCTCTTTGCAACGATCAACTATGGTCCTTGGAACCGCATTGATGGTCGTTCTTTCCTGCTTAATTATGGTTCGAAACCTCTGGGCGCACGTTTTTATCCGGCCGATATGACCAAGGAAGAATTCGCGGCTTGGAATAATCCCGATAAGAACAGTCCCTACACACTCATCCAACGTGCAGCAGACGGAGGACTCGAGGCCGTTTGGTATCACGATGCTTATGCCTCACAGATTGATATGATAGAGTGCTATCTCAGGCGTGCGGCGGAGGTCACCATCAAGCCGAGTGTACGTAATTACCTGCTCCGTATGATCGATGCGCTTAAGACGGACGACTACTACGAGAGTTACAAGGCGTGGCTTGAGATGAACGATAGTAAGATGGATCTTGTCATCGGTCCGATCGAACCCTTAGACGATGCACTTTACGGCATCAAGGCTTCTTACGGAGCCTATGTGTTGCTCAAGAACATGCAGCGTACCGAAGAGTTGAACGAACTCACCACTCGCATGAACGAGTTGCAGACGATGCTTCCCGGTGACCCGGCTCACCACGCTTTTGTGCCGGGTAAAGAGACGGATATATTCTCCTGCAACGTGCTCTACTGCAGCGGCTATACAAACGCCGGATATAAGGTCATCGGTATTAACTTCCCGTACGATGCAAAAGCACAGCGTGAAGTGGGTACGCGTACCATTATCTTTGATAACATTATACGCGAGAAATTCAACCGCACGGTATTCCCTGTGGGCATGAAATTGCTGGAGGATGAATTCCAACCCCACGTAGATGCCAGCGCCTTCTATTGGCTCATCGTCTTCCGTGAGGTCGCAAAGAGCCTTGGCGTGAAGGAGACAATCAATGGTAAGGGGACTGTTGCGGAAGCATTAGGCAATGAGGCACTCGCCTTTGAAAAGGCCAAATCTAATGTTCTCGGCACGATCCTGTGTGTAAAAGAGACAGAGGCCTATCGCATCTCTGCTCTCTTCCAGAAAGAGGACGTCCTTGCCACCTTTGTTGCCAATACCCTTCGATCCACTCGCTTCGGTGCAGCTGATCCTACCGGTATAGCCAATATCTTGGTCTATAACTACCTGCTGGATCACAAAGCCATCATCTGGAATGCCTCGGAGTGCTATAGTATTGACTATGACCGTACCTGGGAAGTGCTTGAGACTCTCGGAGCTGAGATTCTTCGCATTCAGGCCGAAGGTGATATAGAGGCTGCTCACGAGGCTATCGCCCGCTACGGTGTGGCAGGACTCGAGAGTCTGTCCGACAAACGTGTTTTAGAGAACGCCGGTATACCTGTAGATATCCGACTTGAATACAAATAAACGATGAAAAAGACGATTCCTGCCCTCGCGATACTGCTCCTCTCTCTCTCCCTGTCTGCGCAGCAGACGACCAAAACGGAGAGAAAAGAGGCCTTTGTATCCCACCTTAAGCAACATTACCGTCCTTACGGATTCGTACGTAATTACTTCGCCTATGACAGCCGCGAGTCTTACTCCGGTACGGGCGATCTGTTTAATTACCAACCTAAGGACGTCCTTTGGAACCAAACCGAAGCGGAAGCTGCAGTCAGTGGGATACTTCGTCAGGATCTAAACGCAGTTGCTACCTTTCGCATCCTCTCTATCACAACTCGCGGAGGACTTGATATCGTAGATTATAAGTGGGGCAAAACGGAGTTCGGCGCTAAGATCGAAGCCGACTTCTATGCCGGACTCGGCGGTACTGCCCACAAACTATCGGGCGTGGCTCAATTCCGATTACGGCACGCCTATATCACGCTCGCGTGGGATAGTCTCTATCTTAATAATCGCGACTGCGCCCGCGTGCAACTCTTATTCGGTCAATATTGGCATCCGATGGCGGCTGATTTGGCAGATGTTATCGCGCTTAATACCGGAGCGCCCTTTGGACCCTTTAATCGTTCCCCGCAAGTCAAACTCGATGCGCGCCTTGGACGCTACTTTACCCTCACGGCAGCGGGACTATGGCAGATGCAATATATGTCTAATGGCCCGGAAGGTCTTTCTGCCGACTATATTGCCTATAGCAAGACCCCTGAGGCCTACCTCGGTCTCTCTTTTCATACCCCCGACTTCCTGTTGCGCGCCGGAGCGGATGTGCTCAGTATAGCCCCTCGACATATTGGTTCACAAACCAATGCTTCCGGCACTTCCGTTCAAGTACTGGTCTCGGATCGACTCACTACTGTCTCGCCCTTCCTCTACCTGCAATATAAGAAAGGCGATTTCTCCCTCAAGGCTAAGAGCATCTTTGCCGAAGCTGGCGAACATATGCAAATGAACGGCGGATACGGAGTAAGTCGTGTTAATGCCGATGGCTCCTATGATTATACTCCAACACGCACTTCTTCCTCCTGGCTCAGCCTCGTTTACGGAGGAAAAGTGGGTAAGCAGGAAGATAAACATCCGCAGCGCTTGGAGGGTATCCTCTTTGCCGGATATGTCTATAACCTCGGTACCAAAGCCCCCTTGGCGCAAAAGGCTGACGGTTCACTCGTAGGCTACTATTATACACGGGGCGAAAACATGAATCAGATGTGGCGACTTACGCCTACCTTGGTTTGGACTATCGGCCATTTCCAATTGGGCTGTGAGTACGAAATTACTTCTGTACAATACGGTGAAGGTCAGATTTCGCCCGCTAACGGTCTATCTGAATCCGGCCGTCATTGGGTCACCAATCATCGCATACAACTGATGACCAAATATAATTTCTAAATCGCTAGATAGATATAACATAAATAGAATATGAAGAAATATTTACTCCCGATAATGCTGCTCTGCGTGCTGGTCGGATGCGGGCGGAAGGATATCGTAATACTGTTTGACAACGATGCGCACTGTGCTGTGGAGGGCTATGCTCACATGGCTTCTTTAAAAGATCAGGCTAAATTGGAGACTCCGTATGTAACGGTGGTGAGTGCCGGCGATTTTCTGCAAGGCGATGTGGTCGGTTCGATATCAAAAGGGCAATATATCATCGACATTATGAACGAAGTGCCGTATGATTATGTTACATTGGGCAACCATGAGTTTGACTATTCCGTGCCGCGCATGTTGGAAATGATGCGCAAACTGAATGCGAAGGTGTTATGCTGTAATTTCAGCGAAATAACGCAAAAAGGTGATGTACCGATGTTTCCGGCTTATGCCATTAAGAAATACGGACCGATAAAAGTAGGCTATGTCGGCGTTACAACGCCGACTACCATCACTAGTTCAACTCCGACCTATTTCTTGGATGAAAACGGTGAGCCTCGCTATACCTTCTATATGGAGGAGACGTTTGACCTGGTTCAAAAGGCAGTCGATGAGGTGCGTGCCAAGGGAGCGGATTATGTGGTCCTGCTTTCCCACCTCGGCGACAATACGTATCCTATCTCCTCACGCGACTTGATTCCCGCAACGCACGGGATAGATGTCATCTTAGACGGTCATGCGCATAATGTATTCATAGAGCATCAACCGGATGCAAACGGTGATACGTTGATCTTCTGTTCTACCGGTTCCAAGTTTGTCAATATTGGTCGACTGACTTTCACCAAAGATGGTGAAACGAAGATTGAACTCATACCCTCGGTATCTTCGCAGGAGAAGTATATCCCTGTTTCGGAACGTATTATGAAGACGATTAAGCGTATCTCGAATGCGATTGAAGAACAGGTGAGCGAGGTTGTCGGCTACTCCGAAATCGCTATGCCGGATTACGACAGCAAGGGTAACCGTCTTGTCCGTAATCAGGAGACAGAACTGTCTTGTATCCTGTCGGATGCGATGCGTTGGGCCGGAGGCACGCAGTTAGGATGCATCCATGGCGGTAGCATACGTGCGGCTATTCCGCAAGGAGATATTACCTTAGGTTCGGTAATGGCGGTGTTGCCGTTTAATAACTCGTTGGCATCAGTACGAATGACCGGTCAGCAGCTGGTGGACGCACTGGAGGTGTCGGTAGCGACATGGCCGGTGGAGAACGGCGATTTTCATATATTTAGCGGTCTGAGATATACTATCGATCCGCGTATCAAGAGTTCCGTTGTCTTTGATGAGAACGGTTTCTTTGAGTCGGTAGGGGAGAGACGTAGAGTGGTATCTGCAGAGATAGAGCAGCAAGATGGTACGTGGAAGCCTATCTGTCCGGATAGCGTCTATACGCTTTCAGGCTTGAATTATACGCTTATCAATCGAGGTGCGAGTGGAATGTTTCGCTATAGCGAACCGATGACATACGAGCCTATAAAAGATACGGAGATACTGGTACAGTACCTCCGTCATATCGGTGACACGGTGCGTGCCACAACCTTTAGCGATCGTCCGCGTTTTTTAATCGTACGTAAATGATTACCGGGTCGTGGTCCGAGTAGCGATAGCGTGTAGGCTTCGCATATCGGCTGCGATACCCTAAGGAATAGAAATAGTCGGCGTTGAGGTGTAGAGCCTTGACGCTGATTATTTGTCCGGCCATCGAGGGTGAAGCAAAAACGCGGTCCAGAGAGCCGGATTCGCCCTTATAGACATAGGAATAGTCTCCCTTGGGTAATAGATCGGCGTAGCCACGTTGAACAAGGTATTGGATAGGACGTTCGTAGGTATAGCAGTTGAAGTCTCCGAGGATGAGGATGTCGGAGTCTTGGTAAGTGACGGGTGCGGCATCCAGAAGCGGTTCGATAGCTTGGATATTGAGCATACGCAGACTATCTGCCCGTTGTGCAGGACCGCGTTTGGATCGCAGGTGATTCAGGCTGACTACGAACTGTTCACCTGAGCGGATGTGAGTGAATCCCTGCATCTTAAACCGTTCTCCGTAGATACTCTCAATCGGGTAGGCGTAAGATGTTTCTCCGTACGGCACGAGTCGATCCGCGCGATAGATAAAACATACTCCAATCGTGTCACCGTCAGCGGAACGGCTGGGAACGAAACGATAGGAATCAGACTTCCTAAGACGGTTCATCCGTTCGCATAGAAGTGCGGCGGTTTTATTTCCTTTTTCGACTTCACACAGCGCGAACAGGTCGGATTTTGAATACAACAATCCTTTCGCAATCTTTTCCAACTGCAAATCCAATTGTTTCTCCGTCTTGGCTCCGGCGTATCCGCCGAGGTCGGCGAAGAGATTCTGCACGTTGGATGAGCAGATGACGAGGTTAGCTTCTTTGACCTTAGGCAGGCGGTCTGCGGGTTTGTTATTGGCCACATGAGGTGCCTTTCCCGTGACGAGTACGCCGCTTTGTGTGACGAGACCTTGGAAGCCTCTTATAATTCCACCGGTAAGGATAGAATAGGGCCTGATGGACGACTCGATGCGGAGCCGGTGGCTACGGTTGAAGGCCAAAAGACGGTAGTACTCCGTCGAGTCGCCTTCGCTGAGCCCGAAGGCCTGTTCTTCAGGAACAAAGAGACGTTGGTCAGAAACGATGAGACTATCGTAATAAACACCTGTGATGACGAGCGGAGTCGTCACTTTCACACGTTGACCGACATACTTGTCGGGCTCCCGGATGAGGTCTTCAAAGCTTACTTTCACCTGACTGTTTAGTACGAGCCAGGTGAAGCAACACAGCATCAAAAGAAACGTCTTGCGCATGCCTTATTGGATTTGACGCAGAATAGGCTCAACCGACAGTTCGCCATCTACTGCCTGACGCATCCACTCTTGCGGTGTCAGGCGACCGAGGCGATACCAACGCAGGTATTTCTCTGCCCACTCGCGTCCCGACGTACCGGTCAATTGTTCCTCCAATTGATACTGCACGATGTGGCCAATAGGGTAGTTAGGCAGATACATCGGGCTGTTAACCATATGCGAATAGATGGCTTGCAGCACGCAGTTATCCTCACCCAAAACAGGACGGTAGTATTCGTTCCAGAGTTCGGCGGCAATCTGTGTAGTCGCTTCGCGCAACTCAGCCGCTGTCGCTTCAGGATGCGCGTAGAGCCAACGCCACATACGCATGTCTACCAGGCTTACTCCCATTATTTCGTACATACCCCAGAATACATCCAGCGTTGCCTCGCGGTTCATCTCCTGCTTGCCGTAGCCGAGCAGTTGCAAGTCACGCTGCTGGAAAATGAAGGCACTGGTCTCGGTGAAACCCGTGTTGGGAATACCGTGCAGCATATAGTAGTCCATCATATAGAGGCTGACTACCTCTTCTACATTATGCCCCATTTCATGTACCGCGATATTGTATCCTTTATAGTCCATACCCTGACTACCGATACGGGTGCGAAGACGTGACGGTTCGTTGTGACCAAGTGTGGGCCATGCGTGACCCGAACCGCGAGCGGGTTCCACCACGATGCGGTGGGCGATATACTCCGAACTTTCTTTGTCAAAACCGAGTTTTTGCAGCATGATATGAATCTGCTTTTGGTATGCCTCGGGCGTGGGGTAGAGTGCGCGTGTCTGTGCGGTGAGATCGTCCTCATTCATGGTGCTGCGCGACTTGAAACCGTCGTACCAGATGTCGTAGGGACGCAGATCGCGTCCGAGACGCTCCTTGATGATGGCGGCTACGGTCTTTACTTGCTCCGAACCGATGAGTTGGATAAAGAGGCGTTCTACCTCGTCGGCGGGAATCTCAATATCGCCTTCAAAGTTACGGATAATACCGGTTGGACGGGTCGGGCAGTATTGATCCACTTGCAGCATAGCGTGGTAGGTGTCGAGTATCTTCTGATAGCGTACATCCGCTTCGCGTGCGGTATTTTGTCCGTCGGCTTCTTCAACACGGTTGCTGTAGGGATACCAGATCGGGCCTTCATTATTGATGACGCAGGCGGGAATCTCCTGACGGATGATGCGCTGCATCACTTGGTAAATCATTTCCTGCTTCTCGTTGACGAGCCTTCCGTCTTTGTCCTCTGTCAGAGGCTCGCTATAGTCGGCCTTCAGTTCGTCGCGCAGATTCCAGTGGCTCAGCAATTTCATGCCATCGGGGAAGATTTGGCGTCCGTCTTCCGTGCGCAGGCGACCCATAAATATATTATAATCGGCAATGTAGTTCTCGGCATCTGCGTATGCCTGTGCGAGGGCGGCTACCTCCTTGGCGGGTATGCGCTCGGTAAAGACATCGCCCAGACGAGCTTCTGCCCACTCTTGGCGATTCCACTCGCGGCCGAGTGTGTTCTTCTCCTCCAAGGTGTAGAAGGGGAAGTTGAGGATCGTAAGGAAGGCGACTTTGTTGGCAAAGAGGTCATCGTTGAGGTGTGCATTGGAACTATAGCCCGACATAATCCAGTCGGCTACGGTCGGTTCGCCGGCGTTGGTGAGCTGCGTAGGTTTCAGTAACTCTACGGTCAGCATATCGGCACTCTCGTTGAGTCGCTCCATGATACGGCTCAAACTAAAGAAGAGCGCATCGCGTTCCGCGGGAGTCTTGGCGGTATGTTCCATGGCAAAGACCTTAAATTCTTCTTCTGTACCGTCTTCTTCACGCCATAGATTGGCTGCCTGACGGATACCGCGTTCCAGACGCGCCTGATCTATCTGCGGTGTCTCGGCACGCAGAGCTTCAAGGGTCTGAAGGACGACAGCCTCGCTGACGCCCTTAGGGGTAGTGGTGGTCGTTTTCATTGTACAACCGGTAAATATACTTGCCAGTATGACAGCGATGGCTGTCAGACGAAGATGTGTGTTTCTCATGTGAACGATGTGTCTAAGGTTTTCTTAAATAGCGTTTTGTATGTACTGCCAGCAGTAGTTGGCAGACTTGAGAGCGGGTTCCCACAATCGTGAGTCGGCTTTCCATTGATCGGGTAGGAGCCCGAAGAGGCTGTCCAACTGTCCGACGATGAAGACGAGTACGAGTACGATGATTCCCCACTTCAGGATTCCGAAGACGGCTCCAAGGAGGTGATTGACCCAACCGATGTGAATGGCCTCGAAGAAATGCGTCAGCCATTTACCGATGAAGTTGAGCACGATAGCGATGAGGGCAAATAAACCCGCATAGGCAATGCAGACAGCTACCTGTTGCGGAGCGTTGAGATGTACGGCAGCGAGGGCGTTGCTTACCCAGGGTACGACAGCAGGACCCCACAAACGTGCTCCTACGAATGCGACCACCACCGCTGCTATGGCCAGTAACTCGGTAATCAGTCCGCGACGGATACCGATGATAAGTCCATAGAGCAGCGGTAGTGCAATCAGTATGTCAATCCAAGAGAAAGGCATTAGTATGCAGTATAATTGGTGTATTCCACGGGGACCCACTTCTCTCCGGAAGCATCCTTGAGATCGAGGTCGCTCAGGTCACAGATAGAGATAGCCCAGTTGGTTGCCGACGGTGTGTAATTTGCATTATCCATGTAGTAACTGAGAATACCCGTTACAGATCCTACATAGTCCGTGCAATGTAGCACACCTACCTTCTCCGACCAGTTCGTTCCGTCATAGACATATCCCTTGGTGTAGGTATCATTGACGAAGACTACATCGTCAGCTTCCCAACCGTCTGCCATCTTCTCGATGTCAACGCGTACGTAGTAGGTCGTGCCATCGGCGGTGAAGCTGAGGTAAGGCGACGAGGGAGCCGCTTCTGTGTCTACAGAGTCGTAAGGCGCTACCATGTCGTAGTATGGATTGCTGGCACCGGGGAGGTAGAAACGTGCCTCCTTGGCATACTCAGACATAGAGACTTTGATCGTATCGCCGCTGCCATCGGTGATGAAACGCGACTGCGGGTGGCCTACGTTCTGGGTAGTAGGAGCAAAGACATTAGCGGTCTTATCGAGCGAAGGATTACCCCAGGTGCAATAGGCCGTTTTGCGGCTGTCGTTTTCGCAATGTCCGGTATAATAGATATTGCCTATGCGCACCAGTTTGCCGTCCTCCTTACGGGCTGCTTTGGGATCCACAGAAGCCGTGATATCGGAAACGGTACGGAGTTCATAAACAAGTTTCTTAGCTTCGGGTAGGCCGATACGGGTAGTAGCCGCTTTGAAGCGTGCAAAGGGAATACGTCCGGGAGCCCAACCCACCTTACGATCGGCATCCTTGGCCCACACATTGTTATTATGCGAAGGCACACAGAGTTGAATCTGGTTGGCGTAACGACCTATTGCTAAACCGTTGCAGCGAATCAGAATCTCCTGTCCGCGGGGATACATGCCGGATATCGAACCGGCATCTACAGAGATACGCAGAGCTTGCTGCTTGCCTTCTACGATCTGTTGGATAACGAGCGACTTATAGAAGTTGCCTCCGTAGTCGTCCGTTGTGATACGGCCGCGGATATAAATACCGGGTCCATCGGTGGGGAGGGTATCGATAGAGAAGAGCCAAAGGTCGGGATTAACGGCTTCGTTGTTGGCAGTCGTGCGGTAGTTGGTCGTATCGGAGTGATAGTTGCCAACCTCGGTCATAAACGAGTCCACAAACTGCTGGAGCGTGAATAGTTGGCCGTCTTTGGTAATCTCGTCCACTTGAGCCTCGTTGGCAAACAGGCTGTCCTCTTCAATAGGCTTGGCTTCACAAGCACTAAATAGAGCACCTACGGCAGCTACGAGAAGGATGTAGCTCAGATTAATTGTCTTTTTCATATTGCGTCCTCCTTAGAATTTATAGGTAACGGTAATATAGAAATTCATACCCCACGCATAGTAGTACTTGGAGGGGAACTTCCAGATATTGGAGTTGATGGTCGAGTTCTCACCATCGTTTTCGCGCTGACGAGTGGAGCGAGGCAGACGAGCCTGCTGATAACCGCCGGTCTTGAGCCAAACGTTGTTGGTGATATTCGATAGCGAGACATTGATGCTGAGCGATTGACGGTTCTTCAGATAGAGCAGTTTACCTACGCTGGCATCAATGACGATGCGGTGCCAAGGATTGCTGTTGACAAGCGATTCCTGTTCGGACATCCACTTGTAGGGCTCTTCCAAGAGGGGAGTGCCGTACTTGTCGTAGCATACATTGCCGTCGGCGTCTTTCTGACGGGCATCAATATAGGTGTCGTGGTCCACGTAGATCTGTGCGTACGAACCGTTGACGCTGGTTCCGTCTGCGCGGGTACCGGTATACAGACCCTTCATACGGCGTGAGGGAGCAAAATCCAACCAGTTGCGGTCGTAGTACGAAATCGTGATATCGGCAAACCACATTTTGGGATGGAAGAAACTGAGTTTCAACGAAGCGTTCAGTTGGGGACCATTGGCTACGTGCAGACCGTTGATGAGCACGGAGTCGCGCAGTTCGTACATCTGGGTGATATTACCGTTGGCATCCACCGACTCATCCAATGCCATGCCATTCTCTGCCGAGGTGACGGAGTATGCGTTGGATGTGTAACGATAGTCACCAAAGGCGGCAGCACCCGTCAGGGTGAAGTAGGTACCTAACTTGACACTCACGGCCGCCTCTGCGCCCACGTGGCGACGATTCAGCCCTGTCAGCGATTGATTGACGAAGGTACGTACCTCATCGTCGTAGTAGCCGTTCAGCTCTGTTCCGTCCCAGAATTGGGTATAGAATCCGGTGATACGTCCGCGAACGATCGGGTAGTTCCACTCATAAGTGAGGTCGGCAGCTACGACTTTCTGCGAAGCGGCATAGTAGTCGGCCAGCGATTTCGCGTTGTCGTGTACGTAGATATTCTCGATAGCGCGATCGTGGATACGCGGCGAGATATAAGCATCGCGTGCCAGAGGTGCCATCGTCATGGCCATGCCATTAACGTGGATACGGTTACGACCGTTGATTTTATAGGTCAAACCGGCCTTGACGGCGGGATCTACGAAATGGTGGTCGAAACCTATGATTTTGTTGGAGAAATCCTGCGTCAGCGTAGCAGCTGTTTTGCCCAGGTAATAACGTCCATCCGTCGGATTGATAGTAGCCAGATAGAGCGCACGACCGTTCAGCATACTGCTGGTACGCTGCATGTTAGAATAGGTCACGGCCAATGCGTAGTACAGATCCACATCTTGCCACGTCCACTCGTTCTGTGCCCAAGCCTTGACGTTGGTCATACCAATGCGGTAGTTGTATCCGAATTTGTCGCCGACCTTCACTGATCTGGGCTGTCCATAGGTGCTCCAGTAAGTGACATCGTTCTGCTTTACATACTCAATCATCTGTTGCGTCATACCAATGTTGGTAGCCAACTCACGGATATCGCGCTCTGCAAAGGCATCCACGTCCATCCATTGATTACCACCCAGGAGGTCATCTACGGTCTTATAGTGCAGACCGAAGGATTGCTTTACATCCAGACCTGCTGTAATCGTGAGATGTTTGAATCGTGTGTCGCGGTAGTTGAAGTTACCGACGATTTCGGCAATGTCGTTGTGGCGACGCTCTAAGATATAGCGCGCGCAGGCATTGGGATTGACATAATTATTGGCATAGTTGGCTGCATAGATAGCATCCCAGTCAATCTGCGTTGTCTTACTGTCGCGTGATGTCCAGAGGTCGGTCAGTGTCTTGAAGGCGTCATAGTCCATCGAGTGTCCTACAGTCGTTCCATTGTAGTTCTGCGGGTGGAGCAGTACTCCGTTCTCATCCGCTTCTCCTAAGGGACGACCGGCATAGTCCGAACGGATGTATGTGCCCTGCGCCGTCAGTTGTCCGTCGATAAGGAAGGAGGGCAGATTCCGGTAATAGTCCGGACGCGGATCCGGGGCATTGTAGAACTGAATGGCCGAGTTGGAGTAGAACGAGTAGTGAGCACCCAAGGCTGCGTGAATCTTCTGATTCTCACCGAGTTTGAAGTCGTATGCAGCGATGAATGTCGGGTCGTAAGCGCGTACGGTACGCGAGTTACGCACCTTACCGTTCTGGTAACCCCAAGCGGGATTGTAGTTGTTCCAGCCCCACTGATTCGAGTTATACTGGTTCGTCAGGTCATATACCTCTTGTGTTACGGCTGTAGACTGTCCACGGGTCGTGGGTGCACCGAAGGCGAGGAAACTCAAGCGATGTTTGTCCACCTGCCAGCGTTTCTCTGCCGTAATGAAATAGCCCAATGAATAGTAGTCAATACCTTCGCCGATGTTGCCTTTGTCGTCGATATACGGCGAGAAACGGAAGGCAATCTGTGCAGCTACGAACCAGTCGTTCTTCAGCGGTCCGCTGGCCCAAGTGGCACGCAGGGCTGCCTTATAGTGACGGTTAGTACCGGCTACACCTACTTTCCAACCCTGTGCGTAGTTGGAGGCTGACATGAGGTAATTGGTCGATCGTCCGATGCTACCGAAGGTGAAGTTGGTGGCCTCGAGCGGATTGACGGTCTCCTTGTAGCGACTGGCATCGTTGAGACCTCCCATAGCGCTGAAATTGAACTGTCCGCGTTCAGCCTGATTAAAACTCAGTCCCTCGATGTAGTTCGTCTCGAAGTACTGCTCGTAGCCGCGATTGCGGTAGCGGGCGGTGGACCAGGCAAAGGAGGTTACGTTGTTGAAGACGTCGGTTGAGGAGGACGCTGCCGAAGCCTGCTCCTGTGTACGGCCCTCGTCATCATTCATCTCCTGCTCAGAGATAGTGATGTAGACCTCTTCCAACTGGCTGGTAGCCATATCCGGCTGGATACGCACCTCTCCTAATTCAGTGGTCTCTTTGTCGCGCAAGCTTACGATCTCAATGCCGGATACGAAACCATCGGCATCGATGATCATCTCCTCCTCGATGGCGTCGAGATACACCAGTTGGAACTCGCCCGCCTCATTGGTGGTAGTAGAGATATTCTGATTCATGAGTGTCACAACAGCACCCGATACGGGTTCGCCGGTCGACTCATTCAGAATCCTACCTTTCAGGCCTGCTTGTGCCATCGCCGTGAGGGCGATTGACAGAACGAAAAGGGTAGTAAGTACTTTTTTCATTGGTTCTATGGATTATAGATTAAAATTCTGCTGATTTCGGCGTACGCGGGAAGGGGATGACGTCGCGTATGTTCTGCATACCCGTCACGAAGAGCATCAGACGCTCAAATCCCAATCCGAATCCGGCATGCGGAGCCGAACCGAAGCGACGCGTATCCAGGTACCACCACATATCCTTCATCGGGATATGGCGACGGTCAATCTCCTGATTGAGTTTATCGAGATTCTCCTCACGCACACTACCGCCGATGATTTCACCTATCTGCGGGAAGAGTACGTCGGTACCTTGTACGGTCTTGCCGTCCTCGTTGAGTTTCATGTAGAAGGCCTTGATATCCTTCGGATAGTCGGTCATGATAACGGGTTTGCCGAAGTGTTCCTCTACGAGGAAACGCTCGTGCTCCGAAGCCAGATCGTCCCCCCACGTGCAGGGGAACTCAAACTTATGACCGTTCTTAATAGCCTCCTGCAGGATATTGATACCCTCGGTATAAGTCAGGTGCACGAAGTCGGTATTGATAACGCCTTTGAGACGCTCGATGAGGCCTTTGTCCACAAACTGATTGAGGAACTCGAGGTCGTCCATGCAATTATCCAAAGCCCATTTTACGCAGAACTTAATGAAGTCCTCCTCCAGGGCCATCAACTCTTCCTTCTGAATAAATGCCACCTCGGGCTCGATCATCCAGAACTCCGCCAAGTGACGCGGCGTGTTACTGTTCTCGGCACGGAACGTCGGACCGAAGGTGTAGATCTTACCTAATGCCATCGCACCCAGTTCGCCTTCCAGTTGTCCGCTGACGGTCAGGGCTGCCATCTTGCCGAAGAAATCGTCGGAGTAGTCGATCTGTCCGTTCTCGTCTTTCTTGAGGTTATAGAGGTTCATGGTCGTCACTTGGAACATCTGACCGGCACCTTCGCAGTCGGAAGCAGTGATGAGCGGCGTGTGGAAGTAGAAGTAGCCGTGTTGGTGGAAATAAGTGTGGATAGCAATAGCCATATTATGGCGAATACGCAGTACGGCACCAAAGGTATTGGTACGCGGACGCAGATGCGCAATCGTGCGCAGATATTCCATACTTAGACCTTTCTTCTGCAGAGGATACTGCTCGGGATCAGCCGTGCCGTATACTTCCAGTTCGGTAAGCTGGATCTCCACCGCTTGCCCGGAACCTTGCGAGGCTACCAGTATACCCGTTGCAGAGATACACGAACCTGTCGTTACGGGTTTGAGTTGTTCTTCGCTGAACTTGGTGAGATCGGCAACGATCTGGATGTTCTTAATGGTGGAGCCGTCGTTGAGTGCAATGAAACTGATCTGTTTGTTGCCACGACGGCTGCGAACCCAGCCGCGTACGTTGATCGGCTCGTTCAGCCGTGTGCTCTTAAGAGCGTCTTTTACTTCTGTTCTTTCCATATAGTATTTATTCTCATTTATTCAATTTATTAAACCCTACAAAAACCCTACAAAAACCCTACAAAAAGTCGCTAACAACCTGCTACCATTTTTAGAACGGTTTTTGTTCGTCGTTTTCGTCCAATCGAGCTCCGTCGGCATTGCCCAGACTGCTCTTTATCGTAATATCACCGGGCTCGGGTAGGGGATCATATACCTCATCGTAAGCATCATCCTCGTTTTGGAACTTGGCGAACTTGGAGCGGAAGCGCAGCCAGATCTCATCGGTAGCACCGTTACGATGCTTCGCCACGATGATTTGTCCCAGTCCGCGCAGATCCTTACCGCTCTTGTCATCACTATAGAGGTGGTAGTATTCGGGACGGTGGATAAAGCATACCATATCTGCATCTTGCTCGATGGCGCCGGATTCACGCAGGTCGCTCAATTGCGGTTTCTTGCCATCTATACCCGATCCGCCGCGTTGTTCTACGGAGCGGTTCAATTGGGATAGGGCAATGATCGGTATATCCAACTCCTTGGCCAAGGCCTTCAGATTACGCGAGATGATGCTGACCTCCTGTTCACGGCTACCGAAGTTCATACCGTTGGCGTTCATGAGCTGAAGATAGTCGATGATGATGAGTTCAACCTTCTTTTCGCGCACGAGTTTACGGGCCTTGCTTCGTAATTCGAATACGGACAATGCCGGGGTGTCGTCTACATAGATAGGACAACCGTACAGGTCGTTGATCTTGTTCTCCAGACGAGCGCGTTCGTCGCGGGTAAATTTACCGGTCTTGATCTTATCGCCTTCTATCTCGCACACATTCATGATCAGACGGTTCACCAACTGCACGTTACTCATCTCGAGCGAGAACATCGCTACGGGACGCTTGTAGTTGACCGCTATATTCTTAGCCATAGAGAGCACGAAGGCCGTTTTACCCATTGCTGGGCGTGCTGCGATGATGACGAGGTCAGACTTCTGCCAACCGTTGGTTATCTTATCTAGGTCGTGGAATCCGCTCGGAATACCCGATATATTACCTTCATTCTTGGCCGCATTACGCATCCGCTCGAAGGCTTCCGAGATGACCGGATCGATTTGGGTCACATCTCGTTTCTGGTTCTGCTGCGTGATTTGGAAGATGCTTGCTTCCGCTTCCTGCATCAGGTCGTCCACATCTTGCGTCTCGTCGTACGCTTGCTCCTCGATACGAGATGCCAACGCGATGAGATCGCGTGCAGTCGCTTTTTGCGCGATGATCTGCGCGTGGAAGTAGAGGTGCGCCGTGGAGGCTACCTTGAGCGACAGCTCGTTGAGGTAAGTAACACCGCCGGCTTTTTCCAACGTGCCGAGTTTCTTGAGACTCTCGGCTACCGTCAGCACATCGATTGGCAACTCTTGTGCTGCCAACGACTGAATCGCCTCAAAGATGTATCTGTTTTGGTCTTTATAGAAAGTCGAAGGGCGCAACAGGTCTGCCACCATCGGAAAGGCATTCTGCTCAATCATCAGGGCTCCCAAGACGGATTCTTCCAGCTCGGGTGCCTGCGGGGGCAGCTTGCCAAAGTCGTTGGGTCCTACCTTGACGACCTCGGGCGCGCGTTTCGATTTGTTATTTATTTTGGTATTGGGCATATCGTTTCAATAGTTCTGCTGCAGCGATAAAACTGCTTATTTCGTTATTCAATACGCGTTGTTCGTATTGTTCAATCAGCGGCTCGAGGTCGGGACTCTGATAGAAACTGTTGAGCAGGCTCGAATTGATGGTCTCATACATCCAGTATTTGGCCTGTTGGGTACGCTTATGGTCGAAGTATCCGTTCGCGCGCGTGTACCTTATATATTCTTCTATCATGTTCCAGACATCCTGAATACCTGTCTTCTCCACCGAAGAACAGGTCTCTGCGTACGGCTTCCAGCCCGACTCGGTCGGGGGGAAGAGTGCTAACGCGTTTTTAAAGCTCACGCGTGCCGCTTGCGCGCGTTCCACGTTCTGTCCGTCGCATTTATTGATGGCAATGCCATCACACATCTCCATTATTCCTCTCTTGATACCCTGCAATTCATCTCCCGTACCTGTCACTTGGAGCAGGAGGAAGAAATCCACCATCGAATGAGCGGCAGTCTCACTCTGACCGACACCCACCGTTTCCACCAACACGGTATCAAATCCGGCGGCTTCGCAAAGGACGATCGTCTCTCTCGTCTTGCGGGCTACACCGCCGAGCGAACCTGCCGACGGAGAAGGGCGTATAAACGCGTTATTCTCCACCGACAGTTCGTTCATTCGTGTCTTATCACCCAAGATGCTGCCTTTGCTCCGTTCCGAAGAGGGGTCAATCGCCAATACGGCCAATTGCTTTCCTTGATGACAGAGCTCCGTTCCCAAGGCCTCAATAAACGTGGACTTACCCGCACCGGGTACGCCTGTGATGCCGACGCGAATGGAGTTGCCTGCATGCGGCAAGCAGAGCTCTATCACTTTCTGGGCAATCAGTTGGTCAGAGGGTAGGTTACTCTCTACCAATGTCACAGCTTGTCCTAATATGGTGCGGTCGCCATTAAGGATACCCTCTACGTAATCCTCCGCCGTCAGTACACGTTTCTTACGACGGAACGTGGCATACGGATTCACTTGCGGCAGATTGGCCACACCTTCGTTTACTGTCAGGCCTTTGTATTCGGCACTATTCTCGGGATGTTCCATAGTTTACTCAACGGTAAAGAGTACAGTCACTTTGCGAATCGGGTTCTTGGGATCATTGGTGATGATCGTTAACTCACGCTTGTATTGAGCGGGCTTGAGGCCGGCTGTGCTTACCAACATCTTGATCACACCCTTCTTGCCCGACTTGATAGCCTTGCAGGGAGTCAGTTGAATCTTGTCGAAGTTGCTGACGGCGCGGCGAACGATGAGCGGGTTGGTACCGATGTTTTGGAGTACGATGTCGTGCTTTACAGCCTTACCTGCAGGAATCGTACCCAGGTCGATGAGTGCTTCGGGCAACTCGGAGATAGGAGCCTTCTTGAGTTGGTCCTCGGTCAGTGCCGAGAAGTCCTCCTGGAGGTCACCCTTGATGACAATCTGATAGGTCTCGGTCAGTTCCTTCTTACCGTCTACGATCATCCAAATTTTGGTCTCAAAGGGACCAAACAATGCCTGCGTTGATTTCTCATCCAGCAGAATCTGCAGTTGACCGGTCTGATTGGGCTCCAAGGTCTCCATCGAGAGGTTGAAGAGGAAGATGTCCGAACCCTGTCCGGCATAGAGGCCTACCGTTACGGGGGCAGTGGTCTTGTTGGCATACTCCAGGCTGACGGTCTTATTGACACCCTTCTTGATGGTGCCGAAATCAGCCACGTTGAGTTTCATGCTCAAATTACCCATTTTTACGGGATACATGTCAACAGGAGTGGCGGTCTTGGGAATAACCTCACCTTTGATGGTCAGTTTCTTGGTACCCTCTGTGGCGTTGGAGGTCACGGTAATGGTCTTGGTGAAACGACCGGGACGGCCGCTGGGATTATACGTTACAGTGATCTCACCGGTCTGACCGGGTTCGATCGGTTCGCGCGTCCACTTCGGCGTCGTGCAACCGCAACTGGCGCGTACGTTGCTCAGTACGAGCGCTTCCATGCCCTCGTTCTTGAAGGTAAACACGGTCGTGACACGGCCATCTGCCTCGTTGATCTTACCAAAGTCGTGTTCGACTTTCTCAAATGTAATTACCGGCTGTTGAGCCATCGCAGCTACCGCTATCATCAGCATCGCTGCCATCGAAAATAATTTCTTCATAGA
Organism: uncultured Bacteroidales bacterium; assembly: GCA_946404495.1. Taxonomy (GTDB): domain Bacteria; phylum Bacteroidota; class Bacteroidia; order Bacteroidales; family Paludibacteraceae; genus Colicola. The sequence continues at coordinate 80,734 of CAMJDT010000002.1, forward strand.
ATGAATCTTTATGTTTTTTGTTAATGTTTTCAAATTTTAAATCTTAAATCTTAAATTTTAAATCACTATGTGATTTTCTTCCAAATCTTCTTCAGCGTCCCTTCTTTCTTCTCCGGTTCTGCTTTCTTAGCTACCAGACAATCTACATTGGTGATTTCGGGAACCTTGCGAAGAGTACTGCAGATATTCTCGCATTGCAATTCGTCGTAGACGAGCACCTGAATCTTACAATTGAACTGATCGTCCTCCGCTGCCGTCACGTGCATGTCTCGGATGTTGAGATTGAGATGGTCGCTGATGATACCCAATATCTTAACGATGATACCGACCTTATCAATACCGTGCAACTCAAAGGTAGCAGGGTAGGCGACGATGTTCTGCTGTTCTCCGTCTTCCTCCAGACTCTTCAGGTACCGTTTGATCGCCGTCTGCGCTTTAGCCGTAGTGACGATACCGAGCCACTCGCGTTGCGGCTCCTGGGTCGAGGCCGTGAGGATCTCCACCTGGTCGGCACTCTGCAGTACATACGAGATTGGTACGGTCTTGTGGTTCACCTTGGCTCCGATACAATGTTCGCCCAAGTCGGAGTGAACCATATAGGCAAAGTCCAAGATGGTCGAGTTCTGCGGGAGGGTTTTTACCTCACCCTTCGGGGTGAAGACGAATACCTCGTGGGCAAAGAGATTCAGCTTGAAGTTATCCAGGAAGGCCATCGCATCCGTATCAGGGTGCTCTAACAGTTCCTTGATATCCAGCAACCACTTATCCAACTCGCTGGCCTCGTCTTGCTTGCCGGTTTTGTATTTCCAGTGAGCAGCCAGACCGTGCTCCGCAATCTCGTTCATGCGTTCGCTACGTATCTGCACCTCTACCCATTGACCTTTATGTCCCATTACTGTGACATGCAAAGCCTCGTAACCATTGGCCTTCGGCGTCGAGATCCAGTCTCGGATACGCTCCGGGTGCGGACGGTAGATGTCGGTGATGGCAGTATAGATACCCCAACACTGATCTTTCTCCGACGATTGGTCATCCGGTTGGAACACAATACGTACCGCCATCAGGTCGTATATGTCGTCAAACGACACATGCTTGTCGTGCATCTTGCGCCAGATGGAATAGACCGACTTGGTGCGGGCACTCGAGGTGAACTGATAGCCCAACTCATGCAGCTTCTCGCTGATCGGTTCGATAAAGGTCTGATAGTCCTCCATCTGGCTCTCTTTCAGCGCGGCCAATCGATTGGCGATCTCTTGATATTCCTCCGGGAAACCGTACTTGAAACTCAGATCCTCCAGTTCGCTCTTGACGCTGAATAGTCCCAATCGATGGGCCAAAGGTGCATAGATATATTGCGTCTCGCCGGCTATCTTATGCTGCTTCTCGACAGGCTGCGCCGAGAGGGTGCGCATGTTATGCAGACGGTCGGCCAACTTGATGAGCACGACGCGGATATCGGATGACATCGTCAGCAGCAACTTGCGGAAATTCTCGGCCTGCTTTTCGGCTTGGTTGCCGAATACGCCGCCTGAGATCTTGGTCAGACCATCTACAATTAGGGCAATCCTTTCGTTGAAGTGATGCGCGATATCATCTACCGTATAGTCCGTATCTTCCACCACATCGTGTAGCAAGGCCGCACAGATACTCGTGCTGCCCAAACCGATATCGCGTACGACGATGCGCGCGACAGCTAAGGGATGCATGATATACGGTTCGCCGCTCCGTCGCCTTACGCCCTTATGAGCCTGTTTGGCAAACAGATACGCTTTGGTAATGATATCCACCTTTTGGCGGTGAACCGTGTGCGCATAGTCGTAGAGCAAGTTTTGAAACTCTTGCTCGATGGCTTGTTCTTCGTCGTATGTAAAATCACTCTTACCCATATGTTGTAGCCTTTCTATAGCAGCCTTTTGTCTTTCACAGGAGGCCATTATACCACAATTAGCCCGCAAAATTACAAAAAATAATCGAATTATGCAAATAATTCGTAAAAAAAAGTACTTTTCTCCATAATAGGTGCATTTTTTTTTGTTCATATCAATTTTTTTTCGTACCTTTGCAGCCTCTTAGTATGCACTATGCATTGGATGAATCAAAATTTGTTACGAAATATGAAATGTAAGTCGTGTCTGTTGTTGCTCCTGATGGCGATTATTACCCTGCCTGTTAAGGCGGATGCTCCCACGCAGAATGAGATCGAACTCTATAAACTGATCATGGCCTACCGTGCCGAGCACGGCCTGCCGGCTATTCCGATGTCGGTGTCGCTGACGGCGGTAGCGCAGACGCATGCGCGGGATGTCTTTATGTACTACTTCGAGATTCCCGAGGGCTGCAACCTGCATAGCTGGTCTGCGCACGGTCGTTGGCAGAAATGTGACTACTATCCCGATCACCGCAATGCAGCCGGTATGTGGTCCAAGCCGAAGGAACTGACCATCTACCCCGGCTACGGCTATGAGATATCCAATGCTTTCACGCCGCCTACCTCGGGCGTTTGTACGCCGGAAGGTTCGCTGGAGAGCTGGAAAAACAGTCCCGGACACAATGCCGTCATCATCAATCAGGATATCTGGACAGACTACCACTGGAATGCAATCGGTATTGGTATGTATATGGGTTCGGCTTGCGTGTGGTTTGGTCAGGAGGTGGATCCGGCAGGCAATTACGACATTCCGCTTGCCGTCGCGGCTGCAATAGCTGTTTCGACGCCTCAGCAGACCGTTCGTACGCTGGATCAGACGCCTATTCAGCTGCCTACGCAGACGCCTTCGGTGCGTCCCGAACCCGAACCCGTGACGGAGCCGACGCCCGAACCTGCCTATACGCCCGAACCCTCTCGCCGCAGAACGGCTACGCGTACCGAGGAGACCGAAACCAAGACGCGCCTTATCGACCGCTATTTCGACTACTCGGGGCGCCACGCCTTATATATATTGAATGTAGGCTATACCTACTCATGCGCCAACGGCTACCATCTGGTCAATGCCGCTTTGTGCGATTTCCGTACTACAATAGTCGGTTTCTCGATCCTGAACGCCGAAATAGCCGTCAGTCCCTTTACCAAGCGTTTTGCCTACAAACCTCAGGTTCGTTTCTATATTCCGGCTACTAAATTTCTGTCCGTGGTGCCTTACGGAGGAGTAGAAATAGATATGTCGTATGTGGGTACGTATTTTAGCGAAAAGTATCAATACGATTTTGCTACTCAGTTCTATGTAAATGCCATCGGAGGAGCGGCGCTTAACCTCTCGATTTTACCTAATGTGCCACTTGAAGTAAAGTTCGAATATCGTCATCCTATCAAGTGTGTTGACTCCAATCCGCCTGCTCCAAAAGGATTCTATATCAGTGCTCAATTGTACTTTGCATTACTCTATCGTAGGAAGTAAATTTGAGTACCGAATCAGGCAAAATTGTACCCTTCTGTCTTTCGGGCGGAAGGGTATATTTTTTGGAGGATATATTTTTTTCTATGAAAAAATTTGCGTATGTCAAAAAAAAGTTGTAATTTTGCGGCATGAAACGTATTATGCAGTTTATTACGACTGATTTGTGGCGCATTTCGAGCCAGGAGAATCAGTCGTGGTGGCGTAAAATAGGCTACTCGATATTGAAAATTATCGTGTTGACTATTCGTGGTTTTCAGTCGAAGGATTTGGCCATCCGGGCAAACGGATTGACCTATTCGTTGACGTTTGCCGTCGTGCCTATTCTGGCCATGATACTGGCGATAGCCAAGGGATTCGGCTACGATGCCCTCATTGAGGAAAGGCTTCAGCATTCGTTCCTCGGCGAGATGAATCTTGTTCCGATGACGATGGAGTTTGTGGAGCGATACTTGGATACCGCGCAAGGCGGAGTATTCATCGGTGTAGGATTGCTGATTCTGTTTTGGGCGATCTATTCGTTCTTCCGCAGTGTGGAGATGTCGTTCAATCAGATTTGGAACGTACGTCAGTCGCGTAGTGTCGGCCGCCAGCTCGTCAACTATGTATCGATCCTCTTCCTCATACCCGTTCTCATCGTGGTGACTGCCGGATTGAGTATCGCGCTAAATTCTGCCGCAACCTCTTCGTCTCTGGCAGATATTGCGATATTGCGTACCTTGCAGAAGGGATTCGTGCGTGTGTTGTCGTATGTTGTCGTTTGGTTGTCTTTCACCTGGATGTACAAGGCGATACCCAACACCAAGGTCAGCGTCAAGGCGGCACTCGTGCCGGGAATAATTATTGGAACGCTCTTCCAACTCCTGCAGGCCTTGTCCGTATATATCATCGTCTTCCTCTCCCGCACAAGCATCGTCTATGGAGCGTTTGCTACGATTCCGTTGCTGCTGATGTGGTTGCAGTGGTCGTGCTTGCTGATTCTCATTGGAGCCGAATTGGCTTATTCGATTCAGAATAGGGAGGAGTTTGACTACGAGCAGGACCTGAATGCCATGTCGCGGCGCTACAAGGACTGCCTCACGCTCTATCTGCTCTCTATCATTATTCATCGTTTCAATAACGACGAGCCACCCCTCACGGCGCACGACTTGGCTAAGCAGCAGGGATTGCCCGTTCGGTTGGTCAACCGGTTACTCTCGCGCCTGGAGGAAGTTAACATCGTGCGGGGTATTTATATTGAGGAGAGCGAAGACCGTATCTATCAACCGGCGCTGGATACGCATATCATTACCGTAGGATTGGTCTTCTCCCGCATTGATGCGCAAGGCACTGAACTCTTCCTGCAGGATACCACCGAAGGCTTCCGTACCTTCTGGGAACGCTTTGTAAGGCTCAAACAGGAGCACAACACACTCAACGACATACTCGTTGCGGAGATTAAAATCGATAATTGATTAATTTTTACTATATGAAACATTTTTATCGTTTATTAACCCTCGCAGCCCTGTTGCTGCTACCCCTCCTTCCCGTTAGGGCAGATGGCGACACGATTGCCTCGGGGCAATTGACCACGACGCTGGATTGGGCGCTCACTTCGGACGGTGTTCTGCATCTCGTGGGAACGGGTAGAATGCCCGATTTCAATTACCCCGACTACGGCCCGTGGTACTCTTCGTATCGTTCGCAGATCACTGCAATCGATTTCCCGCAAGGTCTGACCTCCATCGGTCAATACGCGTTCTATTTCTGCGACAACTTGAGCACCGTGGTCATTCCCGAGGGCGTGACTGCCATCAACTATTGCGCCTTCTCCGGTTGCGAGATTCTGAGTTCCATCTCTTTTCCCTCGACCTTGGATACAATCGGTAGTGCGATCGTAGCGGATGCACATGTGCTGACAGAACTCGTCATTCCGGCGTCTGTCACCTCGATCGGGAGTCGCCTTACGGACGGTTGTCAAATGCTCACTTCCCTCGTTGTGGAAGAGGGGAATACCGTCTATTCCAGCTATAGCGGCTCGAATGTGGTCGTTCGCATCGCCGACAACTACCTGCTGGCCGGTTGTATGACCAGTACTATTCCTTCGACCGTTGTCCGCATTGGTATGCAGGCGTTCTCGTCCCAACGTAAGATGACGAGCATCACGATTCCCGCGAGCGTTACGACCATAGATGACAGTGCCTTTGAGTACTGCTCCGCGCTGGAGTCCCTCACGTGCGAGGCGGAGACGCCCCCGACCTTAGGCGGAAGCTACGTCTTCCAACGGGTAGATACATCCATCCCCGTTTATGTGCCGGCTAATAGCCTTTCCGCATATCAAACGGCTTCCGGTTGGAGCAACTTTACCAATTTCCAGGCTATCGGTTCCGATTCGGGTACCGGCACGGACTCGACCCAGACGGACGACACCTTTGAGGTGGACGGCCTCTATTACCAGATTGTAGCCACCCAAGCCAATGCCGTGGAGGTGATTCGCAATCCCACGGTTACGTCCAACGGCTATTCGGGTGATATCGCCATACCGGAAATGATTAGCGTAGCGGATGCTGTATATGATGTAGTCGGGATTGCATACAATGCCTTTACCAGTTGCTACAACATGACGTCGATCTATATTCCCGCGAGCGTCACCTCGATTGAAGATGGCAGTTTCATGTCGACGGTAGCCTTGCGTTCCATCACCATTTCTCCCGCTAATACCGTCTATAATAGCGGCGACGGAGCCAATGCCATCATCGAGACGGCTACCAACAGACTTATGGTAGGTTGCCGCACGACTGTCATCCCGGAGACCGTCACCTCGATTGGCAATAGTGCCTTCAATTTCTGCTCGGCTATGGAAGCCATCGAGATTCCGAACAGTGTCACCACGATTGGCGACTATGCCTTCTACTGGTGCGAATCGCTCTCGACCATTACAATCCCGAGCAGTGTGATCTCGATCGGTAATGACGCCTTCGAACAATGTACAGGTCTCACCTCCTTCACCTGCGAAGCCGAGACGCCTCCCTACTTGGGCACGGATGCATTCCTCCAGGTGACCAATACGATTCCTCTCTATGTGCCGGCCAACAGCGTATCGCTCTATCAGGCGGATCAAGGTTGGAGTTACTTCACGAATATAAAAGCGATCGGCGACACAACTTCTACCGAACCCGAAGGTTGCTATCTCGCTTACGGCGATCTAAGCACTACCATGACTTGGGTCCTCACCTGCGATCACGTGCTGCAGATCACCGGTACAGGCAACATGCCGAACTTCTCTTATCCCGACTACGGTCCGTGGTATACGACGTACAGGGACTCTATCTACGCTATCGAGATATCCGATGGCGTAACCGCATTGGGCGAATATGCATTCTATGGCTTGCGTTACGTTACCAATCTCTATATTCCCGAGGGTGTGACCTTAATCGACTACTGCGCGTTGGCCAGTATGTATGAGTTGTCTTCGGTATCGTTCCCCACGACCCTGCAGACCATCGATGGTGGCGTTCTCTCGTCCGATTGGGCTTTGAAGTCTCTCTATATCCCGGCTTCCGTTACCTCCATCGGTTCGCGCCTCACAGAGAGCGCGGGTGTGCTCTCCTCGATTGTCGTGGACGAGGCCAATCCCGTCTATAACAGCGGCGACGGAGCCAATGCTATCATCGTGACGGCTACCAACAGACTAATCGCCGGATGTGCCGCTACCGTCATCCCGGAGACTGTCACGACCATAGGTAACAATGCATTCTCTGCCCTCACCGGCCTCACCTCCATTACGATTCCCGCGAGCGTTACCTCGATCGAGAGTAATGCCTTCTCGTATTGCTCCAAACTTACGGAGATCTATTGCCTTTCTGAGTCGCCTGCCTCCGTCGGGAATAACGCCTTCAAGAATGTTACAACCAAGGCGACCCTCTATGTGCCCGACTATAGCGTATCGACCTATCAGGAGGCAGAAGGGTGGAGTGAGTTCACCAACATACAGGCTTTGCCCGTTACCGGTACCTGTGGCGACAATCTGACCTGGTCTTTCACCTCTTCCGACAGCACCCTCACCATTACGGGTACGGGCGCTATGTATAATTATGGAGAGGAGACCGTTTCGGGCGACGGAGGACCTTCTGACGGTGGTCAGATGGCTCCCTGGTTCGAACAGGAAATCACGCAGTCCATCTATCATCTCTCTCTGCCCGAAGGACTGACCTCTATCGGTTCGTCTGCTTTCTACTATCTCTCGAACCTCTCGTCTGTCGAAATCCCGTCCACGGTAACTACCATTGGTGATCACGCCTTTGATCAGTGCTTCGAGATGACCGAGTGTACGGTAGCTGAGAGCGGCATCACCTCCATTGGTGAGTATGCCTTCAACTATTGTCAGCAACTCACTACCTTCGAGATCCCGTCAACCGTTACGACGATAGGCCAGGGTGCCTTCCAGAATTGCACGAACCTGCATTATGCCAGCATTCCTGTAGGCGTCACGACGATCCAACCCAACACCTTCTATAGCTGCCAGATGCTCAGAACAGTATACCTCTATGATGGCCTGCAGACAATAGGTAACAACGCTTTCGACGCTTGCAAACGCTTGACGAAGATCACCCTGCCTTCTACGGTCACCTCGATTGGAGATAATGCCTTCGAGTATTGCGAAGCACTCTCGATGGTGGATCTTTCGGAGAACCTGACTTCTATCGGCTCGATGGCTTTCTACGGTTGCCCGTTCAGTACGATCGAACTGCCCGCTACCCTGACCTCCATCGGCTACGGAGCCTTCATGAGTTGTTCGAATATCGCAGCCGTGACCTCGCTTGCTACTACACCTCCTACCATCCAGAGTGAGGCTACCGGCGCTACTGCCGATGCCTTCCCCGAGGCTCCTGACACGCTCGTCATAACCGTTCCTTACACCTCCATCGCTGCCTATCAAGAGGCACAAGGTTGGTCGCGTTATACCTACCAAGCCCAGTCGTGCGAGGAGGTATTTGAGAGTACCGAAGCAGCTGAGATGTGCTATGGTAGCGTGTTTGTATGGCATGATAAGGAACTGACCGAAGCCGGCGAGTATCAGGATACGCTTCAGACTGATGCCGGTTGCGACTCCATCGTCACGCTCAACCTCACCTATGCCCCGAGTTACGACTTCGTCGATACGATGTATGTCTGCGAGTCAGACCTGCCGTTCATCTGGCATGACCGCGAATTCATGACCGGAGGTGATTATTCCGACAGCCTCGAAACGGCCTTCGGTTGCGACTCTATCTATAACCTCCACTTGGAGATTTTGACCATTCCTCATTCGTACGATACGGCACAGTTCTGCTACGGCGAGAGCTACACCTGGAATGGTCAGACCTATACCGCTCAGGGCGACTACGAAACGACCATCCGGACGCAGGACGGTTGCGACTCTGTCGCTCACCTCCACCTCACGGAGAACCCCGTTTACTTCTATTCGGATACCATCAACTTCTGCGAGGATATGCCGTACGAGTGGCACGGTCAGTCTATCAAGACAACCGGCACCTACTTCGATAGTCTCCAAACCGTCTATGGCTGCGACTCGATCTACGAGTTAGTAGCTACCGTCAATCCGACCTTCTTCCATACAACGAGTCAGACAGTCTGCGAGGGTACGC
>CAMJDT010000003.1 GCA_946404495.1 uncultured Bacteroidales bacterium
CAAAATCAAGTCAAATAGATTTAATAATCCGTCCAACTTTTTGGGGTCACCTCAGAATGCCGTCTCTACGGGAGGCCGAAAGTCCAACGACCAACGACTAACGACCAACGACCGAAAAATCGCAGGATTCACTGAAATCCTGCGATTTTTCTCTATAACCCCACTCAACAAGATGCCCCCTCAAACAATCTTCGATACGACCAATCCATTCCTGCCGCACACCGTTCCTTTCGGCCAGCATTCTGAACGACCTAATCGCATCTGCTACCTGACGGATGATCTTCTCTGCATTCCGTATCCCGTTCTCCCGTGCAAATCCCAGCACATCCTCCTTCGTCCAATCGCTGCGTTTGCCACGCAAAGAAAGGCAATGGTTGAGTTCCGGCTGATAGCCTCTGACATTGAAGATGAACGTCATATCATATGCCGGAGTGATCGACCATTCACCCTTGCGATTCATCATGAAGGCGAAGTTCTTATGGTGATCATCGGTGTTGTTGGCCAAGTAGTTAAAGACCAAGCGACGGAACACCTCATCACATGCCGCATCCGGCAAATGCAGCTTCCGGCAAACCAGCATCAGCGCCTCATAGCTCTCGGCATCCGGATCCATAGCAGCCAAAGTCTGCGTGTGCAGTTTCTGTCCGTTAGGCCTATCGAAGCGCCGGGTCATGAAATGCTTCTCTCCATCTGCCTCCTTAATGAAACATGGCATCATGTCTATCCCTGCAGCACGAGCCATCTCGTAGTACGTCATCTCCAGCTCAGCCGAACTGCGTTCCGGATCTCCAAACTTCAATATATAATAATCAAAACCATCCAGTCCGGCTATCTGTCCCGAACGGATCTCTCCCGTCTCATGGTTAACCGCAATGATAGCCTTTGGTTGACGTCCACCGGCAGAGGTGCCGACAGCCATCAGCAGTTGCTTCGTTAACTCCTCATCCGGAGCGATCTGCGCCTCTTCCCTATCGACAAAGATTTTCTGTGCCAAATGCGCTAACTCGCCAATATTCACCGGCTCAGCATAAGGCATCAACTGAGCATCCGGCTCGTACTCCAGCGCACCCATACCACGTTTGCCGATGAATGTCAGTTTGTCCAGCGGAGTGATATCAGCCGGAGCCAGGTGTTGCTCCATACGCCAATGCTCGAACAGCGTATTACCCCAATCGTCCGGCAACGAATCCGCTATAAAAGCCGGAAGACGCTGATAGATGCGTTCCTCCTCGCTGCCGAAGGAACGATACAGCGTGTTGGAATCGATAGGAGCCATCAGCGGAGCTATCGACGCACCACCCTTGGCCAAATACGCAGGGTTATACGTGAAGTACGAACGACCCATACTCGGCTTCCACTCAAGGGCACCTATCTCTTCGCCCCAGAGATATATGTGAATCAGGTTTCTCATTGCTTCTTATGCCGTACGCGTTGCCTCTGTTCACCGCTCTCACGCTTCGTGTAGGGCGACTCCGGTATCTCTGCCAATAATGTATCCGCTCCTTCCAACTGTCCTATGCCACGCAATATCCGCAGCAGTGTCGAGAATGAGATGTCTTTGTTGGTCCCGTTCTCAAACGCTTGCAACGTCGGCACCGATATCCCGGCACGTTCAGCCAGTTCTTTCTGCGTCAACCCCAGACGTATCCTGTACGTCCGTTCCCTCTGCCCTAAGATCTGTATGATCTCCGGTGTCGAATATTGGTATATATCTCTCATATAGCACTAACTCTATTTTGTTTTATCAGCCATTTTGCGGTATAATACAAAACGCACTTTGTTTAAATCCGCTGCAAAATTACTGCTTTTTTTTGAGATGCGCAAATATTTTGAGAAAATAATTTCATTTGTTAGCATTTTTCCTACTAAATGTCAAAAAACAATCGCAGATTCCCGATTGGGAGTCTGCGATTGGTGTTAGAGAGGGAGGCAAGGCTATTACACGGCGTTGCGGAGGCGGAGGGAGTCGGCCTTGGAGATCTGGCGTTCGGCCAGCTCGCGCGTGATATGGATCGTGTCGGTCTTGCCGGAGCGTGCCTCGGAGGGCAGCGTGTACATCAGATCCATCATGACCGTCTCTGTCAGCGAGCGCAGGCCGCGGGCTCCGAGCTTGAACTCGATGGCCTTATCCACGATATAGTCGAGTGCCTCTGCATCGAACTCCAGATTGATGCCGTCCATCTTCATCAGTTTCTGATACTGCTTGGTGATGGCGTTCTTGGGCTCGGTGAGGATACGACGGAGCGCGTCGCGATCCAGCGGCTCGAGGTAGGTGAGGATAGGCAGACGACCGATGATCTCCGGGATGAGACCGAAGGACTTGAGGTCTTGCGGCGCGATGTAGCGGAGCAGGTTGTTCTTGTCCACCTTCTCTGTGCGCTGAGCATCGAAGCCTACCACCTGGGTATTGAGTCGCTGTGCGATCTTACGCTCGATGCCGTCGAAGGCACCGCCGCAGATGAAGAGGATATTCTGCGTATTGACGTGCACGAACTCCTGTTCGGGGTGCTTGCGTCCGCCTTTGGGCGGTACGTTGACGATGGCGCCTTCGAGCAGCTTGAGCAGTCCCTGTTGCACACCCTCGCCGCTCACGTCGCGCGTGATGGAGGGGTTGTCGCTCTTGCGGGCGATCTTATCGATCTCGTCGATGAAGACGATACCCTTCTCGGCCTGCTCGAGGTCGAAGTCCGCTTCTTCCAGTAGGCGCACCAACAGGCTCTCCACATCTTCGCCCACATAGCCGGCCTCGGTCAGCACGGTAGCATCGACGATGGTGAAGGGCACGGAGAGCATCTTAGCAATGGTGCGGGCCATGAGCGTCTTGCCGGTACCGGTGGAACCGACCATGATGATATTGGATTTCTCGATCTCGACGCCGTCGGTATCCTTGGGTTGGAGTAGCCGCTTATAGTGGTTATAGACGGCTACGGAGAGGTAGCGTTTGGCCTCGTCCTGACCGATGACGTATTGATCCAGAAAGGCCTTAATATCTGTCGGGCGGGGGAGGTTCTGCAGTTCCAGTTTGTGTCCTTTCTTCTGAGCGTTCTTTGCTTCTTCAGCCTGCTCCTCCATGATCATGCGATGTCCTTCCTCGATGCAATCGTGGCAGATGAAGGTGTTGTCCTCGCCGGAGAAGAGCCGATTCATTTCGCGTCCGCAGAAGCTGCAGCAATCTTTTTTTGCCATAGTACGGAAACTTATTTCTTGGTATATACGCGGTCGATCATGCCGTATTGGAGTGCCTCGTCGGAGGTCATCCAGTAGTCGCGGTCGGCGTCGTGGCGGATACGCTCGATATCCTGACCGCTGTGCGAGGCGATGATCTGGTAGAGTTCGTCCTTGAGTTTGAGGATCTCCTTGGCGGTGATCTCTATATCGGAAGCCTGACCCTGGATACCACCCATGGGTTGATGGATCATCACGCGGCTGTGGGGCAGTGCGGCGCGCATACCTTTCTCGCCGGCTACGAGCAGAACGGCTCCCATGCTGGCAGCCATGCCGGTACAGATCGTAGCCACGCGGCTATGAACGAACTGCATCGTGTCGTAGATACCCAGGCCGGCATAGACGTTACCGCCGGGGGTATTGAGGTAGATATGGATATCCTTGTCGCTATCCGCCGAGTCGAGGTAGAGCAGTTGGGCCTGGATGACATTGGCCGTATAGTCGTTGACCTCGGTGCCGAGGAAGATGATGCGGTCCATCATCAGGCGGGAGAAGACATCCATCTGGGTGACGTTGAGTTGGCGTTCCTCCAAGATAGAGGGCGATATATAACTGTCGCGCATGACGTTCTCTACGTGCATCGTGTTCATGCCGCGCGATTTGGCGAATTGAAGAAAGTCGTTAGTCATATGTATAGTCCATTAGGGTTCAACAGTAAGGGGTTTTGTGGGGGAAAATAAGGAGTCACGTGTGCGCGTGACTCCTTATTATATACGCATACGCGCGCGGTTACTTAGCCATGGCCTTGCGAGCGCGGCGACGATCCTGAGCGCACTGTACCTCGTACGCGATGTTCGGGGCAATGCACATGGAGGAATAGGTACCAACGATCACACCGATGAGCAGGGCGAATACGAAGCCCTGGATGCTCTCACCGCCCAAGATGAAGATAGCCAGCAGGACTACGAAGGTAGACATCGTGGTCGAGAAGGTACGGCTCATCGTAGCGTTGATGGCGTCGTTGATATTGATATTGCGCTCACGCTTAGCATAGAGTGTGTGGTACTCACGTACGCGGTCGAAGATGACCACGGTATCGTTGATGGAGTAACCGATCACGGTCAGGATGGCAGCGATGAAGGCTTGGTCGATCTCCATGGAGAAGGGCATGATCTTCCACAGCAAGGCGTATGCACCCAGAACGAGGATAGAGTCGTGTGCCAAGGCGGTAACGGCACCTACCGAGTAAGCGAGGTTGCGGAAACGGATCAGGATGTAGAGGAAGATACCGATCAGGGCGCAGATGATAGCCACGATAGCGGCCTTGGTGATGTCGTCGGCGATAGCCGGACCCACCTTCTGCGACTGTTGGATACCGATCTCGGGCATCACTTCGGTCGAAGCGAACTGCTCGAAGGTAGTGCCTTCCGGCAAGTACTGACGGCAGCCCTCGAAGAGCAGGCTCTCGATCTTGCTGTCGATCTCCTCGCCGTTCTCCTTGATGAGGAAGTTGGTGGAGATACGCAGACGGTTGTCGTTACCCACGGTGATGACACGGATCGTCAGGTTCTCACCGGCAGGATTCTCCGGGGTGAAGACATCGGTCAGGGTGTTCTGCACAGCCTCCGTGGAGACGGGTTCGGCAAAACGAACGACGTAGTTACGACCACCGGTGAAGTCGATACCGAGGTTGAGGCGTCCCATCAGGTGGGGCTCCAGACCCAGCAGACCGATAACAACCAATACACCCGAGATGATGTAGAACATCTTGCGGTTCTCCACGAAGCGGAACTTGGTATCCTGCAGGAAGTTCTTCATGTAGGAAGTGGTGAAGCTGAGCTCCTTGGCATCCTCACGGCTTGCATATGCCTCGAGCCACAGACGGGTCAGGAAGACAGCGGTCAGGAACGACGAGATGATACCGATCATGTACGTTACGGCGAAGCCCTTGATGGGACCTGTACCGAAGATAGCCAAGATAGCACCGGTCAGGAAGCTGGTGACGTTGGCATCCACGATGGCCGAGATGGCACCCTTGAAACCGTCCTGGATAGCCTTGCGCATGTTCTTACCGGCGCGCATCTCCTCACGGATACGCTCGTAGATAAGCACGTTGGCATCGACGGCCATACCCATGGTCAGCACGATACCGGCGATACCCGGCAGGGTCAGTACGGCAGAGAACGAAGCCAGAATACCTACCAGCAGGAATACGTTGCACAGCAACGCTGCGTCGGCAATCAGGCCGGGGATCAGACCGTAGTAGAAGATCATATAGAGGAGGATCAGCAGGAAGCCGATAGCGAAGCTCCAGAGACCGTTAACCACGGCTTCGTGACCCAGACTCGGACCTACTACGTCCTCTTGGATGATGCGTGCGGGAGCCGGCATCTTACCGGATTTGAGGGTGTTAGCCAAGTCCTTGGCTTCCTCTACGGTGAAGTGACCGGTGATCTGCGAGTTACCGCCGGCGATCTCGTTTTGCACGGTGGGGTAGCTGTATACATAGCCGTCCAAAACGATAGCTACGGATTTGCCGATATTGTCCTTGGTGATACGCTGCCAAGCCTTGGCGCCCTCAGCGTTCATCGACATCGATACATTGGCATAAGCGCTGGTCTGCGAGAAGTCGGCACGGGCGTCGGTGATGACGTCGCCTTCGAGGCTGGCGCGACCGTCACGCTGTGCCTTGAGTGCTACGAGGGTGAAGTACTGACCGGCCTCGTCCACAGCCTTGACGCTCCAGTAGAAACGTACGTCGCGGGGCAGCAGCTGCTTGGCGATCGTACCGGTGAGCATCTGCATCACGCGTGCGGTGTCCTTGGCATGCACGGTACCTACGACGGGACCCTGATAAGCCTGACCGGCAGCGCTGATGCTGGGGTTGAGGATGAAGAACAGGGGGTTCACCTTCTGCATCTCGCGCAGCTGTGCCTCACGCTCTTCGTCGCTAACGGCCGACTCCTCGGTCTCATTAGCGGTGTTCTCTACGAGCGCTGCGAGATCATCGGTGGTCTCCTCGGCCTTTACTTCCTCGGCCTTTACTTCCTCGGCGGGAGCAGCCTCGGTCTCCTCCTCAGCCTCTACGGCTGCGGTAGCCTCGGTAGCCTTGGCATATTCGTTGTTGATAGCAGCCAATTGGGGCAGTATCTCGCTCAGTTCGTAGGTCTCCCAGAACTCCAGGTTGGCGCTACCTTGCAGCAGTTTGCGCACGCGCTCCGGCTCCTTGATACCCGGTAGCTCGATGAGGATACGGCCGGCTTGGCTCAGACGCTGGATATTGGGTTGAACGACACCGAAACGGTCAATACGCGTACGGAGCACGTTGAAGGAGTTGGCGATAGCGCCATCCACTTCCTCGCGGATGACCTTTTCCACCTCGGCGTTGGTGCTGTTGAGCGCTACCTTGTCCTTCAACTCGAAGGTCGAGAAGATAGTTGCCAATTGCGCGTTGGGGTCAATCTCATTGAACGACTCGATGAAGAGGGTCACGAAATCGCGGCCGTCACCGTTGCGCTGTTTATCGTTGGCCTTTTGCATAGCTTGGGTAAACAGGGGAGACGTGCTATTACCGCTCAGCGAGCGCAGGATGTCAGGCACGCTGACCTCCATGATCACGTTCATACCACCCTTCAGGTCAAGACCCAGGTTGATTTCCTTGGCGCGGCATTCTTTGAGTGTGTAACCGAACCAAACTTTTTGCGTTGCAATCGAATCGAGATACACGTTTACCAATGCATCGTCGCCGGCTGCAAACTCCTTCGCCTTGTTGTCATAGTGACGAACAACGGCGCTGAAACTCAGATAAAAGGCGCATACCAGTGCAAGGCACACCGCCAAAATCCGAACAAGTCCTTTGTTTTGCATAAATGTTTTTTTTATTGTTACTATTATTTTTTCCTTGTTTTAGTGCTTGCGCCCGTACGCGTGTGGGCGCACTCGCACAAAATAGCCCGCAAAGGTACAACAAAATTCTCATATACGCAAATATTTCTTGCTTTTTTTTGCTGAAAAAGACGTTTTTTACAGAAAAAAGACCCGCAATGCAGGTCTTTTTTCAGTATAGATAGGTTCAAAACGCCTTATTCCACGCTTTGTCCCTGTGCATCGTAACGCTGTCCGTTGACGATGATGAGGAGGCGTCCGTTCTCGATGATTTTCTCGGTCATGGCAGCGGGAATGCCCTCTATGTCGCGGCAGTCGGTAGGTGTCTGAGGCACATTGAACGAACCGTTCTGGGCAGAGATGCACTCTTCGTCTGCGTTGTAGGAATCCAGCGTGAAGGTGTAGTCCTGACCGAACTCCAGATTGCTCAGGTTAACCTGGTAAACCGACGGATCGGCGTCCACGGTGGTAGCTTGGATACGCGAGGGAGCGGCCCAAATGATATCACCTACAATCTGACCGAAGGCATTAATGTGGACGGTGGCTACCAGTCGACCGTGCATGTAAACCTTCAGTTCGTAGAGCACAGCATCCACGATAGGCTCGAAGCTGATGGTAATCTCCGATACTTCCGCAACGGTGGATTGTCCGGCTATGATGGTCTGTTCTTCCTGTTCTTCTTTATCAAAGAACGCGCGCAATGTAGTGTCGCAGGTTACGACGAAGTTCTTGGTGCTGCTTGTCGAGCCGTCGGACCACTGCGAGAAGACAAAGCCTTCATCCGGTGTAGCCACCAGTGCTACGGTTGAGTTGGCAGCGTAGGTACCTGTACCGGTCACCTGACCGTGGTTAGCCAGAGCCTTGACGGTGTAGTAACTATCCAGTGCAATAAAGTTCGTGAAATAGTTCCATCCTGGAGCTGCCTGATATGCGGACGGATTCGGTACATAGACGGGAATAGCAGGGTTGATATTGATGGACGTTTCTGTTCCATAATTGAAGGCTTGGGGTCCGACATGGGGAGGATTAACCGCAAAGCAGGTAATGGATTCCAGGCCTTTGCAATAGATGAGTCCGTTGTGGGCAATACTGTCAACGGTTTCGGGCAGGTTGATGAACTTCAGATTCCAGCAACTCCAGAATGCACCCTCACCGATAACCTCGATTTCATCGGGAATAACGGTCGTGTTGCAACCCTTAATGAGCACGTTGGTCGCGGTCTCGATGATGGCGTTGCAGTTGTCGCGGCTGTCGTAACGCGGGTTGCCCGGGTTGACGGACAGTGTGTTGAATTTGCAACCGGCAAAGGCTGAACCGTCGATATCCACCAACGAGGACGGAATAACCAAGTCGGTCAGACCGCTGCAGTATTGGAAGCAATAGGAATCCAGACGGGTTACGCTGTTGGGGATACGGATTTGCGTCATGTTACGCAACGATGAGAATGCTTGCGTGCCGATAGTTACTACGGTATTGGGAATTACGGTCACGTGGCAACCGGCAACCAGTTTGTTCGTAGCCGTTTGGATGACTGCGTTGCAGTTCTCGCGGCTGTCAAATACCATATTGTTCGCATCAACCACAATGCTGGTCAGCGACGTACAACCCTCCGTCAGACGGCTACCGATGGAGCGCACAGCGGCCGGAATGGTGAGTGATTGTAATGCCCAGTTCTCTGAGAATACACCACCATCAATCGTCTGCAAAGTGCTCGGTAATGTGATAGCCGGCAACTGATTCTCACCGGAGAAAGCGCAGTAACCGATGCTTGTCACACCTTCGGGAACAACGACCGCAGTATTCAAGCTATCCATCTGATAGAATGCGTACCTACCGATGGTAGTCAATCCGGCAGGCAGATCCAATGCGTGCACTTTGTGGCGCAGGCTGTTCCACGGTCCATAGTTCGGGTAATTGAAGTCCGGCATCGGACCGGAACCTGTCAGTTTCAGTACGTTGTCGCAGGTCAGCGCCCAGTTCAGAGTTTCAGTCAGGGTACCCGATGCAATGGCACATATAGGTTCCTCTTCCGGAAGGGGCAGATAGTTGGTGAACTCATTCCATCCGGGAGCGGCCTGATAAGCCGGGATAGAGGCGGCGGGTACGTAAACGGGGATGGATTTGTTGATCAACTTGAAGATAAAGGTGTCGCCTGTGGTGATAGCCGGCGGGGTCACATTCTTGCACTTGATTTCAGCCAGATCCTTGCAGTTATAGAACGCACCTCTACCTAAGCTGTCCACGCTTTCGGGGATCGTGATCGTTGTCAACGGAACGACCGAAGCGAAGGCATAGCCGCCAATGGTGGTCACCGTATTGGGGATGACCGTTTCCAGACCGCCTTTGACCAAGGTGTTGGTAGCCGTCTCGATGATGGCGTTGCAGTTGTCGCGACTGTCATAACGGGGATTGGCGGGGTTGACGTCAATGAAATGGATATAGCAGCCGTTGAACGATTCGTCGGTGATCGTTGTCAGCGAACTCGGAATGCGCAGGGAGTCCACATGCCAGCAGCTGGCGAAACTCTCCAGGCCCAGACTCTGAACGCCTTCGGGAATGTCAATCACGCGCAGATTGTTCAGTCCGGCAAACACATACCAGTTGTCAATCGCCGTAACGGAGCTCGGGATGACCGTATTGGCGCAGGCGGCAATCATGGTGTTGGTAGATGTCTTGATGATGGCGTTGCAGTTGTTGCGGCTGTCGTAGGTGGTGTTACCGGCTTCTACAACGACGTTGGTCAGCATATCGCAGGTATGCAGCACACCGAAACTGATATAGTACACCGAGGCCGGAATCGTCAGCGAAGGCAGGCTCTCACAATTGGAGAAAGCCAGGTTCTCGATGGTCTGAAGGGTGCTCGGCAACGTGAGCGAGATGAGCGAGCGGCATTCTGCAAAGCAGGAAGCACCCAGTGCGGTCACGCCTTCCGGAACGACGATAGAGGTCACCTGTGTACAATGAAAGAAAGCATAATTACCTATGTAGGTCAGACCTGCGGGCAGTGAGATGGAGGTCACGGGACTGATGTTGGCGAACCAGGGAGCGTGAGCAGAGCCGGTGTAGTCGTTCATAGCGCCCGTACCGGAGATGACCAGTGAACCGTCATCGTTGAGTACCCAAGTGAGGTTCGCGCCGCAGGAGCCCGAACCCATTTCAGCGCGTACATTCATCGCGCCTGTGAAGATAAACAAGCCGATGAACAGCGTAAAGAGTTTGAGTTTTTGCATAAAATGTATTGTTAGTTAGTAAAATTTGGCGCAAAGGTACTGCTTTTTTTTGACATATGCAAATATTTTATCGTTTTTTGCAGCATAATGTTTAAAATAACAAAAAAAAGACTCGCTTTTGACGAGTCTTTCTCTTCGGTTGCGGAGGATGGGATCGAACCACCGACCTTCAGGTTATGAGCCTGACGAGCTACCACTGCTCTACTCCGCGATATAACGCGCTTCTCACGAAACGGGCTGCAAAATTACTGCTTTTTTTTGATATGACCAAATTTTTGAGCAACTTTTTTCATTTTTTATGCAAAAATATGCATTTTTTTGCTATCCGACGGCTCCTTCAAGGGATACTTGCAGCAGTTTTTGGGCTTCTACGGCAAACTCCATCGGCAGTTTGTCCATCACCTCTTTGGCGTAGCCGTTGACGATGAGTCCGACGGCATCTTCGGGCGAGATACCCCGCTGACGGCAGTAGAAGAGTTGGTCCTCGGAGATCTTGCTGGTGGTAGCCTCATGCTCCACGGTAGCCGTAGGATTCTGGATCTGCATGTCGGGGAAGGTGTGCGCGCCGCACTTATCGCCCAGCAGCAGGCTGTCGCACTGACTGTAGTTGCGGGCGTGTTCGGCACCCGGCACGACCTTGACCAAACCGCGGTAACTGTTTTGGCTCCGGCCGGCCGATATACCCTTTGATATAATACGTGAGCGCGTGTTACGTCCCAAGTGGATCATCTTGGTGCCGGTGTCGGCCTGCTGGTAGTTGTTGGTAACAGCTACGGAGTAGAACTCGGCGCTGGAATTGTCGCCGCGGAGGATGCAGGAGGGGTATTTCCAGGTGATGGCACTGCCGGTCTCCACCTGCGTCCAACTCAGTCGGGCGTTCTCGTAGGTGATGCCGCGTTTGGTAACGAAGTTATAGATACCACCCTTACCGTCCTTATCGCCCGGATACCAGTTCTGCACCGTCGAGTACTTGACTTCGGCATCTTTCTTGACCACGATTTCCACGATCGCCGCGTGCAGTTGGTTCTCATCGCGCATCGGAGCCGTGCAGCCCTCCAGGTAACTGAGGTACGCCCCCTCGTCGGCGATGAGCAGCGTGCGCTCAAACTGACCCGTGTTAGAGGCATTGATGCGGAAATAGGTGCTGAGCTCCATCGGACAGCGGACGCCCTTGGGTATATAGACGAAACTGCCGTCGGAGAACACGGCCGAATTAAGTGCAGCGTAGAAATTATCGCCGTAGGGCACGACACTGCCCAGGTGTTCACGCACCAGGTCGGGGTGCTCGCGCACCGCCTCCGAGATGGAGCAGAAGATGATACCCTGTTTGGCCAAGGTCTCGCGGAAGGTCGTCTTGACGCTCACGGAGTCCATCACGGCATCCACGGCCATATTACCCGCCAAGGCGGCGCGTTCCTCCAAGGGGATACCGAGTTTGTCGAAGGTCTTCTGGATCTCGGGGTCTATTTCGGCATTGGCGTTGGCATTGGCTTTGGCGTTGGTTTTCGGAGCTGCGTAGTAGGAGATAGCCTGGAAATCGATATCGGGTATACGCAGGTGCGCCCACGTGGGTACAGGCATCGTTAACCACTTGCGGTAAGCTTTCAGCCGGAACTCCAACAGCCATTCGGGTTCCTCTTTCTTACGCGAGATGAGCCGAATGACATCTTCGTTCAGGCCGCGGGGGATAATGTCCGTATCCACGTCCGTCGTGAAGCCGTACTTATACTCCTGCTGCGTTATGTCTTGAATAATATCTTCCATTATCTAAAAATTAAAGCCGCCTATTTTAGACGGCTCCTATGAGGTCGGTAGCAGATTCGAACCGCTGTCCCCGGTTTTGCAGACCGGTCCCTAACCACTCGGGCAACCGACCAAATTGACTTTTCTGCTTCCCTTTTTGGGAAAGCGGCTGCAAAAGTACTGCTTTTTTTTGATATGACCAAATATTTTGAGAGAAAAATGCATTTTTTCTTTGATTTTGGCTTTTTTTCTTGTATATGTCAAAAAAAAGCTGTACCTTTGCAGGCTCAATTGTGTTAAAATGGGAAATAAGCGCAAAATAATAAATGACCCGGTGTTTGGGTTTCTGACGATACCGAACGAGCTGGTGTACGATGTGTTGCAGCATCCGTATGTACAGCGTCTGGGGCGGATTCGTCAGTTGGGCTTGAGTAATTTTGTGTATCCGGGTGCGATGCATAGCCGCTTCTTGCATTCATTGGGTGCGATGCACCTGATGCAGGAGGGCTTGGCGACGCTGCGTAATAAAGGGGTGGAACTGAGCGATAACGAGGTAGTAGCGGCTGAGATTGCCATCCTATTGCACGATATCGGGCACGGTCCGTTCAGCCATGTGCTGGAGCACACGCTCGTGGACGGCATCACGCACGAGGAGATATCGCTGCTGATGATGGAGCAGATCAACCGTGACCTGCAGCAGAGCGTGACGGAGGGACGGTTGGAGATAGATGACTACCACGGTCCGTTGGATCTGGCAATCGCCATCTTCCGCAACCAGTATCCCCGCCGGTTCCTGCATCAGTTGATCTCGTCGCAGTTGGATGTGGATCGCATGGACTACCTCTGCCGTGACTCCTTCTTCTGCGGCGTGCAGGAGGGTAGGGTAGCGAGCGAGCGGCTGCTGAAGATGCTCAATGTGGTGGATGACAAACTGGTGGTGGAACTGAAGGGTATCTATTCGGTGGAGAAGTTCCTCGTAGCACGGCGCTTGATGTACTGGCAGGTGTATCTGCACAAGACCTCCGTCGCCGCGGAGCAGCTGCTTATTAAGGTACTGACACGCGCCAAGGAGTTGGCGGGTCAGGGCGTGGAGCTGTTCTGCTCGCCGTCGTTGCATTATTTCCTCTATAATAGAATTACGGCTAAGGACTTCACCTTAGGCAGCGAGGCGATGCGCGAGTACGCGCTGTTGGACGACTCCGACGTGCTGAGTGCCATCAAGGCCTGGATGGACGGTCCGGATAGGCTGCTGAGGCTATTGAGTGCGGCGTTTACCAACCGCAGTCTCTTCCGCGGGCGACTGCTGACGGAACCGCTGACGGAGGAGGACAAGGAGGCGCTGAGGATGTACTACAGCCGCGAGTTGGGTATCACGCCGCACGAAGCGGACTACTGCTTCGTGGAGCATGTGTCCACCTCCAACACCTACTCGGAGAAGGATGACTCCATCGATATCCTCTATAACGACGGTACGGTGCGTGACATCGCCTCGGCGAGCGAAATACTCGACCTGAAAGCCCTCACGCGCAAACCCAAGAAGTTGTATTTATTCCAATATAGAATATGACCTTTACAGCAAATCAAATAGCAATGCTCCTCGGGGGCAAGGTCGTAGGTGACGGCAATCGTACGGCAAGTAACGTGTCGGGACTCGAGACCGCCAAAGAGGGCGACCTGTGCTTTGTATGCGAGGAGAAATACCTGCCGTTGCTCGGCGAGACCAAGGCGAGTGTGGTACTGATCACCGAGTCGTTGATGACCGAAGCAATCGCATCCCCGGCGACGCTCATCCCCGTGGAGAACGCCCGCGCGTCGATGGCGCAACTATTGCAGGCGGTAGCGGAGACCCTGAATCCCCGCAAGCAAGGCATCGAACAGCCCTGTTATATCGCAGAAGGCGTCGAGGTGCCCGAGGATGCCTATATCGGTGCGTTTGCCTATATCGGCAAGAACGTGCGCCTGGGAAAGGGCGTGCAGATCTATCCGCAGGCCTATCTGGGCGATAACGTGGTCGTAGGAGACCATAGTATTATATATGCAGGCGCGCGCGTATATTATAATTGTGTAGTCGGTAAGGACTGCATCCTGCACGCCGGTGCGGTCATCGGTGCGGACGGTTTTGGCTTCGAACCCGACAAAGAGGGCGTCTATCATAAGATCCCGCAGATCGGTCGCGTCGTCATCGAGGACGATGTGGAGATAGGTGCCAACACGACCATCGACCGTGCGATGATGGGAGAGACGCGCGTGAGACAGAATACCAAGCTGGACAACCTCGTTCAGATCGGTCACAATGTAGAGATCGGTCAATCGACCGTCCTCTGCGCCCAAGTGGGCGTGGCCGGCAGTACCAAGATCGGCAACCGCTGCACGCTGACCGGTCAAGTCGGAGTAGCCGGACATATCGAGATCACGGACAACTGCATCTTCGGTGCACAGTCCGGTATCGCCGGCACGATCCGCAAACCCGGCGTATATATGGGTTCGCCGGCGATCGATGCCAATATATGGAAACGTGCGGCTGTCAAATTCAAACAATCCGGAAAATCATGAAACAGCATACATTAAGAGAGAGTTTCTCCGTAGAAGGCAAAGGCCTGCATACGGGTCTGTATATTCACGCTACCTTCTTTCCTGCCGCCCCGAACACGGGCATACGCCTGCGCCGTGTGGATCTGCCCAAGCAACCCACGCATGAGGCCTTGGCCGAATACGTGTCGGCCACGGAGCGCGGAACGGTCGTGGAGCGCGGTAAATGGAAAGTGAGCACCCTGGAGCACGCGATGTCGGCGCTCTATGCTATGGGGGTGGATAACTGCCTCATAGAACTGGACGGCCCCGAGGTACCGATACTGGACGGCAGTGCGCGCATCTTCGTCAAGGAGATCAAACGTGTCGGACTGGAGGAACAGGATGCGGAGCAGAAGGTGTTTGTGGTGGATAAACCGATCGAATACCGTTCCGAGCACGGCAATCATATGCTCATCATGCCCTCTGACCACTACGAGGTGGAGGTCATCATCCGCTATCCGACGGGACTGCTGATGGAGCAACGGGCGGAACTGACCGACCTGAAAGACTACGGTCGCGAGGTGTCGGCAGCGCGTACGTTCTGCTTCATGCGCGAGATCGAACCCCTGCTGCGCCTGGGACTCATCAAGGGCGGCGACCTGAAGAACGCCCTCGTCATCTACGAGACACCCCTGTCGCAAGAGGGATTCGACTATATCGCCGACAAACTCGGTCAACCGCATATGGATGCGACCAAACTCGGCTATCTCAGTCCGCTTAACTACCCCAACGAACCCGCACGGCATAAGCTGTTGGACTTGATCGGCGACATGGCACTGCTCGGATGCCGCATCCAGGGACGCATCATCGCGACCCGCCCGGGACATACGTTCAACACGCAGTGCTGCCGGCAGTTGCGTAATTTAGTAATTGATAATTGATAATTGACAATTGACATTTTTATATGAATAATCCGCTTGCATCGATTCATCCGGAGGCGAAGATTGCTCCGGACGTAAAGATAGGACCGTTTGTCTGCATCGAGAGGGATGTGGAGATCGGCGAAGGAACCGTTATCGACAGCAATGTCACCATTTGCGAAGGCACCCGTATCGGCAAGAACTGCCACATCTTTCCGGGAGCGGTCATCGGAGCGATACCGCAGGACCTGAAGTTCAAGGGCGAGAAGACCTATGTGCGTATTGGTGATAGAAACAACATCCGTGAGTTCGTGACCATTCACCGCGGCACGGCATCCAAGGGTGAGACCGTCATCGGAGACGACAACCTCATTATGGCCTACTGCCACGTGGCACACGACTGCCGTCTGGGCAATCATATCATCATGTCCAACGCAACGCAACTGGCCGGCGAGGTCGTCGTGGACGACTGGGCAATCCTCGGCGGCGGAAGTCTGGTTCACCAGTTCTCGCATATCGGCTCGCACGTCATGATTCACGGCGGCAGCCGTATCAACAAGGATATACCGCCGTATATCTTAGCGGCTCGCGAACCGATAGCCTACTGCGGAATCAACTCCGTCGGTCTGCGCCGTCGCAACTTCACCCACGACCAGATCGATGCCATCCAGGATGTATACCGGCTCATCTTCAGTCCGATGTACAATGTGTCGCAGGCAATCGAGCATGTGGTGAACGAATTACCCGAGAGCGCAGAGCGCGATGAGATCGTTAATTTCATCAAATCGTCGCCTCGAGGCATCCTTCGTGGACCACTTTAAGGCAAAAATGACTGCTTTTTCAAAAAAAAATGCACTTTTTTCAAAAAAAATTTGGTCATATCAAAAAAAAGCAGTAATTTTGCACGCTTTTTCGGCAATGAGTGATCAGAACCGATAAAGTGATGGCCTATTCGTCTATCGGCTAGGACGAGAGATTTTCATTCTCTAAAGAGCAGTTCGACTCTGCTATAGGCTACCAGAAAACGAAAAGTAAAACCACTAAAACACGCCGAGAGGCGAATAAAACAAGAAGCTATTTATGGCAAACCACAAATCATCACTGAAACGCATACGCCAAACGGCTACCCGCAAGGCTCACAACCACTACTATGCAAAGACTGCCCGCAACGCCGTCCGCGACCTGCGTGCTACTAAGGAGAAGGCTGCTGCTGCCGCTATGCTTCCGAAGGTAAGCTCGATGCTGGATAAGTTGGCTAAGCGCAACATCATCCATCGCAACAAGGCTGCTAACCTGAAGAGCTCGTTGGCTATCTATATCAACAAGCTGGCCTAAGGCGTTTCGGAAAAATACACCGATTAAGGGCTACCTGAAGGGGTAAGCCCTTTGTTTTCGTATAAAAAGTGCAGGTATGACCAAAAAAATGCAAGAAATATTTGCACAAGTAAAAAAAATGTTGTATCTTTGCACGTTAAAATGTAAATTTAATACACCCTATATATGAAAGACCTTGGAATTATTCTGATTTTGCTCGGCGTGGTATGCCTTATCGTGTACGCCTGCGCGCTGCCCGCGAACGGACTGTTGGTAACGGCTTTGGTGCTGGAGTTCATCGGCATCATAGCGTATATTCTGATGAATCGCTTCGCAAAAGATTAGTAGTAAACTGCCCGTAGCACAGCGCAAGTTATGGCTGAGTTTAACGACGCAGTAAAATATCATCTGACAGGCATGTACCAGGATTGGTTCCTGGACTATGCCTCGTACGTCATACTCGAGCGTGCCGTGCCGGCGGTGGAGGACGGATTGAAGCCCGTTCAGCGCCGTATCCTGCATGCTATGAAGGGTGTGGACGACGGTAAGTACAACAAGGTAGCCAATATCGTAGGTCAGACGATGCAGTATCACCCCCACGGTGATGCCTCGATCGGTGATGCCTTGGTGCAGTTGGGTCAGAAGGATCTACTCATCGACTGTCAGGGTAACTGGGGCAATATCCTCACCGGTGACGGTGCTGCGGCTCCGCGTTATATCGAGGCGCGACTCAGTAAGTTTGCCCTCGAGACCGTCTTCAACGACAAGACCACCCACTGGATGCAGTCCTACGACGGACGCAAAGCCGAACCGATTCATCTGCCCGTTAAGTTCCCGCTGCTATTAGCACAAGGCGTGGAGGGTATTGCCGTCGGACTCAACTCCAAGATCCTGCCGCATAACTTCTGCGAACTGTGTGACGCTGCCTTAGCCTATCTGCGCGGGGAGGAGTTTGTGCTCTATCCCGACTTCCCGACGGGAGGTGAGATCGATGTGTCGAAGTACAACGACGGCGAGCGCGGAGGCGTAGTCAAGATACGCTCCAAGATCACCAAGGCGGACGATAATAAGACGCTCATTATCTCCCAAGTGCCGTACGGAACCACTACCGCCAAGATCATCGAGACAATCCTCAAGGCGCAGGAGAAGGGGAAGATCAAGATCCGCAAGGTGGACGACTTCACGGCCGAGGAGGCGCGTATCGTGGTGCAACTAGCGCCCGGAGCCTCGTCGGACAAGACCATCGATGCCCTCTATGCCTTCACCGACTGCGAGGTCAGCGTCTCGCCCAACTGCTGCGTCATCATCGATAAGAAACCCGTCTTCACCACCGTGAGCGACCTCTTGCGCGTGTCGGTCGATAACACCAAGTCGCTGCTCAAATGGGAACTGGAGATCAAGAAGGGCGAACTGGAAGAGCAGTATTTCTATACCTCGCTGGAGAAGATATTCATCGAGAACCGTATCTACAAGGAGCCCGAATACGAGAACGCTCCCGACAAGGAGAAACTCATCCGCTTTGTGGACAAGGCCCTCGAGCCCTTCAAGGCCAAACTGCTGCGCGAGGTTCGCAAAGAAGACATCGAGCGCCTCTTCGACATCCGCATGATCCGTATCACCCGCTTTGATACCAAGAAGGCGGACGAACTGATGAAGGACCTCAGCCGTAAGATCAAGGATACGGTCTATCACCTCAACCACCTGACGGAATATACCATCGACTGGTTTGAGGCACTCAAGAAGAAATACGGCGACAAGTACCCGCGCCGCACCGAGGTGCGCAACTTCGCCAACATCAACGTCAAGACCGTCGTCGAGGCCAATGAGAAACTCTATATCAACCGCGAGGACGGCTTTATCGGCACGGGTCTGAAGAAGGATGAGTTCCTCTTCAACTGCTCCGACATAGACGATATCATCATCTTCCACCGCGACGGTAAATACAAGGTCGTACGCGTGGCGGAGAAGATCTTCATCGGCACCGACATCCTGCATATCGCGATCTTCAAAAAGAACGATACCCGCACCATCTACAACGTGGTCTATCGTGACGGTAAGGGCGGTATATGCTATATGAAACGCTTCTTCGTCACCGGCGTGACGCGCGATAAGGAGTACGACCTGACGCAAGGTAAGGCCGGCAGCCGGATCATCTATTTCACGGCCAACCCCAACGGCGAGGCCGAGGTGATCAAGATCACGTTGAAGCCCCAGCTGCACCTACGCAACCTCGAGGTGATGAAGGACCTCAGCGAACTGGCCGTCAAGAGTCGTGCGGCACGCGGCAATGTGCTGACCAAATACGATGTCAAGTCCATTGTGCTCAAGCAGAAAGGTCGCTCGACCTTGGGCGGACGCAAGGTATGGTTTGACCCCGATATACTGCGTATCAACTACGACGGACAGGGAATGTACCTGGGTGAGTTCCAGGACGAGGACCGCGTGCTCGTCATCACCACTACCGGCGATTACTACCTCACCACCTTCGAGGAGACAGCCCACTTCGACCGTAATATATGGCGCATCGAGCGCTTCCGGCCGGAGAAGACCTGGTCGCTCGCGCTCTGGAACGCCGACCTCGGCTTCTACTACGGCAAGCGCTTCCAACTGGATGCCCAACTCAAGCCGCAGAATATGTTAGGCGAGAACACCGACAACCGCCTCATCGTGCTCTCCGACCGCGACGAAGCTATCTTCCGCATCAACTACGCCGACGGCATTCATGCCTCCACGGAGATTCTGATGTCCGATTTCATCGAGGCCAAATCCCCCAAGGCACGCGGCAAACGCTTCACCACATTGGAGGTCGCCTCCATCGAGGATATCACACCTCCGCCTCCCGAACCCGAGGAACCGGAGGAAGAGGAAGCACCCGAAACGCCCGATGAGACCCCGGAAACAACGGAGCCTACGCAAAATACGGAGACTACGGAACCTACCTCTCCCGCCCTCGATGTCCCCTTCACCATTACGAACGAGGTACCGGAGTCGTCGCAACCGGTGGACAATCAGTTGTCGCTCTTCTGAGAAGACGGTATATAGGATAGAGAAAGGACACGACCTTGCGGTTGTGCCCTTTTTTTGAATAAACGGTTTCTCTCCGTTATCCCAAATACGTCTTCAGTACGCGGCTTCGGCTGCTCTCCTGGAGTTTGTGGATGGCCTTCTCTTTGATCTGACGTACGCGCTCGCGGGTAAGGTCGAGGTCTATACCGATCTCTTCCAGCGTCTTCTCGGGTACGCCTATACCAAAGAACTTGCGCAAGATGTCGGCTTCACGGGGTGTGAGTCCGATGAGCGCGCGATCAATCTCGCGGCGCAGCGACTCGTTGATGAGCCCTCTGTCGGCGTTGGGCGAATCCTCATTGACCATTACATCGATGAGGCTGTTGTCCTCGCCTTCTACAAAGGGAGCATCCACGCTGACGTGACGTCCGGACATCTTGAGTGTATCGGCAATCTTCTCAACGGGTATGTCCAACTCTTCTGCCAATTCTTCGGCGCTTGGCTTGCGCTCATGTTCTTGTTCGAAGCGCTGATAAGCCTTGTTGATTTTGTTCAGGGACCCTACCTGGTTGAGGGGCAGACGCACAATACGTGCTTGTTCGGCCAATGCCTGGAGTATCGACTGACGGATCCACCACACGGCGTACGAGATGAATTTGAAACCACGTGTCTCATCGAATTTCTCGGCAGCCTTGATCAGTCCCAAGTTACCCTCGTTAATCAAGTCGGGCAGACTCAGACCCTGATTCTGGTATTGCTTGGCTACGGAAACCACGAAACGCAGGTTTGCCTTCGTCAAGCGCTCCAGTGCGGCACGGTCTCCGTTGCGGATACGTCCGGCCAATTCCACTTCCTCCTCCACCGTGACCAGATCCTCGCGGCCGATCTCTTGCAAGTACTTATCCAGCGAAGCGGACTCACGGTTGGTGATTGATTTGGTGATTTTTAATTGGCGCATATAATTGGTTTTATTATATTTCTTCGTGATTCGGCCGGGATTCGAACCCGGGACCCACAGCTTAGAAGGCTGTTGCTCTATCCAACTGAGCTACCGAACCGGCGCACAAAACAATGCCAAAAATGGCATTCTTGTGCAATTAGCCTGCAAAGATACGGTATTTTAGCGATATATGCAAATTTTTCTTGAAAAAAATGCATTTTGTAAGCTACTCTTTGCGTTTTTTGGCTTTATTGGAGTTCCTGCACCGCCCGTTTGGTGATTTCATCGTCGCGTTCGAAGAGCGGGAAGAAGCCTTCATCGCCTAAGATATTGCGTACGATATACGCGTTAACGATGCGTACCAAGAGCGGCTTGGAGGTGTTGATCTGCGCGCGGTTGGGTTCCACGCCTTTCTCCTTGGCGAAAGCCACAAACTCCTCCACCCAATCGGCCTTCAGCAGGTGTTTCTCCAGCGACTGCCAATCCTTATAGCGACTCAGCTCCTTGCGGTGCTGGTCGGTGTAACGGAAGGCAAACTGGTAGGTGTAGGCGCGATTGGAGACCATATTGAACCACGGCGTATTGAGCGAGGTGTCGCGTCCGACGAAGATGTCGGGCATGATACCTCCGCCGCCATAGACGATACGTCCTTTCTTGAGCGTGCGATAGACGGTGGTGTCGCCGTACTGGATGCTGTCGGCCGAGAAGAACTCACCGTGCTCCCAGCGCTCGAGCAGATCCTGCGCGTAGTCTTCCTGATCGCCCAGTTTATAGGGCTTCTGGATGCAGCGACCGGAGGGCGTATAGTAACGGGCTACGGTCAGCCGTACGGCACTGCCGTCGTCGAAGGGGATCTGTTGTTGCACCAATCCCTTGCCGAACGAGCGGCGACCGATGATCGTCGCGCGGTCGTTGTCCTGCATGGCGCCGGAGAAGATCTCACTCGCCGAAGCGGAGAAGTTATCGATGAGCACCACGAGCGGCACGTTCTTGAAGCGTCCCGTACCGTCGGCTTTGGCCTCGTAGCGCGGGTAGGCTCTGCCCTCCGAATAGACAATTCCGTCGCCTATGGAGAGGAACTCATTGGCCATCCGTATCGCCTGATCCATGAATCCGCCGGAGTTCTCACGGAGGTCCACGATATAGCTCGTCGCACCCTGAGCCTTCAGTTCGTTCAGTGCCTGAATGAACTCGGAGTAGGTGTGCTCGGCAAACTTATTGACGCGGATGAATCCGATCTTTTTGTCGATGAGGAACTTGGCATCTACGCTATATACGGGTATGTCGCCACGCGTCACGGTGAAGCGCAGCGTCTCCTTCTCGCCTGCGCGTTTGACGCCCAATTGCACCTCCGTACCTTTCTCACCGCGCAGCGTCGTCATCACCTTCTCGTTGGTCATCTTCTTGCCGGTGAAGTTGGAGTCGTTGACCTCGATGAGTTTGTCGCCGGCTATGATGCCGACACCCTCAGAGGGGCCGCCGGCAATGACGGCTACGATATTGACCGTGTCGTTCTGGATGGTGAACTGCACGCCGATACCCGAGAACGAACCCGACAGTTCGCTATTGACCATGTCGAGGTCTTCTTTGGGGATATACGACGAGTGGGGGTCGAGCCGTTTGACCAACTCCTGCATGGCTTCGTCGGTGATGGAATCGATATTGAGGGGATCCACGTAGGCACGCTCCAAGAGCTGGAGCAGGTGGTCCACTTTACTCGACGGGGCAGAGATGATCTGGCCGTTCTGGATGATGAAACGTTGCGCGTTGACTTTGTTGGAGACGGCATTGCCGATCAGAAATCCCAACATCAGCGTTACAACGGTCACGGTCGGAAGGATGTATTTCTTCATATTCTTTCAATTTTCAACTATCACCAATAACCTATCACCAATAACCTATCACCTATCACCTTTATCTGGTAAGTAATCTACCTGAATTCCGGCGCGTTTGAGCAGGTCGAGGCCGTCGGTGATGCGGTAGGTCTCGCCGTAAACGACGCGTCGGATGCCGGATTGGATGATGAGTTTGGAGCACTCCATGCAGGGCGAGGTGGTCACATACAGCGTCGCGCCCTCGGAGGAGTTATGCGAGCGGGCTACCTTGGTGATGGCATTGGCCTCGGCGTGCAGCACGTAGGGTTTGGATACATTGTTCTCGTCTTCGCATTGGTTCTCGAAGCCGGAGGGGGTGCCGTTATAGCCGTCGGAGATGATCATATTATCCTTGACGAGCAGGGCGCCCACTTGGCGTCGGATGCAGTACGAGTTCTCGGACCATGTCCGAGCCATCCGCATATAGAGGTAGTCGCGTTTGAGTTGCTTATCCACGGTTCAGTTTTTGTTTAGCAGTTCGTTGGCAAAGTCATTGACGCGTATCCCGTCGAAGGTACCGGACGACATCATCAGCAGCGCCGTGTTGTCGTAGCTGAGCGTACGCAGGTATTCCTGCATCGCCTGGCTGTCGGTGAAGACCTTGACGTTGTTCGTGCCGAAGGCCTTGGCTACCTCCTCGGCCGTGATCGGCGTGAGGCGTTTGTGCTCGATGACCTTGGGGTTGAAATAGACCAGCGCCGTGTCGGCCTCCGCCATGCAACCTTTGTACTGCGGCAGGAAGTCGGCCATGAGGCTCGAGAAGGTGTGCAGCTCCATGCAGGCGATGAGTTTTTTCTCAGGATACTTCTCCCGCACGGCATTGATCGTCGCGCGCAGTTTGGAGGGAGCGTGGGCAAAGTCCTTGTAGGCTACCGAAGTCTCGGTCTCGCCTATTTTCTCCAGCCGGTTGCTGGCGCCCTTGAATCCCGCGAGCGTGCGGTAGAAGTCGTCGGCCTTGACGCCGATGGCTTCGCAGGCATGGCAGGCGGCCTCCAGGTTCTGCATGTTATGCCGTCCGAACACTTGCATCTCCACCTCGCCCGTATAGCCGCTGTAGGGGATACACCTTATATCTTTACGCGCGTGCGACGCGAGCGCGCGCAGGTTGTCGTCGCCGGCGTAGTAGATCAGCGTGCCGTTCGCTTCGATCGAATCGACGAATTTACGGAACGTATCCACGTACTCGGGGAAGGTGGGGAACACATTGATATGATCCCAGGCGATACCGGTGATGATAGCTACTTGGGGGTGGTACCAGAGGAACTTACTGCGCAGATCCAGCGGCGAGGTCAGATATTCGTCGCCCTCGAAGACGGCGTAACGCGCCGTGTCGCTGAGTCGAACCATCCGTTCGAATCCCTCGATCTGTGCACCTACCATATAGTCCGCCTCAATGCCGAGGTGCTGCAGGGCATAGAGGATCATAGCCGTAGTGGTGGTCTTGCCGTGCGAACCGGCCACGACGATACGCGTCTTGTTGCGCGTCTCGTAGTAGAGGTACTCGGGGAAGGAGTAGATCTTGAGTCCCAACTCCCGTGCCCGTACCAGTTCGGGGTTATCCTCGCGTGCATGCATGCCGAGGATGATGGCATCTATATCCGGAGTGATACGCTCCGGATGCCAACCCATCTCCGGGGGCAGCAGTCCCGCATCACGGAGGTGGGTGAGGGCAGGGTCGAAGATCTCGTCGTCCGACCCTGTTACCACGTATCCCTCGCGTTGGGCCACAGCGAGTGCCAAATTATGCATCGCTGCTCCACCGATAGCTATGAAATGTATCCTCATGTCTTGTGTTTTATTCCGCAAAGAGTTTGCCGAAGTCCTCGTGCGAGATAGCCTGTTCTTCCACTTTGGCTACGCCCTCGAGGGCCTTGTAGATCTTCTGCTCGGCGCAGCGTTCTACCAGCGCGCGGAGTTGATCCTCTTTCTTCATCATCTCCTGTGTGTAGGAGGTGAGGTATTGGTCGTCCACGTGCATCAGACCGTACTGCATGAACTGCATGCGGGCTACCTCCTTGGCGTAAGCCTCTACGTCCTCTTTCTCCACCTTCAGGTCGAAGTGCTTCAGTAGTTGCTCCTTAGCGAGGTGCCATTTCAGTTCTTCTATCATAGCGGGGAAGTCTTTCTCCAGCTGCTCGTCGGTGAGTTCGGGATTGTTGGTCTTGACCCAGCGACGCAGGAACGTCTCGGGGAATTCCAACTTCTCCAGTTTCTTCATTACGGCAGCTTTGGCATCCAGGCCGAACTTATAGTCGCTGTCCTGACGCATGTTGTCCTCGATCTCGGCTTTCACTTTGGCACGGAACTCTGCCTCGTCCTTGACGTTGTTGTCGCCGTAAACCTTGGCAAACAGCTCGCCGTCGATCTTGGCGTTCTCGTGACGGGTGATGGTCTGAATCTCAAAGGTGAAGTCGGTAGTCAGCTCTTTGGCTTCCTCTTTCTTGATATCCAGCATCGAGGCTACCTCTACCTCCGAACCGTAGGCTTTCATCGGGTTGAAGGTAACGACGTCGCCTTTCTTGGCACCGTTGAACAGTTTCTTGCTCTCCTCGTCGCGCATGTAAGCGGGGTTGAGGATGGCGTTCTCTTTGACGATACCGTTCTCCTTCTGCTCGGTCATCAGTCCGCGCAGCATGTCGCCCTCCTGGAAGGCATCAGCGTCAACGTAGTCGCCGAAGCGGCCGGCGTAGCTCTCCACCTGACGGTCTACCATCTCGTCCGTGACGGTGATGTTGTAGCGCGTCAGTTTGTTGCGACCGTTCAACAGGGCATCAAACTCGGGAGCAATTGCGATGTCGAAGGCGAAGGTGAAGGTGTCCTGATTGTCGAAGTCCACAGCGGGAGTCAGCTCCTCGTTGGGCAGCGGATCACCTAAGATATTGAGGTTCTTCTCCTCAATGTATTTCTGCAGTTGTACGCCGATCTCGCGGTTGATCACCTCGGCCAGCACACCCTTGCCGTACATTTTCTTAACCAATCCCAGGGGTACCATACCGGGGCGGAATCCGGGGATATTGGCTTTCTGACGAATTTGGCGCAGCTCCTTGTCGGCTGCCTCTTGGTAGTCAGCAGGCTCCATTGTCATCGTGAGCACAGCCTGCATGTCTTTAATTTCGGATTGTTCAATCTTCATAAATATATGTAAATCTTAAATTTTAAATCTTAAATCTTAAATCTTAAATCAATTATCTGTTCGCTCTTTTCCGCTCCAACTCATCGAGGATGATCTTCCTCAGTCGCATATGCGTCGGCGTCACCTCCACATATTCGTCCTCCTTGATATACTCCAGCGCCTCTTCCAGCGAGAAGATGATCGGAGGCGGCAGCACGGCTTTGTCGTCGGCCGACTTGGAACGCATATTGGTGAGTTTCTTCGACTTGGTCACGTTGATCACGATATCGCCTTCCTTGGCGTTCTCACCTACGACTTGCCCGGCATACACTTCCTCCTGCGGGTAGATGAAGAACTTACCGCGGTCCTGCAGTTTGTCCAGCGCGTAGGCATAGGCCGTACCGGATTCCATCGCGATGAGGCTGCCGTTGGTGCGTTTCTCGATCTCGCCCTTATAGGGTTGGAACTCTAAGAATCGGTGTGCCATAATGGCCTCTCCGGCAGACACGTTCATGACGTACGTTCGCATACCTATGATACCGCGTGACGGGATCTCAAACTCCAGCTGCACACGGTCGTTCACGAGTTCCATCTTGGTCATCTCGCCCTTGTGGGTGGAGACGTACTCGATGATCTTACCGGAGCACTCCTCGGGGGTGTTCACCGTCAGTTGCTCCACGGGTTCGCACTTGACGCCGTCGATGGTCTTGATGATGACTTGCGGCTGACCCACCTGCAGTTCGTAGCCCTCGCGACGCATTGTCTCTATCAGCACACTCAGGTGCAGCACACCGCGGCCGTATACGCGCCATACATCCTCGTTGGGGTTCTTCTCCACGCGCAGCGCCAGGTTCTTCTCCAACTCTTTCATCAGTCTATCGTGGATATGACGCGAGGTGACGAACTTACCCTCCTGACCGAAGAAGGGGCTGTCGTTTATCGTGAATACCATCGACATCGTCGGCTCGTCGATGGCAATCGGTTGCAGCGCCTCCGGCTGGAGTGCATCGCAGATCGTGTCGCCGATCTCGAAGCCGTCGATACCGATCAGGGCGCATATATCACCCGACGATACGGCGTCGGTCTTCACGTGACCCATTCCGGAGAAGGTGTGTAGCTCCTTGATCTTGGTCTTGACATTCGTGCCGTCTTTCTTGGCGAGCGTCACGGTCTGTCCGTCCGTCAGCGTACCGCGATGCACCCTTCCTACGGCGATACGGCCTACGTAGGGGTTGTAGTCCAGGCTGGTGAT
Source organism: uncultured Bacteroidales bacterium (assembly GCA_946404495.1). GTDB lineage: Bacteria > Bacteroidota > Bacteroidia > Bacteroidales > Paludibacteraceae > Colicola. Next base: position 26,953 of record CAMJDT010000003.1, read on the forward strand.
CAGCATCTGCGGCGTACCCTCCAGCACCTCCGGCGCGGGGATGTACTCGATGATGGCATCCATCAGCGCGGTGATGTCCGTGGTGGGTTTGTGCCAGTCGGTGGACATCCATCCGTTCTTGGCCGAACCGTAGATGGTCTGGAAGTCGAGTTGGTCGTCCGTAGCGTTGAGGTTCACCATCAGGTCAAACACAGCCTCCTGTACCTCGTCGGGACGGCAGTTGAGCTTGTCCACTTTGTTGATCACCACGATCGGCTTGAGGTTCATCTCCAATGCCTTCTGCAGCACGAAGCGGGTCTGCGGCATCGGACCCTCAAAGGCGTCCACCAGCAGCAGTACGCCGTCGGCCATATTCAGCACGCGCTCTACCTCGCCTCCGAAGTCCGCGTGCCCCGGAGTGTCGATGATGTTGATCTTCACGCCCTTGTACTCGATGGCTACGTTCTTGGCCAAGATGGTGATGCCGCGTTCGCGTTCCAACTCGTTGTTATCCAGGATCAGTTCCTTCTGCTCCTGAAACTCGCCGTGAGCCTCTTTCACTACCTTGGCGGTGTAGAGCATCTTGTCCACCAGGGTCGTTTTTCCGTGGTCCACGTGTGCGATAATTGCTATATTTCGTATCTCTTGCATAGTCGTTTTTATTAGTGCCTATATGGCCGTTTTTTTATGCCTATATGTTTGTTTTTTTTGTGCCTATATGGCCGTTTTTTTAATGCCCTTCTTTGGCAAATTAAATTAGCCTGCAAAAGTACGACTTTTTTTTGATATATGCAAATAAATTTGCACTTTTTCTGAGAACGCTTTGATTTTTTTTCTGTTTTGGCATATCAATTCGCATTTTTTTTGCGTGAGATGAATAGAATTTATGACGTAGAATGTGCCGTTTAGAACAGTATCATCACGGGACCATGTTACGATGACCTTACTGTCCTTTTCCCCGACTTCACCGAGCCATTCTCGAGACTTTCCCGAGTCAATCTCGAGACAATCACAGGTCGTTTCCGATTCGATCCTAGACCATTGCCGAGTCAATCTCGAACCGTTTACGAGACAATCCTAGACTTTAGTCCTTCCATTCAGCCAATCACAAGCCAACCTCGCCCTATCAAATGACTCTCATAGTTGATATTTTTGCATGAGATTTTTGAGATTTTTGAGACTTTCCGCCGGATCCCCCTTATTTTACTGGATCTAACATAGTCTCACCAAAATCTCATAGTCTCACTTCATTTTTCTTCGTGTCGCTATGTCGCTTTGTCGCTGTTCCATTTTTCGTCGTGACGGTTTGACGGTTTGTCGGTTTCGTTCGGAATGCCTGTATTTAAAGGGCTTGTCGCTATTTCCCTATTCCGGCAAACCGTCATATTGTCATCATTCCAATTTTACTCTAGCTTAGTCCCTGTTCCGCTTCCTAAGGCTCTGGTAAGCCCTCAATTCCGAACAATCAACACTAAGTTAGAATGCTCAAAATGACGTGAAAATGAGTCAAATAAGATGAATCTGCATCAAAAGTGCAGATTTTTTGTTTTTTATAGCGAAATATTTGCATATATCAGAAAAAAAACGTAATTTTGCAGCGATTTTGGGATACTATGTATCCGTGAGACAAAATCAATACGAGAAGGAGGATTGAATTATGGCAACAGCAATTAAAGCGATTCCGACGCTGTATGGCGAAGAAGCAACACGTTTCCGCCAAATGGCAGAGGAGGCGGAGAGACGTTATGAGTCCACTCCGGTACGAGACCGCAGAAGCGATCCGTACGTTATTAACATGCGTACAATGCTACAACGTAGCGGAATGTCAGTCGCTTTATGATTGATATCTTACGAGACTGTACATTGCATGTTTTGACGGATGATGTTCTTAAGGAATGTTATCCCTTTAGTTGTGGGCAGAACGATGATATGGATGAATTTTTCCGTGTAGATGCTCTGGAGTATGCCAAGTTTCGTATGGGAAAGTCGTATTGTTTTCGCCTAATTAGTGACCCTAAGCAAATCATTTGCTGTTTTACATTGTCGAGTGACAGTATTCGTATATACGATTTGCCAAACTCGCGCAAGAACCGAATGTGGGGAATAACGAATCGCGAGAAGATGTTGAGCCGTTATCCGGGTGTATTGATTGGTCGTTTTGCTGTTGACGCCAAGTATGCCAATCAAGGAGTGGGTTCGCAAGCTTTGCATTTTATACGTCGTTGGATAATGGAGGATGATGCAAAGATGGCTAATCGACTGGCTATAGTGGATGCTGTGAATAAACCGGAGGTATTGCATTTCTATGAAAAGAACGGTTTTACCCCTCTCTTTTCATCGGAACTACAGGAAGACTTGTACACCAAGCGTCCATTGAACGACGCTGATCGACAGGACCGCGAGCAACATCCTCGCCATCTTAGTACAAGGTTAATGTTTTGTGATTTGTTGACTTGCTAGTCATAAAAATACACATCTAACTTGCGGATGTAAAATGCAAGCCGCTGGGGCCGATAGCGTTAAAAAGCGGTGACATGTTGATTAAGTTTATAGACGCGAAATTTTCAAAAAGAACTGAAGAGTCCATAAAATTGAAGAAAAATGACATAAAATTTGCATATGTCATTTTTTTGTTGTACCTTTGCAGCCCAAAGGTATGCAAAGGAACTAACAATGGTAGAATTGAAGAACATAAGATGGAGCGATTTTGAGGTTGTAGATGCACCCAAGCACGAGTTGAAACCCGGGCAGAAAGTGCAATGCACTTACTTTCGTATAAATCCGGGTAGCTACAAACCTGTGCACTCAAATCTTACCATTACGGATATGCCAAAAGAGTTATATGATGCGTTCTTTCAAGCAAGAGTATAATTGTCAGGCAGAAGCAATCATTACTGAAGCAGTAGATTAATAGAAAGAGGATAAAACTATGGCACGACCAATTGCAGAAACACCGATTTTGTATGGCGAAGATGCGCTTCGCTTCATACAGAGAGCGCAGTATGTGGAAAGTCTGTCCAAAACACAGCGGCAAGCTAATCTCAGAGCTTTAGAAGATCGTTTGGCTCGATCAAAACATCAAATAGAGTTCTGTTTATAAGAGATGAATATTGTTCCGCTGACAAAGGACTACGCTTTGACCGCATTTGATTGTGGCGACAGGGTTAAAAAGCGTTGACATGTTAATTTGGTTATTGACGCGGAATTCTCAAAAAAGACCGTAAAGTCCATAAAAATGAAGAAAAATGACATAAAATTTGCATATGTCATTTTTTTTGTGTAATTTTGCAGCGATTTTGGGATACTATGTATCCGTGAGACAAAATCAATACGAGAAGGAGGATTGAATTATGGCAACAGCAATTAAAGCGATTCCGACGCTGTACGGCGAAGAAGCATTGCGCTTTTTAACCGCTGCTCAAGCCGCAGAGAGGCGCTACGATGAGCGAGGACCAATTGATTGGTCGCAAACACAAGGTGTGCAAACAGCACGCCAAATATGGGCTAATATGATGCAATAGACATGAGTTTCCTGGCAGACAATTGTTTACTTAGTCCATATACGGAAGATGTGCGTCAAGCATGTCTGCCTTTTGTGTGTGGTAGTGAAGACATGGATGAGTTCTTCGCTAAAGATTTTGCTGCCTACGCTCATTACTTAATGGGCAAATCCTATTGTTTCCGACTTAAGGAAAGTCCCAAACAGATAGTGTGTGCATTTACGATCAGCAATGATAGTATACGAATATACGATTTGCCACGCTCACGACGAGACTATATGAAAGCCATTACGCACCATGAGAAGCATTTACGCAGATACCCCGGTGTGTTAATTGGACGATTGGCTGTAGCAAAAGAGTTTGCCGGTAAAGGCGTTGGATCCGCAGTATTGACATTTGTGAAAGACCTGTTCTCCGATCCGGCGATACAAACAGGTTGCCGATTTATAATTGTAGATGCCGTGAATTCTCCTGAGATATTGTCCTTTTATCAGAAGAACGGTTTTGTATTCCTATTTACTACTGAGGGACAGGAGGCATTATACACCTATCCGCCCAAGGATGAGGAAGAACGTCAAGCGTTGAAGAATAATCCGCATCCATTGCAAACACGATTGATGTACTTTGATCTTCTTGATTTGAAGAATCAAAAAGAACAATAACGATACACATCTAACTTGCGGATGTAAAATGCAAGCCGCTGGGGCCGACAGCGTAAAAAAGCGGTGACATGTTGATTAGGTTTATAGACGCGAAATTCTCAAAAAGGGCTGTAAAGTCCATAAAAATGAAGAAAAATGACATAAAATTTGCATATGTCATTTTTTTTGTGTAATTTTGCAGCCGTATTCGTTTTACGCTGCGTGAGTGAGATTTTTTGTAGCTCACGTCGGGAAGTGTCCTATTAGTGCGAGGCGGGTACAGGACATGATAAAAAGCGTCTTAAATGCGCTTTGTTTTGGCATTCTGAAATCTGGTAAATTTCGATAACTTCCAAGACAATGTGACACTAAGATGCTCATGGTGTATATTGTAAGTGCACGCGTACGCGCGTGTATATATACATATTGGCGTGGGCTTCGGTGTTGCTGTTTGGAAGTAAAGGCAATACCAGAGCCTCAGAATGCGGAACAGCAAGATTGCAGTCCCGCTTTTTTCGTGTGTACATGAGTGGAAGGGATTAAGCTATAGAGGAAAGGACTAAGCCAGAGTGGAGGGGACTAAGTGGGGACCAAGCTGAAAGGGGGCAAGGTGAAAAAAGGAACAGGCTGTGAGGGAAGTGAATTAGGAAATGACTCGAGATTGGATCGGGATTTTCTCGAGAATGGCTCGAAGAAGTCGGAGAAAAGGACAAATGGACAAATGGAAAAATGGACAAAAAGGACCAAGTAACAATACAAGCGCAATACAAGTAGGATACAAGTACAATACAAGGTAGAGAGAAAAAGTGCAGAAAGTGCAGAAAGTGCAAAGCAAAATTTTAAGAGTGCCAGAGTGTCAGAGTGTCAGAGTGCCACGACAAAAAAATGAAATGGACAAATGGACATATGGACAAAATGGACAGAGTAAAATTACGATAAAGTAACCCACCAGTGACGTCCACGATGATCGCGAGATGGTCACGGAGGAGGAAGCAAAAAAATAGAAACTATTAAAGCACAAGATATAGTTATGGCAGAAGAGAAGAAAAATATTCCGGAGAACGCAATCATCTTCCGTATGGGAGAAGAGACGGGTATTGTGATTGAGAAAACAGAGGAGCAATTTAAGCATTCTCCGTTCAAAGAGCAGTACCGTCAAGTATTTGATATCATGGACACCATTATTGTGCGTTCGACTAAGACGGAAACGCACAAAGACATAGATGATAAGATGTCAAATATCATCGTGTTCTGTGGTGATCGGGGAGAAGGTAAGACTTCTGCTCTTGAGACTGTGCGTGGAATTCTTTCCAATAAAACGATTATGAAAAATGCACAGGATGCCAAATTATTCTCGTCAGAAAGAATTGATTCTGATAGTTTTAAAGTATTACGATTAGTTGATCCGGCCTTCTTCGACTCAAAACATAACTTATTGGAATTGTTAATCGGTCAGATGTATGCTGACATATGCGATGACGACAGACGTAAAATGGTGGAGGATGAATGCTCTAATAGATGTAATGAAAACATTGCTAATCGTAATCGCTTAATGGAGAAATTCCAGAAGGTGAAAAGAAGTTTGGCGATAATCAATAAGGCTCCGGATAAAAATGCTTATGACGATTTAGAAGAAATAGATGATCTGGCAGCCGGTATTGAATTGAAAAGCAAATTTAACGAGTTGTTGCATTGCTATGCACGATATTTTCATAAAGAACGTGTCTTAATCAGTATTGATGATCTTGACTTAAATGCTACGGAAGGATATCAAATGGCGGAAGAGATCCGCAAATATCTTAGTTCGCCAGAGCATTGTGTTGTGTTGTTGGCGGTTAAGATAGAACAGATGGTAGAGGTCGTTCAATCGTACTTGCGGCAACGAATGGACAAAGAAGTTGTTTCTAACGAGACTATCAAAGAGATGGCCATTCGGTATGTGATGAAATTAATACCTGAAAGTAACCGTATTTTGATGCCAAGTGGAGAAGAAATAGTAGAGCAGATGGTTCAATTATACAATGGAGATAAACCTGATGATGATCCTTTATCAGTAAAAGAAACTGTTGTTCGGCTTATTTATAAGAAGACAGGATATATTTTTGTGAACGGGCGAAACATATCTCCTATAGTGCCCATTAATCTCCGTTCGGTTCGCCTTCTATTGGGAATGTTATGGAAGATGCCGAACTCAAAGAACGAAGATAACAGTGATAACTTAAAAAATAAAGCCGACTTTAAAGCATATTTCAACTCTGTATGGATCGCTGGTCTTTCAGAGGAGAATTTGGTATTTGTGGAAACATTAGCTCATAATGAAGACATCATTTCTATTAATAAAGATGTTGTATCTCATTTAGGAAACATACTACGCCCCAAAGACAGAAAAGAAACAATAGAAATATCAGACAGCATAGTTACGGCTATTTTACATCCTTATAATGCTATGCAGAACATTTCTCTAGGAGACGTGTTCTATGTTATGAATTATGTAGAGAATGTTAATGCTTCGGCTGAGACTAAGCATCTTATCTATTTCTTACGAGCTTTTTACTCCATGAAATTGTATGAGACTTATAATGTTATTTCAGAATCTGAGGATAAGTTGTTTCCTAAAGAAGAAGGGAATGTCGCAATATATAAATACGATAAAAAAATTCAGAAACTTAACTTGTTACAAAGATTAGTCAATGGCTCATATTTCACATACGAAGCAGGAGCTTTAATACGTAAAGACGATCGTCACATTCCAAGAGACAAAAGAGCTATTAATGGTAAGGAGTTGTGCTCTTTATTTAAAAATCTTTCCCCTGAATCAAGTGATGTAGATTGGCAATTATGTGAGTTTTTCGCATTAACTACGAGATATCCTCTATATTCTCGGCAAGATTTAGATTATGATAGGACACAAACTACTCGTTCGTATTATGATGCTTTTAGTGATCACAATAACTACATAGCGTTTGATGTTTTATCCATATTTAGCAATGTTGTTAACATTAAGCAAACATACCAAAGGTGGAATGAACTATACAAAGGAGGTACGTCTGACTTCTTCGAAGATTCATTGGCTCGCGACAAATCCTTGTTAAAAGATATATTAGCTATTTGTCTGCAAAAACATAATACAAATGAAAATAATTTAGAACATCAATGGCATTGTTTCATTTCGGAGGCGATAATTCGTTTCTCTGAAGTGCAGTTGGCAATTGTAGATACGTTAATTAATAAAAGAGATGCAGCCAAGACCGGAGGCAACTTATTCAATATAGCTAACACATATCAATATATACGTGACTTAGGAATAAAACTATATCCGAATCATATTCAGGAGGAAGAAGATTCTTATAACATGGAATTTTGGTTTTTGGAACCAATCATTACGTTCTTAAATCATAAAGAAACTAATTTAACTGAAGAGAAATTTAATAGTATATATCAATTTGATGTTACGGCGAAATCTATTAGAGACGCATTAGAAACAATATTTGGCAAAACTATTCTTAAACCAAAACAAGAAGAGCTTACGGGAATAGAGATTCGTAAAATTATTGAAAAACAGAAAGATTCAGATATATACGAGAATATAAATTGGGAAGAACTATTTGATGAGAGCACGAAATACTCGAGAGAAGATATCATTGCCATACTTTCTGAGGAAAAGACTTTTAGTGTTGTAAGGCAGATTTCTCGTTCTATCCAAGAGCGTGAAAGGATGGCAGAAAAGGTGACTGAGAGTGTAATGCGCAAGGTTACCAAAGAAATAAGCACTACGCAAACTGCTGTCCAAAGGGCATTAGAGCCCTTTACTAAACAAATATCGGATCTTGCGTCTAAGATGGAAGAAGTGAAAGCAAACATAATAGAAGAAGGACTTAATAGGGCAGCTGAAATTGAAAGAATAGAAAAGAGATTAGACGAACAGCAAAAGGGAATAACTGAGTAAATGGACTTTGAACGAGCGAGCATAAAGGCGTTATTCTACGATTATCCGGTAGAAGCGGTGGTGAAAGCCATCGAGGATGCACGTAGATATAAGGATGACTTCATTGACATCCTCCCTCAACTTGTGCGTTGGCGTGAAGATGCTTTCACGACAACTGAGGCTCGCTTAATGGAGAATTTGGCGCAAGATATATGGATGAATCTGAATAGCGAGAATGCGCTAAATGAATATGCAGATGAGCAAGATGCGACAAGGATTCCATTTATCTACCGCCCGTTCTTACTCGTTCGGTATATGGCCGATATTTTAGTGACGCATGATGCGAAGACACATCAACCTATGGCTGTCTTCGATGAATTGCTTAGATGGAAGGATACAACATTATTTGTAGGAGAAGACTTGCTGACAACTGCATATTTGGCAAATAAAGATGTAATTTCTAATCCCAAGTGCCAAACAACTCTCTTCGCATGGCCGGACCATATAAGGCATAATAACGAGGAGTTACACGAGGTGTTAAGCCGAGGAGTAATAGATCTTCATGCACATTATAATGCGACATGTGATGTCTTTAACCTCAATTGGATCGATTTAACAAACTCGCTAAATAATATCGAAAAAAAATTGAATGATGTTAAGCAATATCAAGATGTGACACTCTCTGTAGCCAATACGGAGCAGTTATATACGTTCAAACGAATGTGTATTGCTGCAGCATACTTGAGGGTGCAATTCTTTAAGTTGCTAAACAACCTATGCACTTGCGACAAGCAGTTCTGTCATAGCATAATGTGTGTAAAGCGCATTTTGGAAGACGAGATGTATGCGAATCGGATTAAGCGGGATCTTAGTGCAGAAATCGGTGTTTTGCGGACATCTGCTATAAAAAGTCGAAATGGAAGAACTTTGGATTATGCCATCCTCCCCGATGATGTAAAGGGACATGTTAAGGATGCTAATATCATCTTCCACGGAGAACGTAAACTGATGTATCAGTTCTTCTATCGCTTCTATGGATACGATAAGACGATGTGGGCATTGGCACCGTATTTCTACTTGTATTTGATACTAAAGACGCGTATCCGCAAGGAGTTCGTCCAAATCAATCAACTGAAGGGCTTTGAGAATTTTGAGACCTATCAAGATAGAAAAGATATCTTTATCAAGGAGCACGATCCGATTGCAGAAATATTTGACCCTATAGTACTACAGACTACATTGCGTGGTAGTGACAATGATCACTTAGAAGGACGTATTACTCCGAAGGAATTGCGACATATGACGAGTCACTCGCGTATGCGTGTACTCAATTATAATAAAGGAATATTCACACAACGCAAAGTTATGGATAATGCTGCGAAGCATCTGTCGTTAGTCGTGCATTTCATAAAAGCCAACTATAGTAAATCGGAAAAAGCGCATGATTTATATTTGAGCAACCGTCAGGACTATCCACGTTACTATAACTATCGCAATGAATTAAAGGCTCATATCAAACAAGTCCTGAGGGTTTACAAGAAACAGCAAAGTCGTCCGGACGATATACAAATAGTGGGTATAGATGCAGCCAGCACGGAGATGTTCTGCCGACCGGAGGTATTCGGTCATGTGTTCCGATATGCGCGTAAAAGGGGATTAAATAACCTGACGTATCATGTTGGAGAAGATTTCTTCGATATCGTAGATGGTCTGCGTGCGATAGATGAAGCGATGTTGTTCTTAGGCTTAGGAGCTAAATGCCGTATCGGACATGCGTTAGCAATGGGTGTTGAAGCCAAGAAGTATTACGAGAAACGGAGATTCAATATCCTTGCGCCTAAACAATATGTGTTGGATAATTGCGTTTGGCTCTGTATGACTGCCAGCAAAGAAGATGTAGAAATACCGAACTCCTTAGAAACAGAACTTAATCGTTTTGCGCGAGAACTATACAAGGCAATAGGCTATAATAAGGTTTGTCCGTTCGACATGCAGACATATTGGAATAGTATGCTTTTGCGCGGAGATGAACCATGTAAACTGGATCAAAAGTCTAACCTGACATTATGGGCGAAAGCGACCATGACCGATTGGGACCAAACGGCAGAAGTAGATGAAGAAATAGTTAATGTGGCTCGTCAAGATCAAGAAGCATGCCTTCTTTATCAGACATATCATTTTGATCATATCGTTAAAGTCAATGGAGAAAAACGCTATCAAGGCAAATACCCAGAGACGATAGCTGATATTGTTGATCAACTCCAAGCAAAAATGCGCTGCAAGGTTGCTGCTAAACAGATTGCTGTGGAGTGTAATCCGACTTCGAACTTAAAGATTGGCTTTGTGGATAAGTATTGCGAACATCCGTTGCTCACAAAGTTTGATCCGATTGAATATCAATCAGACTCGCATTACCCGTTATTGAACGCTTCTGTAAATACGGATGATAGAGGAGTCTTTGCGACAACATTATATAACGAGTTCTCATTACTGGCCTTGGGAATGATAAAAGAGAAGAAAGAAAACGGAGAACGCAAATATGGAACGCGTCAGGTAATGGAATACATTGAACACCTTCGCCAAGCAGGTGAGAAACAACGATTTAATAATTTGAAATAATAACAAAAAATTATACAAACATTATGAAAAAGATTAAATTTTTAAAAACACTATTGGTATTGATAGGAGTACTAATAGGGAGTGTATCACACATGAGGGCAGAAGCATGGCTCAAGGGCGGTGTTTGGATGCAATTGTCCTATAATAGTACAACATGGAGTGCAGATCACTATGTGAACGATAAGGCACAAGCTAAAGGAAGCCTTGGTACACTAACGACGGACGTTGTGGTAACACAATGTTATTGGAAAAATACAACTGACTGGGGCGTACATCATACAGTTAATGGATTACAGTGGACATTAGACAACGGTTCAAATTGGTCAAATCACACAGAGAACCACACCGGTGAAAACGGCACGTATCAAGTGGGGAGCAATTCATATTCATGGACGCTTATAGAAGTAGAAAGCAACTCGGGAATCTTCACTATGAAATATGATTTTTGGGCTGATTACTATTACGATGCAAGTAACTGTAACGATCATTCATGGGCACCTGGTGGTTCTGGAAATGATTTCTCATTAACCTACACCATTCTTCCTCCGGATCCGACTGCTATTAGTGTAACAGCCAGTTCAGGTAGTATTGGCGGTGATGGCTCTGCGGGGAGTCCTTTTTTAGTTCAACACAATGGTAGTCTGACGCTATCGACATCCGGAACTCCGGCTCATAACAATGATGGAAACTCAAGTCTGTATGTTAAATATGGTAGCGATAGTTATAGTGGCACTACAACTAAAACAATATCTTCTATCACTTCTACGGATGCCCAATATATAGATATAGAAATCAAATACTATAATAGCGGAGCATCACTATCCTCGGCTACGCCAAGAACTAAACGAGTATACTATAAAGTAGCAACTTATGCCATCACATTGGATGATAATGGTTCGTATCTAAGCGATGGTAGTGCGACGGCAGCATATAAGCGTACTACGTTAACGAATATCACTGCTCCGCGCCGTACTGGTTATCACGTTGACGGATATTATGGAGAGGCTGGAACCACTACGCATATATCTGACGCGAGCGGTAACTTACAAGCCAGCAAGACTGTAAGCACTACTCCATACACAGATAAAGATAGTCAGTGGTTAAAACAATCTGCAACTACCCTTTATACAAAGTGGGCTGCGAACACTTATGATGTAACGCTGAAAGCTAACACAGGTACTGGTGATGACCAAGTTGTACAAGCGACGTATGATGCTGAAATGCCAACGACCTTGAAAGGAAGTAGTGATGCCGTTACGGTACACACCAAGACGGGATATAATCTGTTAGGATATTGGGATGCAACATCTGACGGAAATCAGTACTATAGTTATAATGTAGGAACAAGTACCCTATCTTCGTATACGACTTGGAATAAGACAAGCGCTACTGACCTTTATGCGCATTGGTCTGCTGCGACATACACCGTAACGCTTGATTATAACGAAATGGGTTATGGAAGTGCAGGAGCAGGTGTGGAGAATTCGGTAAGTGCTACTTATGATGCCGCTATGCCGGCAATGGGTACTGCTCCGACACCGGCAGTTGGATATACGTTCATGGGATATTTCACCGAAGCAGGCGGTGGAGGTACGAAATATTATAATGCAAATGGTTCCTCCGCCCATATCTGGGATATAGCGGAGAATACAACTCTCTATGCGTACTATAAGAAAACGACCATTACTGGTTTTACTCATGCAGCAACTATAGCAAAGGCTTCAACGACATACTTGACGGTTAATCCGACATTGGATCCGGCGAGCGGTTTCCAAGGATACGTTGACATCTGCTGGACGCTGCTCTATGCCGATACAGATAACCCGGTTGATGGCTCGCATTGGAGCGTAGCAGCTGATACAGAAGGCGGTTCAAAACCCCGTCAAGTTAAGTATACCTTGACTAGTTTGGAGAACGGTTCGTATAAGGTAAAAGCTGTGTTGAAAGCCAACGCAACTTCAGGTTTTACTCCTTGCTCTGCCGGTACAGAACTGCAAACGGCGACCAGTACTTTCTCAATCATTGGTGACAATACCGTGACGATAAAGTATGTAGATAACACTTCGGGTGCAACGATTGCTGCAAATAGTAGTACTTCTATTCCTGCCGGCGACTCTGTGGATGTAGTCGCCCCAAGCATCATCGGTTATAACTTTACTACGTGGGAAATGGGTGATGGCGTTGCTTTAGCTGGTAACCCGGTATCAGTAGCAACCAACTGTACCATCAAGATTAAAGCTACCTACGATGGTACGATTAAGGCGAAGTATACGAAGGTAAATACGATTTACTTTAAGAATACTTTAGGATGGTCGGCTGTTTATGTGAACTTACTGACATCATCCTACTGGAATGACATTACAGGTTCCGGTAACTATGATAGGGGGAATCGTAATATCGCGATGGAAAGGATAGGAACTAGTGATATTTGGTATTACGAATACACCGATAAAGGTACCTCAAATTATGTTTCGTTTACGAATAAGATTCAAAATGGAGCAGATGAAAGAGGTGCTGGAAATTTCTGGGATTCAGATGAAAATGACAATGTACAAGTAGTTTATCCGACTCGGCCGAATGATGATGCAAGCGAGCAAGATGCTTACGGCTTCAATGTAAATACTCCGATGTTTATTCCTCTTTCGGAACAAACTCCGTTAGAGAAAAACAGCACAAATTCACCGGCTGGCCGCGCATTTTACTATAACAAGGGATATTGGGCAAAATATGATCCTATCACTCGTGAGACGGGTTATACCTTAACGATATTTAATAAAAAGACGCGTGCTGATTCTCCTGATGCCGGATCGAAAGATCCTGCGATACTGAAATCGATACCGTTTGTATTTAGTGAAGGAATGACTTTCCCTGTAACGGTAACGGTAGATTTGGAGGCTGGTATCACATATGGATTCAAAATTTACCGTGATAAGGGTAACTCAGGTGATCAATACAGTTGGTACGGGAATGCTAATACTATGTCAAACGGACATAGCGGTGATTTCAGCGCAGCGCAAACGGCTTGGGAGTTCCGACCTGGTAATACTTATTCAAATGCCGGTTTGACAACTGCCGGAGCCGGTAACTATGAGTTTACATTGACATATGATGAGGATGCACAAGGAACACCTAAATACAACTACTTAGTAGGTGTAAAATATCCGGAATCAACCGGTGACTTCCGAGTACAGTATTACGATAATGTAAAGACTTTCTGGCGTTCGTCTTCTGTTATATCGAGTCATGCAGACAGCGCTATTGTTTCTTACTATGTTCGTAAAGGTCAAAGCCCGAAAATTCGTGCACAGAAGTGTACGGTTACATATGTAGATGATGTAACAACTGTTACTTGGACGAACGAAAATGGTGGTGCCAATATGATCAGTCCTTTACCCTCCGCTATCACAGAAGATGGTGTGTATAATTTCACTTTCAAAATCAATGGGAGCGGTGAATTGTACTTGGTACGAACGGAGCCGTATGAGGGTAACTTCTATATTCGTACAGATGGTGCAGGTACTTCGAAGTGGGATAACTTCCGCAATAGTGACCACCAGATGGCATATTCGGAGTATGCAGAGAAGAAAGAGAACTTTACGCATTCGTTCACTCAATGGTATGATATCTCAAAATGCAAGAATATTAAGTTTGTCGTGGCGAATGATTATAGTGTCGATATATCCGACACATTGATACGCGAAGCGCTTGAAGGACAGTGGCAATACATTAGCGATTACATTGATGCTTCCGGTGATTTGAGTCGTAACGCAAATATTCGCTTCATGTATAACAAAAAGACGAACGCTATTAGCCGTGCATATATTGATGGCTCATACGCAGACGGTGGTAACTTCTTGAAGATATTAGCAAATACAACGTATCATAAGATATATGAGAATGCCGAAGGAGGTGATCCTGTAGCCGAGATTACATTCAAGGATAAGGGTAACTGGGTATATGAGAAGACTGTTTATGCACTCCCCGGAGCAAAATATAAACTACGGTCCATTTATGGTACTACCGCAGATAGTAAGCATGAAATCACTCAATACTTCAAGGGTGGTGAAGGCTCGACTGCTTCTGATTCGGCAACACTTATAGGCGGTTCCGGTTCTACGAGATATAAGATCCGTCTCCTATATGATTTCAAGACCAACCGTCTTGTTACAGCGTATGTTCCTTCCGGAACGATAGAGACTGATATGGAAATACATGCAGATATCATGTTCTTACGTGAACATCAAGGTGATATAGACGAGATTTCATTTGCTGATGGAAAATCCATTTCTGAGATTGAAAATGTTTATTGCGGAGTACAATTCAGTAAGTGGACGTTGAATAATAAGTCTAAAGAAACCGGAAATCCTGTATTGAGTCCGTTACTCTCTCGCTACGAACGAGACTTGTTCTACGTATCGTTCCCGTATGATGTCAAACTGAGTGATGTGATTGGTTTCGGTACCTATGGTCAGCACTGGATCATCGAATATTACGATGGCGCTGACCGTGCCGCTAAAGGATTCTGGGCAGACAGCGAGAGCTTCTGGAAGTTTGTCACACCTGCTATGAAGAACAACTTTACGCTAAAAGCAGGTACGGGTTATATTGTGGCGCTGGATTTAGATGAGTTGGGAGAGAGTTCAGATATATGGACAAATACAGATCAGGTCGAGTTGCTCTTCCCTGGTAATGTAACGAGTATCTCAAGTACTTCCGTTACTTACGAGATGCCGGCACACGAATGCACGATTAACCGTCCGACGCCAAAGGGAGATCGTACGATAGCAGATAGTCACTGGAACGTGTTGGGCGTACCTACATACCATAATCTAACCGGAAGTCCAGCCGTAAGTATGGCTAATGAGACTTGGACTGCTGATCATCCGAACTTTATCTACACGTGGAATCCGCAAGATAACTCGCTGACAGCTACCGCCGCTACATCATTTAATTACAAAGCTATGCATGCGTACGTGGTTCAGTACTGCGGAAATGTCACCTTTACGACCAGTACATCACCGGCTCCCACTCCAATCGCAGCACGTATGACGGATACGCCGGATAAGGAGTATAAGTTGGAACTGATTAGCGAGGAGCAAGTGGAGGATCAGACCTTTGTACGTATGACGGATAATGAGGGTGTAACCACCGGATTCGAGTTCGGTGATGACCTCAGTAAAGAGATGAATCGTAACCGCGGTAACATCTGGACGGTGACGACGGATAGTGTAGAAGTTGCCGGTAACAGCATGCCGAAACCGTTGCAGACAACCCTTGTACCCGTAGGCGTGAAAGTGGTTGCCAACGGCGAATATACCTTCTCGATGCCGGAAGGCACGAATGGAGGCGATGTATGGCTCATCGATAATGCCAACAGCTCGCGCACAAACCTCGGACTGATGGATTATACCGTTAATCTCACGACAGGTACCTACGAAGGCCGCTTCTCACTCGAATTCCCGGTTCAGAACATTGTAACTGAAATCGAGAATGCAGCCAATGCCAACGCCAATGCTAATGCCGACGCAGTCCGCAAGGTATTCGTCGGCGGACGACTCTATATCCTCCGCGACGGTAAGGCGTATGACGCGACCGGCGCACAGGTACGATAGGAGCGTTTAGACCCAAACCCTCCCAGCAAGGAGAGGTTATTTTCATAATGATTTTATATTTAGCTACTGCAACTCGTGAGAGCAGCAGTAGCGTTTTTTTCGGGATATCGGGATAACGAAAGGGAAAATCTCCCTCAATGAGTGATTATTTTCCAAAAAATCTCCCTCAATGAGTGATTTTTTGTGCATTTTATTTGCATATATGAGAAAAATGTTGTACCTTTGCAGCAAATTTTGATTTTTTGTAATTTACAAAATTGTAAAAATATTCGAGATATGAAATTCTACGGCAGGAATCAAGAGGTTGAAAGGTTGTTGCAGTTAGACCGTCAATCGGAGCAAACAGCGGTATTCACGTTGCTTATCGGTCGCAGGCGTATCGGCAAGACCACGCTGGTCAAACAAGCATTTGCAGACAAGCCGATGCTCTATTTCTTTGTGTCTCAGAAATCGGAACAGTTGCTTTGCCAAGAGTTGCAGCAAACGGTGGAAGCCGTTTTAGGGTTGCACTTGTACGGACGTGCAAACAAGTTCGCGGATATATTGCGCGAATTGATGATCTACAGCGAGCAAAATCATGTGACATTCATGGTGGATGAGTTCCAACGCTTATACGATATCAATCCTGCCATCTTGTCCGAGATACAAGATGTATGGGATAGCTACAAGGACAAAGCGCACATGCACTTGATCGCGTGCGGTTCAGTCTATTCGATGATGCTGAAGATTTTCCGCGACAAGAAACAACCTTTGTTCGGCAGAGCAACGGCAGAGATCCGTTTGCAACCTTTCTCCACAGCTTTGCTCAAGCAGATTCTGTCCGATTATAATCCCGATTATACATCGGAGGACTTATTGGCACTCTATACCATTAGCGGCGGTGTAGCGAAATACGTGGAGCTACTCATGGACGCGCACGCGGTAAATAAGGATAAGATGATTGATGCCGTGTGTCAAAACGGTTCGGTGTTCCTCAACGAGGGTACGGAACTGTTGGTTGGTGAGTTCGGCAAACGCTATCAGGTGTATTTCAGTATTATGCAACTGATAGCCAACAGCATGACCACACAATCGCAAATAGACAGCGTCATCGGAGGTAATAACGGGCGGTACTTGGCTACATTAGAAGAGGAATATAACCTTATTCAAAAGGTGCGACCGATGTTTGCCAAGCCTAACTCGCAAGGTGTCAAGTTCGCTTTGTATGATAATTTCCTGACGTTCTGGTTCCGCTTCATCGAATCCAACCGTTCGATTGTCGAGATGGGCAAGTCGGAGTTGCTCAAAGAGACAATCAACAAAGACTATGACCAATTCAGCGGTCTGATGTTGGAGCGCTATTTCCGGCAGTTGTACGCTGAGAAAGAACGTGTGACGGAAGTCGGACACTGGTGGGACAAGAGCGGAGAGAACGAGATAGACTTGATTGCTATTGAGAAGTTGGATAAACGTGTGACGATAGGCGAGGTGAAACGTAATGAGAAGAAGATCAGTATGCAGGCGTTGGAGGAGAAGTGTGCAAACATCCGTTCTCATTTCCGTGGCTATCAGGTACAGTTTGTCGCATTGAGTTTAGGTGATATGTAAGCAAAATCCACTTTCCCGAACATTTTTTTGCAAAAATTTGCGTATGTCGGAAAAAAGTTGTACCTTTGCAGGCTAAAATAGCAATAATTTAAAATCTATATAGTGTATGGTACATGATTTGTACATCTTGATGATCACGGCGGGCGTGGTGAGTCTGCTATTTAAGTTGCTAAAGCAACCTGTTGTGTTGGGCTACATCGTAGCCGGTATTTTGGTTGGTCCGAACCTGTTCGGTGAGAACCTGGTGAATCATGAGAACGTCGAAGCCTGGGGCAATATCGGCGTGCTGTTTGTGTTGTTCTGCATCGGATTGGAGTTCCGGCTGAAGAACCTGTTTGAGAGCGGCAAGACCGCGCTCATAGGTGCCGCGACTATTATCATCGGTATGATGGTGTTGGGCTACGGAGTAGGAAGGATTTCGCTGTTGGATAACATGAACTCCTTGTTCCTGGCCGCGATGCTGTGTATGAGTAGTACGACCATCGTGATGAAGGCCATCGACGAGGCGGGACTGACGAAAGCACGCTTTGTGAAAGGTGCGACGGGTATATTGATATTGGAAGATATCGTAGCGGTCGTGCTGTTGGTGCTGCTGTCGAGTATCGCAGTAAAGAACAGTTTCGAGGGCGTAGAGCTACTGAAGAAAGTGGGCGTACTGGCTGTGACACTGGTGGTGTGGTTTGTAGTCGGAATACTGATTATCCCGACGTTGCTGCGCAAGGTTCGTCCGTACCTCAATGACGAGACGCTGATCATCTTGGCCTTGGGCCTCTGCTTAGGCATGGTTTTGACCGCTGAGGAAGCCGGATTCAGTAGTGCCTTGGGTGCTTTCGTAATGGGTATGGTTTTGGCAGAGACGCTGGAGGCGCATCGTATCGAGAAACTGATGGCGCCGCTGAAGAACGTGTTTGCCGCTATCTTCTTCGTGTCGGTAGGTATGATGATCAATCCTGCATCGCTGCTGGAGTACTGGTCGCCGATTGTGATTGTATCGGTGGTTATTATCATTGGTATGATCGTATTCGGTACGCTGGGCTGCTGGTGGGGCGGAGAGACCCTGAAGGACTCTATGTCCACGGGTTTCGCGTTCGTACAGATCGGTGAGTTCTCGTTCATCATCGCATCCCTGGGCAGCAAACTGAACGTGACCGACCCGGCGCTGTATCCGATCATCGTGGCAGCGAGTGTGCTGACCACCTTCCTCACACCGTATATCATGAAGGCAACCGTGCCGTGCTATAATTTCCTGTACAGCCATTTCCCGCAGCGCACCAAGGAGAAGATCGACGTGCGTGAAAAGGAGGTGGAAGAGGCAGAGAAGAATGCTACCGGCAGTTCGGAAGCCAGCTTCCTCTCGCATTCCGAGCAGGTACAACACGCACTGAGGCACACGATCATCACCAAGCGGGTGGTGAAGCTGTTCTATCAGAATATGAGTGAGAACGATAAGAAGGAGTGATAATTAATTGATAATTGACAATTGACATTTATGAAGAAGGTATATACGATATTGGCGGCGGTGGTGATGACTGTAACTGCCGCGTGGGGTCAGAATCAGCAGAGTGATCCCTTGGCCAACGGATTGGCGGCGGTAGCTGCTGTGTCCGGAGAGGTGAGGACACCCGCAGACAGTGTGAAGGAGATAACGCCGGAGGAGGTTCCGATGTGGAAGAAGAAGTTATACTACGGCTATAACTTCGATATCTATTTCCACAACGACTCGCGTACGACGCACAAGGAGAACGGTTGGTCCATCTCGTTGCAACCCGAGATCGGTTGGCGGCTGAAGGAGCGCGTGTATCTGGGAATGAGAATAGGCGGTTCGTATGCTGACACCAGGAGCACCTACTCGTACCTGGATGTGAACGACAAGACCTATACGGAGGAGCTACGCGTGATGGCGGGTTCGTGGGACGTGACGCCTTACGTGAGGTATCGTCTCAAGACAATGTTCAACGGAAAAGTGGGCATCTGGCTGGAGGCACACCTCTATGCAGGGATGTCGTTCCCCCGCGTGACGGACGGTAATGTAGCAGGTACGGACTACGACGGTCTGCGCTACAGCGCTACCTACGGCTGTCAGGTGTCGCCTGTCATCACCTATCAGTTCAACCGCCGGAGCACGTTCCAGTTGTTCTTCTCGATTCTGAGCTTGGGCTATAGCGGAACGACCTTCTGCTACGAAAATCCGACGCAGGGTCGCTATCGTGAGTACACCAACGATGTGATCATCTTCTCCGGCAAACTGCGCAACCTGCTGGCCAATCAGTTCACCCCGGGTCTGTACGGACTGAAGATCGGAATACAGAAGAGCTTTTGATAGTTGATAATTGATAATTGACAATTGATATTTAAATTGACAATTGATATTTAAGCGTAGTCTCTGGTGGAAGATTCCTACGGCATTCGTCGGAGTGACGGTAGGATTGGTTTTGCTGCTGTTGGGGACGGTAGCCTGCGTGCTCTATGTACCATCGATTCGGAGCACGGTGGTCAATAAGGCACTCACGTTTGCCAACGACAAGACGGGCTACGACATCGATCTCGGCGGCATCTACCTCTCGCCGCTGCATCACTCGCCGATGATGCTCTACCGTGCCTATAAGGGGCAGACGGACTTACCTGTGCAGGTGGAGATCGACAGTCTCTATGTCGGTCACCGCGGCGAGGATACCCTCGTCTATGTGCATGCCTTGCGACTCAGAGCAACCCTTGAGACGGGCGACAAAGAAGCACCCTTCAGCGATTTTCTGTCGCTGCCGATAGCGGTAGATACCCTGTCGCTGGAGCAGGCGGTCTTCCACTCCGGCAGTATGATCGACGGGGTAGGCGTAGATGCCATAGTAGGTCTGCTGGCCGTCGCGAGTCCCGAGATTCGAATCAAGGAAGGGCAGTACCCGCTACACGGACTGCAGTTGAGTGATGCCGACGTAGGCATCAGCCTTTGGGAAAAGGAACCGGACACCACGGCACAGGACACCGTGGAGAACAATCCGCTTCGATTGGCCTTCGATCTGCCGGACGCACAATTACGCAATATTCATTATTGGATGCCGTCGCTCAAGATGGACATCTGCGTAGGCTCGCTTCAGCCCGACGCCCTGATCGATGTA
Source organism: uncultured Bacteroidales bacterium (assembly GCA_946404495.1). GTDB lineage: Bacteria > Bacteroidota > Bacteroidia > Bacteroidales > Paludibacteraceae > Colicola. Next base: position 47,929 of record CAMJDT010000003.1, read on the forward strand.
GGCGCGAACGTATATGACGCACGCCAAATCGCGTTAGGAGGCTTCTGTTTCGATCTGGATAAGGTGCACGTGCCGGTGGATACGCTCTACGGCAATGCGCGGGTGGAGTTGGCCAACAATCGAATCGTCAGCCAAGGTCTGCATGTGCGCTCGAACGAGATGGGAGCGCGTGCCGATTTGTATGCCACGGAGATGGACCTGGAGAGTCTGCGCATCGACGTGCGCGGTGAGGCGGAATATCAGGGCAGTCAGGCTCGACTGAACGGTTACTATGCCATCAACGAAGAAGCCTACGACATGTACGTGGAGGTGGAGCGGGTGAACCTCGCGCCCTTCCTCAAGGACAGTACGAAGGTGATCATAGCCGGTACGATTGATGCCCGCGGTAAGGGTATCGACCCCAACTCGAAGGCGATGCGCAGTAAGGTGAAGCTCCAACTGACGGATGCCGTATATGATAACATCGATGTGTCGGGTATCGCGCTGGATGCCGAACTGAAGAACAAGGCCATAGAGGGCAACCTGCATCTGCCCTTTAGGATGCAAGACCAAAGCTTGCGCGTGCAGGCTCAGACGGAGCATCAGTTCCGCGTCGCGGAGTTCATGACGCCGGAGAGGATGGCCGTGGACTATCACACTCAGATGCGGGGTGTGCGTGCACACGTCGCCGGCGAGACCTTCCGAGCGGAGAGCCTGAATGTGGATTTCAGGACCGACACCGCTACCGCTGTCGCCGTGACGACACCCGGACTCAGCGTCGCGGCACGCAGTCCGATGCATGTGTTAGCGCTGGTAAGCGAGGTGCAGCAGCTATTGGCGACCCTGAGCGATACGACGCTGATGCAGGGTCTGACGACGCTGCAAGACCTGACGGCCCTAGATACGATACGACGAAAGATACCGGCCTTACAGGCGGATATAGACCTTCGGAAAGGCAGCCCCGTGCAGCCGATCATCGACAGCCTCGGCGTAGATATCCGGCAGGTGAAGTTGGCGCTGCGGTCTGACGAACTACGCACACAACTTGCTCTCAATGCCTCCACCAATAAGGACTCCGTCATACCGGCTATCGATGCGGAGGTAGGCGTAGAGATGATGGAAGGACGAACGGATGTGGCGCTGCTGGCAACGTCGCATCTGCTGGTTCAGGCGGCGGACTCCAATGACCTCCGCACGGATGCCAAGGTACGGATGAACCTCGCGCGGGAGGGATACCGACTGCAGGGCGAGGGACAGCTGCTGATGGATAGCCTCTCGTACGGAACGACCGCGTTGGGCAATCACACCGTTGATCTGCGCGTAGCGCCGTCGCAGGTATATGAGCACGCCTTGCGCGCGGAGGTGCAGTTGAACGATATCCCTCTGAATGTGGTGGAGGGTTTTGTGTCGCTGCCGGATATCGACTTGGAAGGCGCAATACGGGCTACGGCGTCGGTGGACGGTCTGCCGGCTAAGACCGACATATCGGCAGAGGTGCAACCGATCGGCGTGAAGGCGCAGTATGCACCCTATGAGGTGGGTATCAGTCTGGGCGAGACGCCGATCATTATGCAGCATAACAAGGTGGACCTGAACGGCCTGACGATCTATGCGGCCGACAGCACCTATCTCACCCTCGCGGGCGGTCTGGACCTGGATAGCATGCGGCTCGACATCGTGCTGGATGCCGACAGTTTTGCGCCGGCGAAGTTGCCTGAGGGCGGTAAGTTACCCGTATATGGCGAACTGGCGACCGACATCCATGGCCGTGTCACAGGACCGCTGGACAGCATACTGGCGGATGTAGAGGTGACGCTGTTGCCGGTGACGGACATCACCTATCCGATCGATAAGAAGAACTTGGCGCAGGTGAAGCCGCACGGCACGGTCAGAGTGAAATACGGCACGGCGGACGGTTCGCTGGATCTGGGCGGAAGGATCAACGTCGATGACGGATTCCTGCGCTACTCGCCTAAGATCTATCCCATCATGCCTTTCCACGTGGACTCGGGCAGTCATGTGGCCTTCCACGGACCGATCGGTCAGACGGAACTGGATGTGTCGGCCTCGCAGAAGGTGAAGGCTAATGTGCAGTCGGAGGGCGAATACATGCGTTCGGTGGATTTCACGACGGGCGTGCGGGTGAAAGGCGTAGTGGACTCCATTGATTTCAAGAATATCGGATTCTTCCTCGAGGCACCGAAGGATGAACAGGTGACGGAAGAGTTAGCCTCGCTGGACGAGGACAAACGCGAAGAGATCGCGGCGGTGCTGCTGGCGACGGGTATGTATATGGGAGATAGCAACGTGGCGGTGGAGCAAAACGGCTATGCGCTGACCAGCATCATCAACAGCCGTATCGATGCGTCGATGACCAATTCGAAGCTGGGGAAGGTGGTGGATATCAACATCAGCAGCTCCGAGAACGAGCGGGCGTCCGGCACGACGAACGATTTCGGTGTATCGCTGAGTAAGTCGTTCTTCAAGGATCGCTTCAAGATCACGGTCGGTGCCTCTATCGTGGATAACCCCGAGGCTACCAACGCCGTCGGACTCTACGGCATGGCTTCGGCGGAGTATAAATTGACCAAAGAGGGGAACGTGCTGCTGCGCGCCTTCACCCAACGCGACTATAATAATATCTTGGAGGGCGACCTGCAGAAGTCGGGCATAGGTCTGCGTGTCAGTCACGACTGGCTGCGCCGCGAGTGGTACAAGACCGACTCCATCACCCGCACCTACGGCCTGATGCTGGACGCCGACGTGGCGTACCGCTCGAACAACAGTATCGGCCCGAACCTGACGCTGAAGCAGACGATTAGTAACCTGATGGGCAAAAACGAGACTTTCTCCATCAAGGGCTACGGAGCCTACTATTGGACGCTGCGCGGACGCAATCCCGGCGACCCGGTGCGGTCCAACACATTCAAGGTAGGCGCGGAGGCGGCGCTGATCTTCCCCTATCTGCATTGGGCGGGCGACAACAACCCCAAGGGCGATACGCGTTACCGCCTCGGCTACGGCTACGAGAACATCGCTGGCGGATACGGCGTGCATAAGGTATATGGTTCGCTCACCTATTTCATCCCCTCGCCCCGCAACCGTTTTATCACGCATGCCTTCACGCCCTTCTCGCTGTCAGTGGTGCAGATGTCAGCGTCGGATGAATTGGTCAAAAAGGCACTCGAGCAGCCGCAACTGCTGAAACTGCTGGCCAGCGACGAGTTCATCGCCTCCGTCGGATACGAGTTCACCTACAACGACTACTCCGCCAAGCGGGCGGTCAATACGATGCTCGACCTGGAGCTGAAGGAGGCCGGCAATATCATCAACGGACTCTATTGCCTCTTCGGTTATAAGTGGAACGACAAGAAAAAGCCGCTGGGTAAGATCACCTTCAACCAGTTTGTGACGATGGCGGTGGAACTGCATAATAAGTTCAACCTCACGGATAAGGTCTGCTTCGCTACGCGACTCTACGCCGGCGGATGTCTGCCGTACGGTAACTCGGACAAAACGCCGCTGTCGGAGAATTTCTATACCGGCGGTCCCAACAGCCTGAGAGCTTCGGCGCCGTATGCCTACGGTCCGGGTAACTTCTACAGCTATAAGTACAACCAGAACTTCTTCCACGCCGGCGATGCCAAGCTGGAGGCCAATGTGGAGCTGAGGTTCCCGATCGTGTGGAAGCTGTTCGGCGCGGTGTTCGTAGATGCGGGTAATGTGTGGAACTGGTACAACAGCTCCGAGACGCTATCCAAGAGTGACTATGACGCGTACGTGAAAATGATGGAGTTGCACGAGGATCTGTACGACGGATTGATTCGCAACCCGTATCTGGGCAACGAGACCGCCCTCGGCACGGGTGCCGGTCTGAGACTGGATATCGAGGGATTGGTGATACGACTGGATCTGGGCGTAGGTATCCACGCACCGTGTCAGACCTACAAGTACGATAAGGAGGGCAAACCCGACTTCACGCAGCCGATCACCACTTACTTCAATATGCCCTCCGCACTCGATGCCATCCGCGTCAACTTCGGTATCGGATATCCGTTCTAGTAATTTTTTCGACAAAAAACTTGCATAATTGGAAAAATTGTAGTACCTTTGCAGCGAATTTGGTAGAATGAGAAGAATGCGACTGAGAAGCAAGATAGGATATAGTCTGATCTGCATGATAGTATGCAGCGTGATGAGCGTGTCGGCTTGGGCGCAGAGCAAGGCGCCTGAGAAGCCCGATCTGCAGACGGCGGAGGGCGATATCTTCGACCCCACGCGGATGGAGAAAGAGACGGAGCAGTATGAGTTTAAGGTGGAGTACCGCATCACGGGCGGTTATATGCAGGAGCTGCAGCGCTCGCGCCGCGACAACTATCCCAATATGTACCTCCACGGCGGTCAGATCGGTGCGACCTTTGATTTCTGCCTGCCGCTGCATTTCTCGATTCAGACGGGTCTGCTCTATAGCCTCACGTACGGCACGCGGGAGCAACACTGGGCGCAGATCGATGCCTCGGACATCTACGGCTCGACCAACTTCCTCAAGCACCGCGTCTATAATCATCAGCTGAGCATCCCCGTACGAGTGTACTATACCGTTCCGCTGGTGAAGAAGTTCAGTATGTTCTTCTGGGGCGGACCGCAGTTCCAGGTGGGCTTGGCGGCGTACGATGCCGTGGAGAACCACCTGACGCCGATGACCACCGACTGGTTTGAGGCCAACGGCAAGCATACAGAGCCGTATGACTTGTATAAGGACGAACTGAACCGTTTCAACGTGCAGATCGGTGTCGGCGGCGGATTTGAGTGGGATGCCTACCGCATCGAGGCCGGATACGACTTCGGACTCAATAACCGCGTCAAGCACCCCGTCCCCTATGACCAACACATGTGGGAGTGGAGCTGGTTTGTGCGATTTGCATACCGGTTTTAGAGAGCGACCTAATGGATGACGTCATAACGTCACAACGATGGTAGAACGACAAAAATAACAAAACATAGTTCATGATTTAGGGGTGCTGCTTCGCGGCTGAGAATATACCCTCTGAACCTGAACAGATAATGCTGTTAAGGGAAATGAAAACATCTAACAAATGCTCCATGTTCGGAGCTCAAGTTGCTGTTCAGACAGCACGACGAATGAAATCGGCACGATTCGCTGCCGCAGTTTTAACCGTATGCCTTGCACCCTGGGGGATGCTGCGTGCGCAAGATGACACGCTGACCATCGAGATGAAGACGCTCGATGTCATTGAGGTAAGCGTGCCCGTCATTCAGGTAGCTAACAACCGCGAGGAAACCAAGCGCGAGGAGCTGAATGCACACAATGCCGGACAGAACCTACCCTACTTATTGCAGACGATGCCATCAATGGTAGTGACTTCGGACGATGGTTTGGGTATCGGTTATACCTATTTTCACGTGCGCGGTACAGACCAGACACGTATCAACGTAACGCTGAATGAGGTGCCGCTGAATGATGCCGAGAGTCAGTCTCTATTTTGGGTCAACCTTACCGATATGGCAAGCGGTACGAGCAGCCTGCAGCTACAACGCGGTGTCGGAACCAGCGCCAACGGTGGTAGTAGTTTCGGCGCAAGCGTCAACCTCCGCACCTTTGACACGCAAGTGGTCGAGAGTCCGCATCCCGGACCGCTGCGGGCAGAGCTGGATTTTAACGGCGGTATGTACAACACCTTCCGAGAGATGGTGAAAGCCGACGTCTATCTGGGTGACAAACAGTCCAAAAAAGGCCTATGGCATATAGGCGGACGATTCTCGAAGGTCAACTCGGACGGTTACATCGAGCGCGCTAAGTCAGACCTGCTGAGTTACCAAGGCGAGGTAGGCTGGCAGAACAGCAAAACGGCTGTGATGCTAACGGCCTTCGGTGGCAAGGAGAAGACCTACATGGCGTGGTACGGCATAGATGCCGATATGCTCAAAATCAACCGACGCTACAACCCTGCCGGCGAGTATATTGACGCGAAAGGCAACATAGCTTACTACGATAACCAGACCGACAACTATCAGCAACACCACGTTCATCTGCATGTCGGGCACCGCTTCAACAACCATTGGTCACTATCCGCCACGGGGCATTATACCTACGGAACCGGCTATTTTGAGATGTATGACCAATGGATCATAGGAGGCATTGTGCAACGCGGACTGCGCAACCATTTCTACGGCGGGATTCTCAGCACTAAATATATCCACGAGAAAGCCGACCTGCAGATTGGCGTAGCGCTAAACCGCTACCAGGGCCTGCAATATGGAAATATAGACCCGCTCTTTGTCGGTAAGAACTTCACCCAATACATGGAGGGCTACGGCAATAAGATGGACGGCAACGTCTATGCCAAAGCCAACTGGCGTGTGTTGCACCGCGCCAAGGAGAAACTAACGCTATACGGCGACCTGCAGTACCGCTTGGTGGATTACCGCATATGGGGCGACAACGAGGAGGCAACGATGCCCGGACTGCCTGTGGCAGCCGATTGGCATAAGACCTGGCACTTCTTCAATCCCAAAGCCGGCCTCACCTATCTCAACGCCGGCCACTGTCTGTCGGCTACCTTTGCCTTGGCACACCGCGAACCCACGCGTAATAACTTTGTGACCAACACCGCCCCCCAAGATCCGCTTCCCGAACGACTCTACGACTACGAGTTAGGCTATACCTACAGCGGAGCAGGCTTGCTAAAAAGCGGCTACACGATGCCGTGGACCTTAGGACTGAACCTATATTTCATGGACTACGATAATCAGCTCATCACCACCGGCGATGTGACCAGCGTGGGGTACCTGATCACTACTAACGTGAAGAAATCCTATCGTACAGGCGTGGAGTTTCAGTTCGGCGTGGAATGGACCAAGTGGTTCGGCTGGCACGGCAACCTGACTTGGAGCCGTAATAAATGGAAAGATGGCGGCGTATGGCGTACTATCTCCTTTTCGCCCGATTGGACTGCCTCCAATAGTTTCAGATTCCACGCTGCCGGCTTCACGGGAGACATTCAGACACAAGTCGTCAGCCGGCAATACTTGGGCAATATGGAGGACGCAAAAGCCATACTGAAAGCCTACACGGTAACCAATGTACAACTCAGCTACCTCCTGCCTCTACACAAATCCAAGCACGCACGCTACCTGCCTGACATCACACTAAAATGCCAGCTTAACAATATTTTTGACACCAAATATGAGAGTAACGGTGGTACCGATGGTACCTACGTATGGTATTTCCCGCAGGCGGGTATCAACGTGCACGGCGGTCTGATTGTACGTTGGTAATAACGATCACGACGACCAGCAGAAGCACCGTCGGAATCATCGTCCATAGATCGGACAGACGGAAGAAGGGATACCACGACATCGGTATCCACGCTTGCCATATGACTATCGAGGCATAGAGTGCCGCGACGACGAGTGCCATGACGGAGGCGGAGAAGGTGCGACGGTCGAAGGCACGACGATAGTTGAGGAAGAGATAGGAGAAGGGTAGGAGAAAGAGCAGCGAGGGCAACCACCACGAGGCGATCGCCAGTATGATCGTCGACGAGAAAGCCTCACCCGGCGCGGAGTCCTGATGTTTCTCTACGCCGAAGAGCGTGTTCAGACCAATCGCTATCAGCGCCGCCGGTATCAGTCCCCACAGCATACAGCTGCGTACGTCGGTCGGCACCAACACGGCCGCTGCGGCGAACAAGAGCCCTGCCAATAGCGGGAGTGCTATCGGCAGAGCCTTGATGATATTTTCGCGGGACGAAGTTTTCGTAGTTTACGTGTTTTACGTAGTTTACGTTAATCGATGAAACCCTTGCGGCGGAGCAGGTACTGCGGGTCGGCGTCCTTGCCGCGGAACTCGAGGTAGAGTTCCTGCGCATCGCGCGTACCGCCCTGTTCGAGCAGGTGACGGAACTTCTTGGCGGTCACGGGGTTGAAGATATTACCGGTCTCCTTGAAGGCAGCAAACGCGTCGGCATCCAGCACGGCCGACCAGGTGTAGCTGTAGTAGCCAGCCTCGTAGCCGGTGGTGAAGATGTGGTTGTAGAAGGTAGAACGGTAGCGCACGATGATCTCCGGAATCATCTGCATCTTCTCCATCGAAGCAGCCTCAAAGGCGTTGGCATCGAGGTCCTCAGCCGAGGTCAGCTCGTGGTAGTCCATATCCAGAATCGATGCACTGAGCAGTTCGGTCTCTACGAAGCCCTGATTGAATTTCGATGCAGCGTTGATCTTCTCGATGAGTTCGGCAGGGATGACCTCACCCGTCTCGTAGTGCAGGGCGTAGGTCTTGAGTACCTCGGGTTCGTAGCAGTAGTTCTCCATGAACTGCGAGGGCAGTTCGACGAAGTCGCGCGGGGTGTTCGTGCCGCTGAGGCTGCGATAGTGCGCCTTACTGAGCAGGCCGTGCAGCGCGTGACCGAACTCGTGGAAGAGGGTCTCTACGTCGTCCATCGACAGCAGCGAGGGATTGCCTTGGGTAGGCTTGTTGAAGTTACCTACATTGATGATGACGGGACGATGATCCACGCCCTCGGCATCGATATACTGCGACGAGATATTGTTCATCCAGGCACCCGGACGCTTGCCGGCGCGGGGGAAGTAGTCGGTATAGAGGTAGCCGACCAGGCTGCCGTCTTTCTCTGTCACGCGGAACACCTCCACCTCGGGGTTATACACCGGCATGTCATATACCTGTTCGAACTGAATGCCGTACAGCTTGGTCGCTACGCCAAAGGCGCCGCGGCGTACGTTGGAGAGTTCGAAGTAGGGCTTGATCTGTTCCTCGTCCAGGGCATATTTCTCCTGACGCAGTTTCTCGGCATAGTACCACCAATCCCAGGGCATCAGTTTCTCGCCCGGCAGGTCGCGGTTCATCACCTCCTGCAGTTCCTGTGCTTCGCGCTTGGCGGCGATGAGGCTCGGCTCCCACACGCTCAGCAGGAAGGCATCTACGGTCTTGGCATTATGTGCCATGCAGTCTTGCAGAATATAGTCGGCGGGGTTGTCGAAGCCGAAGAGTTGGGCTTTCTCGATACGCAGCTGCATCGTGCGACGGATGACGGCTTTGTTGTCGTACTGATTGTCGCGGTTGCCGCGGGTGGTGTAGGCCATCAGCAGTTGGCGGCGCAGGTCGCGGTTCTCGCAGTATTGGAGCACGGGCGTAAAGCTGGTACGCTTGGGCGTGAAGAGCCACGCGTCGCTGCGACCGGCAGCCTCTGCTTCCTCTTTGGCAGCAGCCTTGGCGCTCTCAGGCAGACCCTTGAGTTCGTTCTCGTCGGTGACGAAGATCTTGATCGAGTTGGTCTCGTTGACTACGTTCTGACCGAACTTGAGCGACAGCATTGCCAGCTCCTGGTTGATCTCTTTGAGGCGTGCTTTCTTGTCGTCCGGCAGGTTGGCACCGTTCTGCTCAAAGCGTTTGTAGGTCTCTGTCAACAGACGCATATCCTCATCGCTGAGGTTCAGGATATCGCGCTGGTCATATACGGCCTTGACGCGTTGGAACAGACCCTCGTTGAGGATGATGCCGTCCGAGAGCTCCGAGAGCTTGGGCTGTATCTCTTCGGCCAAGGCATCCATCTCGGCATTGCCGTCGGCCTCGAGTACGTTGAAGAAGATAGCCGACACGCTATCCAGCATCATACCGCTGCGGTCGAGAGCTACGAGCGTGTTCTCAAACGTAGGCGCTTCGGGGTTAGCGACGATGGCGTCTATCTCCGCACGGTTGGCTGCGATAGCCTCGTCGAAGGTCGGCATAAACGTCTCGATGTTCATTTGGTCAAAAGCAGGCACCTGATAGGTGGTCTTGACCGCTTCGTTGCAGGCAACTAAACTCATGGCTGCAAAAATTAATACGGGTACTTTTTTCATGATATAAATTGTTAAATATCAATTATCAACTATCAATTATCAATTATTCTTCGTCTTCCTGCGGTTTGACATTCTGTCGCATCGACTCACGGATGAGTGCGCGCAGTTCGGCCGACTGCGTATCGACCTTACCGTGGAAGAGCGGTTTGAAGTCCTTGGCGTAGCGGCAGGGCGCGAGGCGGATATCCAGGTCATCGAACGTACCGCCTACGTCCACACCCAGATAGATAGGCGAGAGGACATTGACGTGGTAGTCGAAGGTCATATCCAAATTATGCCGTCCGCCGAGGGCAACCATATAATTGTCCATCGATACGCAGAAGGGGTAGATGTCGATCTCTTTCTTATAGAGCGTGATCTCAGCCGACAGGCTATCGATTTTGTTCTCGGTCTTCTTACTAAACATCAGCAGCTTGGCGATCTGCGAGAAGGTCTCGCTATCCAGCACGACGAGGTCCTTACCGAATATGGAGCAGGCACCGCGTAGCGTGGAGGGTTTGATCGAGTAGTCCTGACGCATGTAGGTCTCGGCTGCGAGGTGGAATTCGGCCTCACCGCGGAACGACTTGAGCATCGGCAGCATCGTATCGATCTGCGGAATCATGCCGATGAGTTCCTCGATATTGACATCCAGCATATGGTAGTCAAATCCCACATAGAGGTGGTTCTTACGGGGCGTGCGGTACATAGCGGTGAGTTGCATCTTAGCCGCCTGGCACACAAATCCCATCTCTTCCAGCACCAGCGTGCCGTCCTTGACGTAGAGACGACCTGCGAGGTTGCGTACGCGCTGGTTGAACACATCGGCCTGATAGATCTTGGTATTGAGCGCCAGATCAATCGAGGTCGGCACCAGGAAGGGCTCGGATTCTGTAGGTTCCGTAGTTTGCGTAGTTTCCGTAGGTTTCGTGGTTTGCGTAGTTTCCGCTGTCTCCTCGCTGCCTTCGTCGGCGGAGAAGAGGGCCATCAGTTCGTTGATGTCGGAGTACTGCGAGGTGAAGGTGAGTTCGCCTTGGAGTATGCCCTTATGCTGCATCCATTGACCCATATTGGTCACTTTGCCCACGAGCGCGAAGTCGGAGTTGCCGATATGGAACTGCGAGGTCTCGATCGTGAAGCGGCGGTTGGAGTAGTCGAAGGTGATCTGCGGGATACTGATATCGCGGTCGAACATCGAGGTACGGATCAGCGCTGTGTGCAGGTCTACACTCACCAGCGGGTTCAACTGTAGCAAGATATTCTGTCCCTTGGGGTTGTAGCGCGAGGCGGCTTTTACATCGATACGTCCGGTCTCGGCCTTGACCATCTCGCCGTAGTCGGCCTTGAGCACGTCGGCACCGATGGAGGCACGGAACGAGGGCAGCGCGCCCTCCGTCTTGGTGTCGTATTCTACGTACGCACTCACCATCGGAGCTTGCATGTAGGCGTGTATCGTATCCATCGCGGCCAGTAGTTCCTCCTTGGATTCGATATAGGCGGAAGCGTATATCTTGGGATCGGACGACAGCATATTGCCCGTCTCGATCGTCCAGTCGGCACTGCCGATGTGCGCCTCCGTAGTGGGCAGCATGACGGCATCCGTCTTGTCCGTGTGCATCTCTGCGCGCAGCCACGTGAGCGTCTTATAGGACGGAGCGGGGTTCGGTAGGTCGAAGTGCAGACGGGTCGTACCCGGCAGCTCGGCATAGAGGCTGTCGGTGCGGTAGCTGAGTTCGCTAAGGCTGAGATCACCGCTGATTTTTCCGCGCTCGATGTGCATATCCGTCAGGTCGCTGAGGCGAATCTGGAGCCCCACCGTACCTTTGGTGCGACCGTCCACCTTCATATCCTTGGGCAGGAAATAGGCGATGTCCTTGAGGTTGACATCGGCGTCGGCGGTGAGGTCGAGGTACATATCACCCATCAGGTGCTCTACGCGGCCTTTGGCACCCAGTTGCGTGTCGCGGGTCTTGGCGCGGAGTTCGTTCACTTGCACCGACGATGCCGTCGTGTCGTTCAGATCCAGGTGCGCTGCGATGTCGGCACGGATGTCGCGCAGTTGATACGGCAGCGGTTTGTACTGTCCCTTGCCTTCCGTCAAATAGACGCGGGCATCGATGAGCGGCAGTTCGTTCTCCCTGACATAGCCCTTGGCGTGTGCGTCCAGACGCAAGAGACCGTCTACGTTGATATCCTTGAGGCCTTCGGTAAACTGTTCGGGAACGAGTGCCAGCACGTTCTGAATGCCCCAGACGCCGGTGCGGAGGTTCATATCGACCTCAATGTCGTCTTTTATCGCTACGCGGCCGTCCAGACCGATCTCAAACTGATTGATAGCCAATGTTGCTTCCCTCAGCGTGATGGCCATCTTATCCATCTCAACGCCGGCAGGCAGGTCGGCCCTTAGCGAGAGGTGGTCGGCATAGGTGGTGCCCTGCATCATGACGCTTACATCCGGCAGCGCGAGCTTCAGGTGCATCTCGTCCCAACTGCCGATGGAGGCCTTGAGCGAGGCATCGCGCAGCGTCGCGTGGATCGTATCCTTGTCGCTGTCGAAGAATACCCGACTCAGTCCCAGGCTGAGGCTGTTGACCTCGATGGTCTCAAAGGGTAGGGAGAACGCCGTGGTGTCCTCCTCGGTAGTGTCCGGCGAAGTGAGGAAGACGGAGAAATTGTCCCGCCCCTCCGCGTTGATATAGACGCAGGCCTCTACGTCCTCCATCTTGAGTTGGCTTACGCGCAGCGCCTCGTCGTTAAGGAACGCCATCACATTGACCTTGGCTACCACCTCCGGTGCATAGAGCAGGGTATCGCTGCCGGCACCCTCCATCGGGTTAATGAGGCAGATACCGTTGGCCTTCAGGCCGAACTCCGGGAAGGTGGAGAAGAAGGTCAACTCCACCTCTCCGATCTCGTGCGGACAGAGGATATATTGGTCGGCCACGTCGCGTACGATAGGCGTCAGGCGCTTGGGCGTGAACACTACCCACACCGCGATGCAGGCGGCTATCAGCACGACGCCCACCAGGCACGCTACCGTGATTCCCAGTATCTTAAAGAAACGTTTCATTTCAAGACTACTTTGTTAAACGAATGTTCGCGTTTGTAACTGTCCTTGAGCAACATCTCGGTACTCGTCAGTTTCGATACCGTGTAGATCTTCGGAATAGGTGCACCCTGGTTATCCATCAGGTGCAGCTCCGTCAGCTCGGCTTCCACCAGTTTCCACTTAAACCAACCGTTGCCGTGGTACACCAGATCCTCAGGCTTGACGTCCTCCTTGAGGTCCCACTCGTAGCCGAACTTATACTCACCGTCGATGGTGTCCTCGGCTGCTGTCAGAAAACGCACATACGCCTCCGTGCCGTCTTCCTGCCACGTGCCGTACAGGTCACTCTCCGAGAAATTTACCGACTGCTGTTGGCACGAAGCCAAAGCGATAATCACACCCAATAAGAGGGTCCATTTCAAAGACTTTTTCATCGTCTATAATTTTAAATTTGAAATCTTAAATCTTAAATCTTCAATTTTTGATGCTAATCAAAATTGTGTATCCTTCCATCTCCACCTCTTCGGCTCCGCTGAGCGTCTCCTTGGGAGCGGTCGTCAGGCTCGTTGCCAGCACCTGTTGGGCGATATACTGTCCGCAGTGAGCTACGGCATCGCGTACCTCGTCCCGATTCTCGATGCGCACTTCGATACGGTCGGTGATCTCCAGGCCGGAGGACTTTCTTAGGTTCTGGATACGGTTCACCAGTTCGCGGGCCACACCTTCCTCGATCAGTTCGGGCGTCAGCTCGATATCCAGCGCGATCGTCAGCTGTCCCTCGTTCATCACGAGCCAACCCGGCATATCCTCGGTCGCGATCTCCACGTCTTCGGCGGTCAGTTGATAGTTGACAGTTGATAATTGATATTGGCCGGTGGACTCCATCGTGGCGATCTGGTCCTGACTCATGGCAGTGATCTCGGCCGCTGCGGCTTTCATCTGGCCTCCGAGTTTCTTACCCAATACCTTGAAGTTGGGTTTGATCTTCTTCACCAACTTCACCTCACTCTCTTCGGCGAGCACGATATCCAGTTCCTTGACGTTCACCTCGCTGCGGATGAGGTCGGCCACGTGCATCAGGGCCTGTTTGGTCTCACCGTCCTGTACGGGGATGACGGCTTTCTGCAGGGGTTGGCGCACGTTCTTCTCGGCGCGCTTGCGCAAGCTCAGTATCATCGACGTAGCCTGTTGTGCCAGGTACATCTGCCTCTCCAGCGTCTTGTCGATGGCATTGGCATTGGCCGTTGGCCATTGGCTCAAGTGAACCGTTTCGCCTACGAGGTCGCGGTATAAACGATCAGCATAGAAAGGCGCATTGGGTGCCATGAGTTGGGCCACGGTCTTGAGGCAGGTATAGAGCGTCGTGTAGGCTGCCTCTTTGTCGGCATTCATCTCGCCGCCCCAGAAACGTTTGCGGTTGAGTCGCACGTACCAGTTGCTCAGATCGTCCTGCACGAAGTCGCTGATGAGTCGTCCGGCTTTCGTCGGCTCGTAGGCCTCATAGTTGGCCGTCACGTCCTTCACAAGCGAGTTCAGCTTCGAGAGTATCCACTTATCGATCTCACTAGGCTGACTAAGCGTCCTTGGATTCCTATGAACACTAGTCCAGTTATCAACATTCGCGTACAAAGCAAAGAACCCGTACGTATTATACAGCGTGCCGAAGAACTTACGCCGGATCTCGTCCACGCCTTCGGGGTCGAACTTGAGGTTCTCCCACGGGCTCGAGTTGGTCAGCATATACCACCTTACGGCATCCGCGCCGTACGCGGCCAACGCACCGAACGGATCTACGGCATTGCCCAGACGCTTCGACATCTTGGCGCCTTTCTTATCCAGTACGAGGCCGTTGGAGATGACGTTACGGTAGGCCACGGTGCCCTCGATCATCGTGTGGATCGCGTGCAGGGTGAAGAACCAACCGCGGGTCTGATCCACGCCCTCCGAGATGAAGTCGGCCGTGCGCGGTGCATTGGCGTTCTCGAAGGGGTAGTGGTTCTGGGCGTAGGGCATCGCGCCTGAGTCGAACCACACATCGATGAGGTCCAACTCGCGCTTCATCGGTTTGCCGCTCGGCGATACGAGGATGATCTGGTCCACGTACGGACGATGCAGGTCGATGACCTCCGGCGCGTAGTTCGCTTTCGAGTAGTCGCCCACCTTGTGCTTGGGCCACGGATTGGCCTTCATCAGTCCGGCAGCGATGGATTTGTCGATCTCCTCAAACAGCTCCTTGATGCTGCCGATGCATTTTTCCTCCTGACCGTCCTCGGTGCGCCAGATCGGCAGCGGGGTACCCCAGTAACGCGAGCGGGAGAGGTTCCAGTCGTTGAGGTTCTCCAACCATTTGCCGAAGCGTCCCGTACCCGTCGATTCGGGTTGCCAGTTGATGGTATTATTGAGCGCGATCATCTCGTCGCGGGCTTGCGTGGAGCGGATGAACCACGAGTCGAGCGGGTAGTACAGCACCGGCTTGTCGGTGCGCCAGCAGTGGGGGTAGGTGTGCACATGCTTCTCGGTCTTGAACATGCGTCCGTCGCCCTTCATCTCCAGGCACAGGTGCAGATCCAGCGTCTCGGCCTTGGCGGCAGCGTCTTCGTCGTACTTGCCGTCAACGGTGAACTGCGGGTCATAGGCGTTCTTGACCCACCTGCCGGCATACTTGCCGTAGAGCTCTGTGTTGACGTTCTGCTTTACCCACTCCTCGTCCAGGTCCTCGATCTTCCAATACTTACCCGTGAAATCCACCATAGGTCTCGGACCGTAGTTTTTGGTCTGCATATAGAGTCCGGGTACGCCCGCAGCGTCGGCTACGCGTTTGTCGTCCGCACCGAAGGTGGGCGCGATATGTACGATACCCGTTCCGTCGTCGGTCGTCACGTAGTCGCCGGCGATCACCTTGTAGGCGCCCTCGCCCGGGTTCACCCAGGGGAAGAGGGGTTCGTATTCTAATCCTACGAGGTCGGCTCCCTTGTAGCGTGCCACGATCTCCGGCTCCATCAGCTTGCCGTCGGCATCTACGCCGCACAACTCTTTCTTATACGCCTCCAGCCGTGCCTCCGCCAGAATGATAGTCTGTACTCTGTCAGCGGAGCGGTCTGTATTCTGTACTCTAACTTCGACATAGTCAATCTTCGGCCCTACGCACAGCGCCGTATTGCTCGGCAGCGTCCACGGCGTCGTCGTCCACGCGATGATGTATCTGTCTGTATTCTGTACTCTGTCAGCGAAGCGGTCTGTATTCTTTAAATGGAATTTCGCCGTGCAGGTGAGGTCCTTCACATCTCTATAGCACCCGGGTTGGTTCAACTCGTGGCTGCTCAGTCCCGTACCCGCTGCCGGCGAATAGGGTTGGATCGTGTAACCCTTGTAGAGGTAGCCCTTCTTGTAGAGCTCCTTCAGCAGGTACCACAAGGTCTCAATATATTTGTTATCGTAGGTGATATACGGTTCTTTCATATCCACCCAATATCCCATCTTGCGGGTCAGATCCTCCCACTCAGCCGTATATTTCATCACCTCGCGACGGCAGGCAGCGTTGTATTCGTCCACCGAGATCTTCTTTCCGATATCCTCCTTGGTGATGCCTAACATCTTCTCTACGCCCAATTCCACGGGCAAACCGTGGGTATCCCAACCGGCCTTTCGGCGCACCTGATAGCCCTGCATCGTCTTATACCGGCAGAAGGTGTCCTTGATGGTACGTGCCAGCACGTGGTGAATGCCGGGCTTGCCGTTCGCCGAGGGAGGTCCCTCAAAAAACAGGAACGGACGATGACCCTCGCGGGTCGTTACACTCTTCTCAAACAGCTTCTCTTCCTCCCACAGGCGCAGCACTTCCTCGCTCACCGCCGAGAGATTCAATTGCTTGTACTCGTTAAATCTTTTCATTATATTGCGTGTATATTGTTGCACATTTTATTCCAGCCTGCAAAATTACTACAAATTTTCGAAATATGCAAGATTTTGACGAAAAAAAAATAATCGTGCCCTCTTTTTTAAGAGGGCTAAGGTATAATCGTGCCCTCTTTCAAGAGGGCTAAGAAATAAAATCGCAGATTTTTGTTCA
This sequence comes from uncultured Bacteroidales bacterium, assembly GCA_946404495.1. Classification (GTDB taxonomy): domain Bacteria; phylum Bacteroidota; class Bacteroidia; order Bacteroidales; family Paludibacteraceae; genus Colicola. The sequence continues at coordinate 64,890 of CAMJDT010000003.1, forward strand.
AAACCTGCGATTTTACCATTAACCGAGTACCGAGTACCCGGAACCGAGAACCGGTCTATATCACACATCAAAGAATCCTAATTGGCTAATGGCGGTTAGCATACGATTGACATACGCGCTATCCGGTGCAGACCAATGGAATCCCAAACGGAGCAGGACTGCGGAGGTATAGCGGTTATCACGCTCGATCGTAACCGCCTTCTGTCCATGCGTCATGTCTTGGTATGCCAAGAGAGCGGACATGAGGCTGGCTTTCTTCGGGTCTTTGCTCGCCTCGAGAATCGCTTGCTGGAACTCGTCTTCCTCCACGTAACGGATGGACTTGCCTATCTTCTCAAAGCCCGCGAGGATATCGCCCAAGAGGTCGGTATGGTTATTGAAGGGTTGGAAGACGTTACACTCCTTCGGCGTAGAGGCAAGCAGTACGACTGCCTTTGCGGTCTCGTTCACCGGTGAGAACTCTGCCGGCGAGTCGTATTCGTCGATCGGACAGCAGCCGAGCGTGGAGAACACTTTGAGTCGACCCATGTAACTGTTCGTCTGGAAGTTCGCCTGGAACTCACCGTCATAGCTACGCGCCGCGAGGTTACCCACACGCATGATCTTAGCGTTCAGTCCATGACGAGCTACCGCTTCGAGAATGACACGTTCGGCAAGGAACTTCGACCGCATATAGCGGTTATCGAGGAACTGGCCGAAATAGAGGAGACGCTCCGAGAGTTCGGGCACCGCTTTTCCATCGCCACGATCGACCCAAATCTCTCCGACCGAAGTGGTGGATATATGTACGAGTCGTGTACCGGTCTTGAGACAGAACTCCACGCATCGCTCCGCGCCGCCGATATTCACCTGTTCGATGTCGTCGGTCTTGGAGAAGTGCTTGACGTTCGCGGCGCAGTTAAAGACTGTCTGAATACTAATATCGGATAACTGATTACTGAAATCGTTTGTCACATCGCCGTTAACGACGAAGAGGCGGGAACCGAAGAGTTCATCAAAACGTCGGTCGAAATAGTAGAAGAGCAAGTTACGCAGACGACGCTCGGCATCGTGCTGGTCTTTTCCGCGAACAAGACAAGTGATGGTCTTGGCGTCCGAATCAATCAGTTCGCGCAGGACGTGAATGCCGAGATAGCCGGTAGCACCGGTGAGCAGTACATTGCCTAACTCCTGACGCTCGCCGCGCAGGAACGTATTGAGGTTATTGCGCTGCAGAATCGCATCAATGCCCGTATAATTGAAGGATGCTTCTTCTTGGTCATTGGCCGTTTGTTCATCCTTGTCACCGGACAGGAACTGCGCCAAGAGACGAGGCGTCGGATGGGTGAAGATATCACCGTAAGCGACATGCTTTCCGGCTTTGTCCGCTTCGATGATAACACGCGTGACCATGAGCGACGTGCCGCCGAGTTCAAAGAAGTTATCCGTAGCACCTATCTTATCCTGATTGAGGATCGATGCAAAGATGTCGCAGAAGAGTTTCTCGTTGTCATTTGCCGGCGCCACGTAGTCGCGGTCGGTGTCCGTCAACTGCGGAACAGGCAGCGCACGTTTGTTCACTTTCTGGTTCTGGTTCAGCGGAATGACGTTGATCTGCATGGTCGAAGCCGGAACCATGTACGGCGGCTTGCGATCGCGGATGAAGGCATTGAGTGCGGCGACGTCGATTTTCTGATCGCTCACGATATACGCGGCAATGAACTTACCTCCGTTGGGGTAATCAAAGGCCTGTACGGTAGCATCGTTGATGCCCGGGAACTCACGGATGACCGCCTCAACCTCTTTGAGTTCGATACGGAAACCGCGGATCTTTACCTGACCATCCTGCCGTCCGACAAACTGAATATTGCTGTCTGCGAGATAGCGAACGACGTCACCGGTGCGGTAACAGCGAAGACCATTCCAGTCGATATAGGTCTCGGCGGTCTTGTCGGGACGGTTGAGGTAACCTCGGCTGACTTGTGGACCGGAGACGAGCAGCTCGCCTGTAGCACCTACAGGCACACGGTGCAGGTCCTTATCAACGATGAAGAGCCGGAAGTTATCCAGCGGTTTGCCGATAGGGATATTCTTCTCCTGCTCGTGTATCGGATAGGTCGTCGTGAAGATCGTACACTCGGTCGGACCGTACGCGTTATGAAGCAGGTAGTTAGCCGGCGGCGCGATAGTCGCGAGTTTTTCTCCTCCCACAGACAAGTGCTTGAGGGAATGATTGTCGCAGTTCTGGGCAAACTGATAGCCGACCTGGGTCGTCATGAACGAATGGGTGATACCTTCGGCTTCGAAATAATGATTGAGATCCGGCAAGTTGAGTCGGATATCCTCGCCGATGATATAGACTGCTGCACCGCAAGTGAGCGCCGGGTACATATCCATCATGTTCGCATCGAAACCGTAGGAAGCGTACGCCGCCACTTTGTCTCCGGCATGGAGGTCATAATAGCGATGGTACCAATGACAGAACGCCACAAGGTTGCGGTGCTCGAGTTGGCAGCCTTTGGGTACGCCGGTGGAGCCGGAGGTATAAAGGAGGATGAATAAATCCTGTGGATTTATAAGACCGCTATCGCTCAAAGTAGAAAGACCGCTATCGCTCAAAGTAGAAAGATCTTTTGTCAGGAGGACGGGGCCGGAGTATTCATTGACGATGGGACGGAGGTCGGTATCGGCGATGAGAAGGGACGCGTTGGCATCCTTCATCATGAAGTTCAGACGCTCTGCCGGATAAGACGGATCGAGCGGCTGGTACGCACAACCGGCTTTGAGGGCAGCCAACGAAGCGACTACCATCCATTCGGAACGGTTGATGAGGATAGAAACAACTTTCTCTTTCGTATCGTTGCCAATGACCTCTATGATCCGTGCAGCGATAGCGTCCGTGCGTTCATCCACCTCTTTGTACGTGAGGCGGACGTCGTGATAAACGACCGCGAGGTTATCGGGCGTCTCTGCCGCTTGCTTACGGAAGAGCGAGACGATGGTCCGGGTGTCATCATAAGGCACCTCAGTCTGATTGAACGAGTCGAGCACCGCTGTCTGCGCTTTATTAAGAAGCGAGATGGCACGCACGGGTGCGTTCGTGTTCGCCGCAAAAGCTTGCACGGCGTTTGCCACCGACTGCGCGAGGTTGGTAATCAGCGCTTCGCTATACCATCCGTTGTCGTACTCGACCGCAATACTCGGCACGCCGTCCATCGGCATGATATAGAACGCGATCTTGAATTTCGGCACGTTCTGCTCCATGGTCTCGTCGGCGAAAACGGGTTTGCCAAAGACGCTATAGTTGCTCAGCACGCCCATCTGGTAAGCGAACATGATCTCCGCCTTCAAGTCATAATCCGCTGCTACGCGTGCAAACGGATAATCCTCGTGCGCGAGCGTTTGCTCGAAGGACTGCGCGTTCTCTTTAACAAACTCCTCTACCGTCTGGTTCGCTATCTTCGTAGTCAGCGCAAGGGTGTTGACGAACATTCCCATCGTGTTATTGACGCGGAGGTTGCTTCGTCCGTTGGAGATGGTAGTGATACATACATCATCCGTTCCGGCAAAACGTGCCAGCGAATAATACACCGCACTCAGCAGTACTGCCGCAGGTGTCACACCTAATTGAGCCGCGTATTTCTCCGCTGTCTGCATATCGAAAGGTACGCACACACGTCCGTTCTCGCCTTGCGGCAGGGCATTGGTGAGGTCGGGTTGGATCTCGGTGACACTCTCGATGCCGGTCAGACGCTCCGCGAAAAATTCCTTCGCCGCCTTGAAGGATTCGCCTTCCTGAGCGGCTTTCTGCTCCGCCACGAACTGCGGATACGAGCACATCTCCGCCTCAATCTCTTTGCCTTCGATTAGGTCGCATATCTCATGAATAAAGAGGTCGTACGACGCACCGTCGCAAACGAGATGGTGGATATCGCTCATTAGATACAGGTTCTTCTCCGTGCGCACGATGAAGAAACGGAAGAGCAGGTCTTTCT
>CAMJDT010000004.1 GCA_946404495.1 uncultured Bacteroidales bacterium
TTTTTAAGATACCAATCCAGTAAACGAGTCAACCTTTTTCAGGTTTAGTCACCGAGTCAATCCCGAACCGATCCTAGACCTTTCCCGAGTCAATCTCGATCCAATTCCGAGCCTTTTTCGAGATGTTAACTTTGAAAAAAAGTGCAGATTTTCATGTGAATATTGCAAAAATATTTGCGTATATCAGAAAAAAGCAGTACCTTTGCAGCGAAGAAACTAACTATAATTATGGATAGGCCGATTTTCATAGAGTACAACACGCCTGAGGAACGTGCGGATGCGTTCCGCAGAATGATTCATTTACGCGAGGAGTGGGAAGAACATATTCGGCAGGTGAAGGCAGCGAAGCAAATGGCATGATGCACCTTTCTGTCGAAAATATTAACCGTACATCTCCGTATCCGGTAGAGGCAATCGATGAATTGTCTGTTTCGTTTGTGACTGATAATGGAGTATGCTATGATGTAGGCTTTTATGCAGATACATTTTTATCATTATTAGAGGGTGCATACCATTTCTATATCAGCAATGCTAATCATCAACATGCTCCCAATGATCCTAAAATTCTACAGACGATAACGGCGGTTATAGAGGAGTTTTTTCGTAACGATCCGTTGGTAATGTTGTATATCTGCGATCCGCGTGATCGTCGTCAAGCAGCTCGTAATCGTTTGTATCTATACTGGTTTGATAATTATATTTTTAATAGCGATTACCGTTTTTATAGTGAATCGGTGGAGTTTGAATCGGTAGACTACTACGCGGGGCTCATTATGCGTAAAGACAATCCATACTATGAAGAAGTAGTCAGCACCTTCCATAAAAACGTTGCAAACCTACCAGAACAAATGGTAGGTAATAAAGAATAATACATCTTCTGTTTTTTGTGTACTTTTGCACCCGATTTGGGTGCATTGAGCGCAGCGCGCGCACATATACGTGTACACAAATCACGGATCCAATCTACGCCGGTCTCCTTGGAATAATGACGACATGACGGTTTCCGGGAAGGGGGAATGCGGCGATAAGCCCTTTAAATACGGGCATTCCGGACGAAACCGACAAACCGTCAAACCGTCACGGCAAAAAATGAAAAGCGACAAAGCGACATGACGAAAAATGAAGTGAGACTATGATACTTTGAAACTTTGGTGAAACTTTCTTAGGTATAGTAAAATAAGGAGATTTGAGAGAAAGTATCAAAGTTTCATACAAAAAAAATGAAAAGGACAAAAGGACAAATGGACATAAAATCGAGCCAAAAATGATAAATCTGCAGCGAAAGTGCAGATTTTTTGATTTTTATATCAAAATATTTGCGTATATCGGAAAAAAGCAGTACCTTTGCCGCGCAAAGGTTTGCAGGAAACGAAAATGCCAAGTGTTGATGTGCAAAATATGATTCCGCAGATACGCGAGTACCTCGCTACTCAACCGGTTGAACGAGCCTATTTATTCGGCTCCTGTTCGCGTGGAGAAGAACGACCGGATAGTGATGTGGATATATTGGTCGCATTAGACCACTCTAAACCGATAGGTATGCGGTACTTCCAAATGATTACTGACTTGGAAGATAAACTTGGCAGAACCGTGGACTTGGTAACGGAAGACGGACTTAAATCCTATGCGCGTCCATATGTTAATCACGATAAAATAATGATTTATGAGAGAGCGCATTAGGGATAAGGAACGATTGGAGCATATCATTACTGATGACGAACTAACACTAATATGGGCAAACTGGCGTTAATATTGTGCTTTATTTTGGCGGTCTTTCCGTCTGATGCGACAGAGAACAGGCGGCACGTACACGTCATTTACAAAGGTAAAAAACGCAGCAAGACTCATCGAGGTAATACCGTTGCTAAGATTTGGATAGAAAGGGATGGCTTGAAGTGCATAGAAATTGATTGGTCGAACCTCACCGCACAAGAAGATGCGGATATTATGAATGCTATTGACAAGAATTGGGAAACCATCAATCGACAAATTGACAAGGTTTTCGCAGGAAACAAAGTGACTATATTAAAATTAGACAAGTAAAACAATGTGCAAGTTAAGAGACACTAATTTGGGTATTCGCAAGCTCGCTTTTGGCGAGAAACGCGGTAAGATGGCTGTGTATTTGACAGACGGGCGCGAGGTACTTGTGCCAATTGGTTTGTTCCCTGACATCAAGCGAATGAGTAGCGCACAGCGTGAGGATTGGATGATTTTGGATGACCAGTTCTTTACGTTTGATGCAACCAGCAGAATCTATTCCGTCAAGGATGTTCTGCACGTATAACGAACCGTCCACTCCTGAGACGTAAAATCGGGAACGCTGGTGCCGACAGCGTAAAAAAGCGGTGACATAGAATAGCGTTTATTGACGCTTTGCGTTTGGCTAAACGGAACTTCGCAACTTTCGGATTTAGAGTCAGATCAAAGAAACCAATAGATGCCTATCGGGTATGACTATACCCTCTCCTTGCGTATTTCCTGGCAAGGGAGTTGTCATATCGGCGTAGGTTAACTGTTGTTTATTGACTCTAAAGGTAATGCGAAGACCTCGTTTAGCAAGTAAGCAACACGTGGTCTACGCTTTTTATATGTATATATGTGAGCGGGCACATACATTTGATAGAGAATGTGCCGTTTAGAACAGGATCACCACGGGACCATGTACCGAGGAGCTTACAAAGAGAACAAAAGGACCAAGTGAGGATCAGGCAAAAAAGGAACAGGCCGGAACAAGCATAGCACGACGGAAAATGACTCGAGATTGGATCGGGATTTTCTCGAGAATGGCTCGGAAAAGTTGCAGAAAAGGACAAATGGACAAAAAGGACTAAGTAACAATACAAGAACGATACAAGCTGGATACAAGTACAATACAGGTAGAGTAGCAAAATTGAGTAAGAAAGTGATGAGGGACCAAGTGGGGACCAAGCTAAGCGGGAGACGAACTGAAAAAAGGAACAAGCCCAAAGGGGACAAGGTGAAAAAAGGAACAGGCTCTGAAGGGGACCGATTGAAAAAGGAATAGGCAGGGGATGCAAAAGTGCAAAAAGTGCAGAAAGTGCAAAGCAAATTTTAAAAGTGCCAGAGTGTCACGACAAAAATTGACTCGAGAAAAGCTCGTAAAAACCTCGTGAAAGGTTCGGGGGCGAGTTCGGAGGCAAGCAGAAAAGGACATATGGACAAAAAGGACATAAAAACGAGTCAAAAATGATGAATCTGCATAGAAAGTGCAGATTTTTTGTTTTTTATGCCGAAATATTTGCGTATATCAGAAAAAAGTCGTAATTTTGCAGCGAAATTGGAATATTGTGTACTATGATGCAATTAGTCGACAGCAATGGTATCGTACTTCTCGAACGTGAGAAACCGAGTGCAATGAGAGCAAGCACTTTGCCCCTTCATGCCAAGCGCCTTTCGCATGGCATCAAGAAAACCGTCCATCCTGTGCTCATGAGCAAGGAGGAGTTTTTCGGTACTGTCATTAACAAAGCAGGCAATGGCAGCATTTAAGAAGGAGTACCCAAACTCTGTGGACTATTCAAAATGCCATAAAAATGAGTAAAAAGAGATAAATCTGCAGCGAAAGTGCAGATTTTTTGTTTTTTATGCCGAAATATTTGCGTATATGAATAAAAAGTCGTAACTTTGCGGCGATTTTGGGATACTATGTATCCTTGTGACGAGAAACAACACAAGAAGGAGAACAAAACTATGGCAAGACCGATCCGAGCAATCCCGACACTCTTCGGTAGAGATGCAGAAGCATTCCTGCGTGCAGCAGAGGCTACAGAAGCCAATCCCGGTCGCATCTCTATTAGTAGTCATGACGTTGAACTTGTTCATCGAATGATGGCAGAAGCCAATATGCTATGACCCAAGAAGAGCTGTTCCAATCCTGTGCATTGACAGAGTTAACTGATTCTGTCTTGTCTCAGTGTGAGCCATTCTCGTGTAATGAGGCTGACTTGGATGATTTCTTTGCGCATGATGCGTTAACGTACCATCGTAAACTGATTGGACGCACCTATTTGTTTGTCAAACGAGACACTCCCCGTAAGATTGTAGTAGCGTTTACAATGGCAAACGATAGCATCCGTCTTACGAACAAGTTGAACGAGGAATCAAAAGAATTGTTTCTGGAGGAGGCTGAATTGCGCGACAAGGACATCAAGCGCTATCCCGGCATCTTGATTGGTCGTTTAGGCACTAATCAAGAGTTCGCAGGACAAGGCTATGGAACAGCAGTTATGGATTTTATCAAACATGTATTCCGCTTAGAGAAGCGTTCCGGATGCCGGTTCTTAATGGTAGATGCCCTCAACAACGATGCCACTATCAGTTACTACAAAAAGAACGGCTTCAAATATCTTATTGATGATGAACGATTGGAAGCCAAATATGTTGGTATCGGTGTTGGACGTTTGCCCTTAAATACACGACTAATGTATTATGACTTGCTGAATCTTAAAATAGAAGATAATGACTAAATGGTCATAAAACAATACCATCTAACTTGCGGATGTAAATGCAAGTCGCTGGTGCCGACAGCGTAAAAAAGCGGTGACATAGAATAGCGTTTATTGACGCTTTGCGCTTGATGGTCCGAAACTTCGCAACTTTCAGAATTCTAAATCAAACCAAGGTGAGCAATAGATGCCTATCGGGTATGACTATATACCCCTCCTTGCTATATATAGGCAGGAGGATTGTCATATCGGCGTAGGTTTCCTGTTGTTTATTTGATTTAGAAGGCAATGCGAAGGCCTCGGACTGTAGATAAACAGCACGAGGTCTGCGCTTTTTGTATGTATATACGTGAGCGGGCACATACATTTGATAGAGAATGTGCCGTTTAGAACAGGATCATAACGGGATCATGTACCGAGGAGCTTACAAAGAGAACAAAAGGACCAAGTGAGGATTAGGCAAAAAAGGAACAAGGTTTAGGGACGTGGGTTGAAAAAAGGAACAGGCTGCGATACAGGTGTAATACTACGGAAAATGTCTCGAGATTGGATCGGGATTTTCTCGAGAATGGCTCGGAAAAGTTGCAGAAAAGGAAACATGGACAAAAAGGACTAAGTAACAATACAAGCGCAATACAAGTAGGATATAAGTACAATACAAGGTTAAGGAGAGAAGAGTGCCAGAGTGCCACGACAAAAATGAAAAGCGACAAAGCGACATAGCGACATGACGAAAAATGAAGTGAGACTATGAGACTATGAGATTTTGGTGAGACTTTGTCAGATGCCGTAAAATAAGGGGATCCGGGCAGAAAGTCTCAAAAGTCTCAAAAGTCTCATGCAAAAAACAACTGCGGAGATTTGGACTCAAAACGACTCGAGAACGGTTCGAGAATGACTCGGGAAAAGTCTAGGATTGACTCGTAAACGGATCGAAATTTTCTCGAGAATGGCTCGGAGAAGTCGGAGAAAAGGACAAATGGACAAATTGGACAGAGAAAAAATAAAAATAGAAATGGCAGAAGCCGAGAAGAAAAATATGGTACAGAAGACTATCATAGCGAATTACGGAGATTGGGATTTGGGTAAAACCAAGTCGATCAATCTGGCATATATGAAACTGAAGGAGATATCAACTATCCATGAAATTCTGCACACGGACAAAGATGATGTATGCGCTTTGCTGGTGATTAATGGCGTCAAGGTTGGAATATGTAGTCAAGGAGACCCTAGGTCGTGCCAAAAAGGTTGGATGAAAACCTTATATGATAAAGATTGCGCCATTATACTTGCTGCCTGCCGTTATGATGGAGCCACGGCAGAATTGATTGAGAGCTATATGGACAAGGGGTATCGACTTTTTAGGACATGTAATGCACGAATATACGAAAATGGCACTACCCCACGTGTTGCGCCGAAAGGGATATGTGACCGTTTCAACGAACAATGGGCAGAGGAGATGGCGAGATTGATAGAGAGTTGGTGCTATGCGTAAAGAAGAAAAAGTAACTAAAACTTTGGATATTATGACAAGGGAACAAATTAGAACAGACATATTGTCTAAATTTCGGCAGGACGGAATAAAGCCAGGTCAAATGGTTCATCGCAACTATTGGAATAATACCTATCTAAAGAGGGCTTTGTCTGAAGAAAGAGATTTATTTTGGTCTGTAGTTGCTGATATGATTGACGAAGGATTGCTTGAAGGAGATTCTGCTTCAGTCAAGAGTTCTTATGGTATCAATTTGCAATTATCCGCCCTTGGGTATGAATATATCTAGAGCACATTGCATTAGGTTGTAGTTACTAATAAAAGAAATAGCAAAAAAATCAATAATATGGCAGACATTAATTTGACAGCCGATTATGTAATATCAGCGATGCTAGCTGATGGAGAACACGGGACTTTATCTAATTTAAAGCTCCAAAAGTTATTATACTATATTGAGGCTTGGCATCTTGGTATCTTAGGAACAAGATTTTATAACCCACAAGTTAGTTTTAGAGCGTGGGTTCACGGGCCAGTTAATAAGCAGATTTACGAACGTTTTGTGGATAGAAAGTATCTTTATTCGCAAATTTCTCTAAACGATCGACAGATTGAGAATCCTCAGTTAGAACGAGAAGATAAGGAATTTGTTGATTACATACTGGATAATTACGGGCAATTCAGTGGCGTGGAACTAGAGGCGATGACTCACAATGAGGCTCCTTGGATGGAAGCAAGACAGGGGTGTGGTCCTTTTGAGGCTTGTGATAATAGAATATCAGTTGATACTATGAAGGCCTATTATCAACAAAGATATGAGCAATTATAAGAAAAATCTTGTAACATCAAATGAACAGAGATTAAAAGACCTTAGGGTAAAAATCGAAAATCATCTGTCTTTCTCTTTCGAGTTCTTTCGAGAGAGAGAATTCTTTGGTATTGGCGATTGTGATGTCCACTGGTTTAGTTCATTATTAGATGCTATTAAAAGATACTCGGAGAGAAAAATTGTTGATATAATGTATGAAAAATCATCACGATTTCATAGAATTAAATGGAGTCAACCGAATATACCAATAAAATTTGAAGACTTAAGTTGGCTTCCCAAAAACGATCAGATTCTCATAGGTCCAGATGAAATTTGTCAATTGAATATTACTCAAGGATCTGGTAGAATTATCGGTTTCATTGTAGGTACTACATTCTATGTTGTTTTACTTGATCCGATGCACAATATGCAGCCTTCCGAAGATTACAATTACGTAGTAGATGCTACCACTCAAAGTATAACTCAGTATGATGAACTAAAATGTAAATATGATCTTTTATTTAAGTTTACCAACTCCTCTTTAACTGACGAGCAAAAGGATAAAATACAACTATCTGAAATGCAGAGGCGCTTGTTATACGTTAAACTTTCGGATGATGACTTTAGGAATTATAATGAATTTTGCTCAACGGCCACTTTTTCAGATATGATAGATGCATACTCTTATCATATGCTAGATAAAAACGCTTAATAATATAAACCAAAAAATATAAAACATTATGAAAAAGATTTATTTAAAATTAATGGCATTAGCTCTATTGAGCGTGCTAAGTGTAACCAACGCGTGGGCGACGACTTCTACGATTTATGTGTCTGGCGCATTATTTAGTGACGCTTGGGACTCTAACACGTCTGAAGTAAAGATTGGATATAACTATAATCCAAACTCACAATGGACTGGTGAAGTCGGCATGACAAAAACTGAATATACGTACGAAGGGTATCCCATTTATTCCAAGTCTATTACGTCAGATGATAATGCCAAAATTTTCTTTTATCATTATAAGAACGGCTCTAAAGTCTCGACATATGAAGCATTTAGTGATGGGAATTGGGTTGGCGTAAGTAGTATCAATAACAAATTGTACATAGGTTATCATAGTGGACAGAGATGGGTTACGTTATGTCATGATGCGACCATTTATTTTGTAAAGAATGGAACAACTTCTTCATGGGGCACGATAAGTGCTTATGGATGGAATAGTGGTTGGTCGGATGGTTTGAATAACAACTATTCGAATACTCCGACAATGACGAGAGATGGAAGTAAAACATATAATGGTGCCGACCTCTATTATGTAACTTTTAATAATCCTCCTTATAGTCATGTGCTCTTCAAACAACAGGCTAGTGATGCGAATAAATCTGGAGATCAAACTATATCAGGTAATGAGGGGAAGATATTTGATTATGCTGGAAATACATGGCATTCCTATGCATTTGACCATACAGCAACTGTCTCTGCGGGTTCTAATGGCGATGTGTCTCCGAAAGGATCAGGAACAGTAATTTATGTTTCGGGAAGATCAATTACTGCAACCCCAGATGAGCACTATGTGTTTGATAAATGGACTGCTTCCGGAGGAGGAATAAGTCCGACTAGTTCTACAACTAACCCACAAACATTTACCGCAACTTCTGATGGCGGTACAATTACTGCAAGTTTCTCGGATAGATGGGTAATTGCGGGTATTGCAGAAGATGGTAGTACTACACCGGACTTTGGCTATTATCGTGGATTGCCTAATACTGGTACTAACACTCATTCTACTTCCTTTATATTAGCAGAAGGAGATTATAAACTTAAGATATTTGATCGTAAGGAGAATGAGTGGTATACAGATAATGGAGCAACTATTAATCGTGCAAACAATAGCAAAACTGCAGACGACGTGAATAACGGAGACAATATGACCTTACATGTTGATCTCGCTGGTTCGTATACATTTACGTTTAATACAAGTTCAAAACTTCTTACCGTCAGCTATCCGACATATACAGAGGCATTATCATCGATGACGGTGACAAAAGCAGGCAGTAATATATGCGGCGGGGATGGTACTACTTCCGGCAATGCTTGGAAAATATATACATCGCAAGTTTCATCGGCCAATTTGACAATGACGGTTTCGCCGACAACATCTGCTCAAGGTGGCGAAATTAAATATGCTATCGGTTCTACTGAGAAAGGAACGGTAAGTGATGGCTCGCAAACTATTGCTGCCAGCGATCTTAGTTTAACTGAAAGTGCTGTGCAATATACTTTCAAGGCATATTTTAAGAAAGGCACCTACCAGAGTACCGGCGCAGAGCAAACGGTTTCGTACTATATTCAAAAAACGAGTGATCCGGCTGTTACTCTGGCAACACAAATCAATAGTGCAAATGCCTCAGATGCTGATTTGGCAACAGAGCCGACTATTAGTCTTGTTGCTTCGGTAACAAACAACCTCGTGGCTCTTGGGTCAAACTTTACCTACTATGTAAAGACTCCGGGATCGGCAGATTGGGAAGTAGTAGCTTCGAGTGCAGGAACGAGTACGACTTATACTCCGGAGGCTATTGGTGAGTATAAGTTCAAAGTAAAATGGACTCACCAAAGAGATTGGGAGTCAAGCGAGCAGACTTTCGTAGTTTGGAAGAACTATACCATCTATGTATGGGATCCGAGCAACTGGGCTAAATATGTGCATATCTGGAAAGGCGAAGTTTCCAAATACACTTGGGGTAATGCTTCTGAGGCAATGACATCTAAGTCTGGAGATTGGGGAACAGGATGGTATTCATTCAATATTGAGTACCCGAAATGGACAAACTTCAAGGTCCATTTAAATGATGCTACATCATTGCCGCAGTCGCAATCTGTTGAATACGCCTTTACGCAAGAACCTCTTGTGGCAAATAATAATGTATATTTCCGTTGCACGAATAAATCAGACGCTAACTGGCTGCTCAGTAATATCGAAGAGCCGCAGATGCCGGAGATAACGCTATCGAAAATAAGAGTATATGCCAATAAACTTGTGGTGGATGTGGCTATTGACAACCACTACTCAACTTTGACTTCACACTCGATAACTATTAACGGAGAAACACCGGGTGGTACACGTACCGGTTCTGTTGATAATGTAAGCGGTGGCACGTATCGATATACGCTTAATAGCTTGGAGGAAGATACAGAATTTGCATTCCGCGTATCTGCTACAAACGGTTTGGGTACGACAAACTACTCTGAGAGCGTCTTCACTTTAGCAAAGGCTCCGATTAAAATGACCATCAAAGTGTCGAGTAACCTGATGAAAAATCAAGCAAATTATTGGGGAGATGGGGGTACAACAACAGTTGGAGTTAAATATTGGGCTCCTGTGGACGGAGAAGGATTTAGTGCAGGTTTCTCGGGAACGCATACGTTGACGAGAAAAGCAGTAGAAGGCGATTACTGGTGGTACGAATGCGAGTTTGATGATAGTCCTGTCAGTTTCTATATGTATAATGATAATGTAGGAGCAAGTGGAACAGGAACACACAAATCTGCAGATTATAACAATGCTAGTGCAAATGCTTGTACTGAGGTTCAAGATAACACTTCTTGTAACGGAAACCACTGTTTGAACCAACCTGATATTTGTGGTATACACTACAAAATGGCATACTATAACGGCAGAACGACAACTTGGTCAAATACGATTGGTGATGCGAGTGATAAGATGTCGCTCTTTATCGGAGCATATAATAGCGGTTCTCCTGCAGGTCGTACGTTGAAGATTTACAAATATACGACCAGTTGGGATAGTGGAACTGAGATGTTCTCTACTGCGGCCCCAAGCGATTCGGCTGTTTATGTGATTTCTCTCAAAGAAAGTGCCGATTTTGAAAATGCCACAACTTCCGATTGGGATTTTGAGAAATATTCAGGTAATTATTATATACGTACGGATAAGGCAGATGGTGGTTGGAATAATTACAAGGGTAATAGCAACTTGATGACCTACTCGGATTATTCGGCGAAGTTAGCTACCGATCCGTATACCCATTATTGGATGAAATGGGTACAAGGTGATGACGACGCCGGAAGAAAAGTGAAGTTTGAAGTTGCCAATGACTACAACAATAGTTTGTCTAACGGAAATGCAAACTTTGATACCGATGATTATGCGTATGGATCAGGCGAAGGTAAACTGAAACAAAACGCTAACGTGCGTTTCATGTACAATGCCAATACGAACAAACTGAGTCGTGCATATCTGCGTGGTTCGTCCTCGCAAAGTGATAGGTTCCTTGTCTTAAAAGGAGATGCAAGTAACTGCTTGTACACAAAACAAGACATGAGCGAGCACCATACTACCGATGGTCAGACGGATTGGGCATTCTTTAAGGATGACAATAACTGGGTTTACCAAGTGGATGTTTATGCGAAACCGAATACATACATCAAACTGACCGCGGACTTCACGAACTCGGGCGGTTCCAATGCTATTCAATATTTTAAAGGAAGTTCAACTACAACCGAATTATTGATTGGAGGTACAGGAACAACCGCTTATCCTATGCGCGTTATTTATGACTTTAAGATCAACCGTTTAGTAACAGCTTGGCTGCCTTCAGAACTTAGCGACAATTTGGCTATTAATGCTGATGTTATGTTGATTCGTAATGGTCAAGATGCTGCTCAGCAAATCACGTTGAATACTTATAATTTAACGGATGTACACACGGTGTACGCAGTCATGCAGTTCAATCGTTGGAGACTGAACAACCGAGCCAATCCGGAATTGATGACTGTTGCTTCTTGTGCAAGAGAGGTTAGTACAAATAACTGGGTCTATGATGAATCTGTAACAAATGCGAGTGGAAACCACCCTGCTTTAGAAGAGAATGATGAAAATTGGCTAACCCAATACCAACGCGATTTGTACTGGATTTCGTTCCCATTTGATGTAAATCTCAATGAGGTTTTTGGCAGTGTAGGAACCTACGGTACTCATTGGATAATTGAATACTATGATGGTAAAGGACGTGCACAGAATGGTTTCTGGGCAGACTCTCCGTCAAATTGGAAGTTTATCAACAATGTAAATACAACCTTGAAGGCCTACGAGGGATATATCTTGGCACTGGATTTAGACTATTTCGCATATAACAATACTACAACTTGGGCCAATAATATCCATCAAGTGGAATTGTATTTCCCGTCCGGTAGTAGTGAGGCTAGCCCAATTAACATTACGACAGGTAATGTGGATGTTGAATTTAAGAATCAAAGTGAATTCCAGTGTCATATTGACCGTCGTACAGACAAGTCAGTAGCAAATACAGACAAAGACCGTCGCGTAGTAGATAGTTATTGGCATTGTATCGGAACACCGAGTTTCCACAATGTATCGCATGCTATTACAACAGGTGAAGATCCGACGAATCCCGGTGCTGATGGCAATATTGCCGTACCCGAAGCCGGTACTTATTGGACGCCAGAAGGAAAGTTGTATCTGTACGAGTGGAATAGTGATAATACGTTGAGTGTTGTTACTACCGGAGAGGATTCCCCATTTGAATTTAAATCCATGTGGTCGTATCTCGTACAATATAGCGGTGCAAGCTTGAGCTGGACGAGTGTAAGTAAAGTCGTTGCTCAATCGGTTGCGGCTCGCGTTCTAGAATTACCGGATAGTGAGTATTGCCTTAAGTTGATGCGCGATAGTATCGAGGAAGACCATACTTACGTGCGTTTAACTGACGATGTGAACGTTACGACCGGATTTGAGTTTAATTACGATCTCTGCAAAGAGAAGAATAGCGGTAAGGGTAATATCTGGACGGTAACAACGGATGTAATACCTGTTGCCGGTAACAGCCAGCCGCATCCGTTGACGACGACGGTTGTGCCGGTAGGCGTGAAGATTGCGGCGAACGGAGAGTACACCTTCTCGATGCCGGAAGGCACGAACGGAGGCGATGTATGGCTCATTGATAACGCCAATAGCTCGCGCACTAACCTCGGACTGATGGATTACACCGTTAATCTCACGACAGGTACTTACGAGGGCCGCTTCTCATTAGAGTTCCCCGTTCAGAACGTCGTAACGGAAATCGAGAATGCAGCCAATGCCAATGCCAATGCCGATGTGCGCAAGGTATTCGTCGGAGGCCGACTCTATATCCTCCGCGACGGTAAGGCGTACGACGCTACCGGCGCACAGGTACGATAGGAGCGTTTAGACCCAAACCCTCCGAAAGGAGTGGTTAATTTTCATAATGATTTTTTCGCCACCGCTGCTCGGGAGAGTCGCGGTGGCACTTTTTTCGGGATACCGGGATACCGAGATAACGGTATACCGAAGGGGAAAATAATGCTTTTGGGACGAGTTTTTCATTTTTTTCAACAAAATTTTGCATATGTCGAAATTTTGTTGTAATTTTGCAGGCTAAAATCTCGGGATAACGAGATAATGATGGCCGCCGATTTATTCACGGGATACCGTGATACCGGTATAACGAGATAACGAACGGGCGGCCGGAATTAACGGTATACCGAGATACCGGGATAACGGGATACCGAGAGAATTAACCAAAAAACAACAATAAAAACAATACTACTATGCTGGATATCAGTCGCCGATCAAGTTACTACTGGCTCGATACGTGGGTGCTGGCTAACGTCATTCAACTTGCGACGCAAGACTTCTGCTCCCGTTATCTGAACCTGAAGAACGATCCTTGCGGCAGGCTGTATGACCAGATGACGATGGCGGCTCGTTCGACGACCGCCAACATTGCCGAAGGCAACTCGCGGCATAGTACCTCGCGCGAGACGGAGATGAAGTTGACCGACGTCGCCCGCGCGAGTCTGGCTGAGTTATCAAACGACTACTTCAACTGGCTGCTCGTTCACGAAGAGACGCCTTGGTCGATCAATGACGCGAACCGCCAACAGCTGCTAAAAACGAATCTCGATAAGCCGACCTATACGGACGACGTGCAGCACCTCAGCGCCGAGCATATACTCCGTCAGAAGCAGAAATTCAGCACATGGCTGAACGCGAACGACTCCCTAACGGCAGCACGATGCCTAATAGTGCTCAGTGACAAACTCACGATGATGCTCAATAAGCAGATGAAGCATCAGCAGGAGTCCTTTACGGAAGAAGGAGGATTTACGGAGGCACTGAGTAGCGAACGGCTGCAACATCGCGCCAAGAAGAGCGAGGAGCAAGAGGCGCCAGTCTGCCCGAAGTGCGGCAAGCCGATGATCCAGCGGGTTGCGAAGAAAGGCACTAATGCCGGGAAACCGTTCTGGAGCTGCTCAGGATACCCTGAGTGCCAAGGGACGAGGAGGATAAAATAACTCGGGATACCGGTGATCAATTAACGGGATACCGGGATAACGAGATACCGGAATACCGAACTCGGTATACCGAGATACCGGGATAACGGGATACCGAAAAAAGACAAAAAAGAAGAAATTAATTAGAAACAACTATATGGAACAAGAGGAAAGAAGTTTGAATTTCATTGAGCAAATCGTCGAGAAAGATCTCGCGGAGGGTAAGAACAACGGTAGGATACAGACACGTTTTCCGCCGGAACCGAACGGCTACCTGCATATCGGTCACGTGAAGGCTATCTGCATGGACTTTGGTATCGCCGAGCGATATAACGGCGTATGCAACCTACGTTTTGATGACACCAACCCCGTCAAGGAAGACGTAGAATACGTGGACAGCATCCGCAACGATATCCATTGGTTGGGATTCCGTTGGGGACAGATCTACTACGCAAGCGATTATTTCCAACAGCTCTACGACCTGGCTATCCGCTTCATCAAAGAGGGTAAGGCCTACGTAGACGAACAGACGGCCGAACAGATCGCTGCCCAGAAGGGTACGCCGACCGAGCCGGGTGTGGCTTCGCCCTACAGAGACCGCCCGATCGAGGAGAACCTCCGACTATTCCAAGCGATGCAGAACGGCGAAATAGAGGACGGCAAGATGGTATTGCGCGCCAAGATTGATATGGCGAATCCCAATATGCACTTCCGCGATCCGATCATGTACCGCATTATCACCACTCACCCGCACCACCGTACGGGCCGCAAGTGGAACGTCTATCCGATGTACGACTTCGCGCACGGACAGAGCGACTACTTCGAGGGCGTGACGCACAGTATATGCACGCTGGAGTTCGTGGTACACCGTCCGCTGTACGACTGGTTCATCGACCAGTTTGCCGACAGCGACTACCGTCCGCATCAGTATGAGTTCAACCGACTCAACATCACCTACACCGTCATGTCGAAGCGGAAGATGCTGCAACTGGTGAAGGAAGGGCTGGTAGCCGGCTGGGACGACCCGCGTATGCCGACCGTTTGCGGTCTGCGTCGCCGCGGATACAGCGCCCGCGCGATCCGTGCGTTTATCGATAAGATAGGTTACACCAAAGTGGAAGGTATGATCGACTTGGGCCTCTTGGAGCACACCGTGCGTGAGGACCTGAAGGAGACCGCGCCGCGCGTATGCGCGATCTTCGACCCCGTGAAGTTGGTACTGACCAACTACGAAGGCGAGGGCGAGACGATCATCGGTGAGAACATCGACGGTAAGCCCGAACTCGGCACGCGTGAGATGCCGTTTGGACGGGAGCTCTATATCGAGCGCGGCGACTTCCAAGAAGAGGCGGATAAGAACTTCTACCGCTTGAGCCCCGGTGGACGGGAGGTGCGACTGAAATCGGCGTATATCATCCAAGCTACCGGCTGCGACAAGGATGCCGAGGGACGCGTGACGACCGTATATGCTACCTACGACCCGCTGTCGAAATCCGGAACCGAGGGCGGCAACCGCAAGACCAAATCGACCATCAACTGGGTAGACTGCAAGCGCTGCATCGATGCCGAGGCACGATTGTACGACCGTCTCTTCGCCGTAGAGAACCCCTCGGCCGAGGAAGGCGACTTCCGCGAGCTGCTGAATCCCGACAGTCTCAAGGTCGTGAACTGCAAGGTAGAGCCTTCGCTCAAGAGCGAGATGAAACAGCTGCCCGTCAACGACGGCGTCAGCGAACAGCATCACTATCAGTTCCTGAAGCAGGGATACTTTGTAGTGGATCCCGACACGACGGCGGAGAAGCTGATCTTCAATAGGACGGCGTCGCTGAAGGATAATTGGCAGAAATAATGGTTATAGGTTATAGGTGATAGGTGATAGTTTGGTGAGAGTTAGGACAGAAAACGGGAAGGAGCAGGTGTGGTGTGCGTGGAGGCGCAAGTATGTGCGTCTGACGCCGGAGGAGTATGTCCGCCAAACGATACTGAGAGAAATGGTAGATGAGCGGGGGTATCCGGCCTCGCTCATCGCTGTAGAAGTAGCGATACCGACCCCGCCGGAGATGCCGGCGAAGCGTGCGGATGCCATCATCTATAACCGGCAGATGCAGCCGATGATGCTGATGGAATTCAAAGCCGACACGGTCGCGCTGACGCAGCGCACGCTGGATCAGGCTGCCGTCTACAACCGACTGATCGGTGCCCCCTACCTCATCCTATCGAACGGCCGCGAGAGCATCGCGGCACGCGTGGAAGAGAACACGATAGCGTTTATGAAAAACATCCCTTTATGGACCGAATTATAGAACTGAACGACAATACGGATACGTCCGTCTTTTATGGAGTAAACAATCGCAATATCCTCTGCCTCAAGAACCAGCACCCCGATCTCAGGATCGTGGCGCGGGGATATCAGGTGAAGGTGAGCGGCGCGGAGGCGTCGATTAACCGCTTCGAGAAGAACCTACGGGCGGTGGAGCGCTTCTGCATCGCCAACAACACGCTCAACGAGCAGCAGATCCTGACGCTGCTGCACGGCGACCAACCGCAAGAGTATCAGAAAGAGAGCCTGATATTGCACGGCGTGAACGGCAAGAGCATCGTAGCCAGATCGGTGAATCAGAAGCGGCTGGTGGATCTGTACGAAGAGAACGACCTCTTGTTTGCCACCGGCCCTGCCGGCAGCGGTAAGACCTATACGGCAATCGCGCTCGCGGTGCGAGCACTCAAGAACCGCGAGGTGAAACGCATCATACTAAGCCGACCGGCCGTGGAGGCAGGCGAGAAATTGGGATTCCTGCCGGGCGACATGAAGGATAAGATCGACCCCTACCTGCAACCGCTGTACGACGCGCTAATGGATATGATTCCCGGTGCCAAACTCAACGAATACATGGAGCGCGGCACGATACAGATAGCGCCTTTGGCCTTCATGCGCGGACGGACACTGAGTGATGCAGTCGTCATACTGGACGAGGCACAGAACACGACGAGTTCGCAGCTGAAGATGTTCCTCACGCGACTCGGCATCAACGGTAAGATGATCGTGACGGGCGATCTGACGCAGATCGACCTGCCGGCTTCGCAGCGGTCGGGACTGAAAGATGCTATCGCGCGCCTACGCGATATAAAAGGTATAGCCATCGTGGAGTTCAACCAGAAGGATATCGTACGGCATCCGCTGGTTTCGCGTATTGTGGACGCGTACGCGAGGCAAGGTGAAAGTTGAAAGGTGAAAGGTGAAAAGGGATGACGTTTGTATTGCAAGATAGGTGCATAAGGCGGAAATGGCCGTATCCGACGCTGAAGATCAAAGGCGGCGCGGGGTGCAAGACGCTGAGGAACGCGGAGAAGGTCTGGGCGTTTCTGATGCGGCACGAAGCTACGCGGCGGGATATGCTGCTATGTGTAGGCGGCGGCAGCATCAGCGACTTGGGCGGCTTTGCGGCCTCTACCTACAAACGCGGCATGCGTTTCGGCATCGTGCCGACGACGCTGCTGAGCATGGCGGATGCATCTATCGGCGGCAAGACGGGTATCGACTGGAAGGGCTATAAGAACAGCGTCGGCACTTTTCATAAGCTGGCGAAGACGATCATCGATATGAGCTACCTTCAGACCCTACCGCAGCGGGAGTTCCTCAGCGGCATGGCGGAGGTGATCAAGACCGGAATGCTAAGCGGCAAAGAGGATTACTACGCTGCGCTCCGGGCCCTGGAGGACGGAGCGATCAGCGAGGTGTTGGTGCTGCGGATTCGCGCCATCAAGGAGTCCATCGTACGGCGCGACCCCAAGGAGAAGAATATCCGCAAATGGCTCAACTTAGGCCACACCGTCGGCCACGCGCTGGAGGAACTGGCGCTGCAGCAAGGCCGCGACCTGCCGCACGGGTATGCAGTGATGCAGGGATTGGTGGCGGCGCTGTATCTGTCGGTGGTGAAACGCGGGTTGGACAGAGAGGTGCTGCGGGTAATGACGCACCTGATGATCGAGCACTACGGTAAAATCGGCTTCACGTGCCGCGACTACGATAAACTCATCGCGCTCATGCGGCAGGATAAGAAGAACGTAGGCGGCGAGATCCGGTTTGTGCTGCTCAGGGCCATCGGCGAACCCGAATACGACTGCACGGCAAGCGAGGAGGAGATAAGGGAGGCGATGGAATATTTGTTTAGTCTTTAGTCGGGATGACGTCATGACGTCATGACGTTATGACGAAAAAAAATATAGTACTTTCGCCCGCATTTTAAAAATTCTTTACCAAAATTTTGCATATGTCAAAATTTTGTAGTACCTTTGCAGCCCGATAAGATAAATGTGCTTTTATGTTCATCATCGGAATAGCGGGTGGCACCGGCTCGGGTAAAACAACGGTGGTCAGAAAACTCATAGAACGCCTTCCGAAAGGCGAAGTCACTGTCATTCCTTTAGACTCGTACTACAACGACTCTTCGTCCGTTCCGCCGGAGGAGCGTCAGAAGATCAATTTCGACCACCCGAATGCCTTCGAATGGCCGCTGTTGATCAAGCACCTGCAGGAGTTGAAGGAGGGTCATGCCGTAGAGCAACCGATCTACGACTACATCACTTCGACGCGTCAGAAGGATACGATACACGTGGAGCCGAGCGATATCATCATCGTGGAGGGTATCATGACGCTGCATCATCCGGAGCTGAGGGATGAGATGGACCTGAAGGTGTTCGTGGACGCGGACGGCGACGACCGTCTGATACGTGTCATCAAGCGCGATATCGTGGAGCGCGGACGTACCATCGAGGCTGTCATCGAGCGTTACCAACGCGTACTAAAGCCGATGCATGAGCAGTTCATCGAGCCCTGCAAACGCTACGCCAATGTCATCATCCCGCAAGGCGGACACAACAACGCGGCGATCAATATGATGGCGAAGTTCATCAAGCAGCAGTTGAAGGATAAGTAAGGGTGAGCGGAGAGCGGTTAGCGGTTAGCGGCGAGGGACGCAGACTTCTGCAGTTATTTTGGACGTACCTGAAGATCGGTACCTTCACCTTAGGTGGAGGCTATGCGATGTTGCCGCTGATTCAGCGAGAGGTGGTAGATGTGAGGAAATGGATTGACGAGAAGGAGTTTCTGAACATGATCGCCTTGGCGCAAGCCGCGCCGGGACTGATTGCCGTTAACAGTGCCATCTTTATCGGTCATCGGATAGCGGGTTGGAAAGGCGTGGTGGCCACGGTATTGGGCGCCGTGCTGCCGTCGATCGTGATCATATTGGCGATCGCGATATGGTTTCAGCAGTTTAAGGAGATAGGTTGGGTGGAGGCGATGTTCAAGGGCATCCGTCCGGCGGTAGTAGCACTGATCGCGGCAGCGGTCGTTAAGATGGCGAGGAAGATATGATCTACTGGCAGTTGTTCATAGCGTTTGTGCGCGTCGGTCTCTTAGGCTTCGGCGGAGGCATGGCTATTATCTCGCTGATCCGCGAGGAGGTGATTGCGCACGGCTGGATGACCGATCAGGAGTTTGTGGATATCGTCGCTATCAGTCAGATGACCCCGGGGCCTGTCGGTATGAACTGCGCGACCTATGTAGGCTATACCGCTACGGGCACGGTTTGGGGCAGTCTGTTGGCGAGCTTTGCCATCGTGCTGCCGAGTCTCATTATTATGCTGATCATCTGCCGCATCTACGACCGCCTGCAGGCGCGCTGGAGCGAGAATCGAATCTATCAGGTAGCGATGCGAGTGATACGGGTGCTGGTGGTGCTGTTAGTTGCCTATGCCGCGTGGAGCCTGATGAACCCGGCTTCGTTTATCGATGCGATGAGTTGGGTCATCTTCGGCACGGTACTGCTGCTGAGTATCCTCCCCGACCTGACGGCCAGGACGCGGCTGAAGGGGACGAAGGCGGTGCAGGCAATCAGTCACCCGATGCTACTTATAGTGCTATCCGGGTTGGCCGGATTAGCACTATATATTTAAGATTTAAGATTTCAAATTTTAGATTTTAGATTTTTTCGAGTTTGGCGTAGGTGAGGAGGAGGGTCTTCTTGCCGTTTTTGTCGAAGAGGATATCGATCTTGTCGTTATCGTTCTCGCGATAGACGCGCTGGACCGTGCCGTCGCCGAAGACGCGGTGACGGACGCGGGTACCGGCTTCGTAGGCGGCAGAGGCAGGGGCAGAAGACTTGTCAGCCGTGACGCGCGTGAGGTTGCCGGGGCGCGGGGGAGCGGCAAAGCGGGTCTCGGGATCACGGGATACCGGGATACCGGTATAACGAGGCCCCGATGATCGTGTCTCCGTCTCGCCGGGCTGGGTGAGTTGAAGGCAATTGCGGTCGAGGTCGTTGAGGAAGCGCGACGGCGAAGAGAAATTGATGCTACCGTTCTTGAAGCGCTGCCGGGCGTAGGTGAGGTTGCAGACCTCCATCGCGCGGGTGATGGCGACGTACAATAGTCGCCGCTCTTCCTCCATCTCGGCATTGGATTTGCAGAACTGCGAGGGGAAGAGGTTCTCCTCGAGGCCTACGATATAGACGATCGGGAACTCCAGTCCCTTGGCGGCATGGACGGTGAGGAGCGTGACGCGCGGCGTGTGGTCCTGCAGGTTTTCGTCCTGGTCGGTGAGCAGACTGATCTCACCCAGAAAATCCTGAACGGGCGTGAAGGAGATGCCCTCTTGCATACGGCGGTCGACGAAATCGTGGATACCGGAGAGCAGTTCCTCGAGGTTGAGTTTGCGGTCGATACCCTCCTGGGTGGTGTCGAGTGCAGCCGCCGTCATGATACCCGACTCGCGCATGACGGTTTCGGCAAAGAAATAGGCGTCTTGTGTCTCGATGAGTTCCTGGAAACGCTGAATCATGGCGGCGAAGGATTCGAGTTTGCGTTTGGTAGCGGGCGCAGCGGGCAGTCCGAAGCCATCGGGGTTGGCGGCTACCTCAAACATGGATACCGCGCGTTCGGTGGCGCAGAGGGAGAGGCGCTTGACGGTGGTATCGCCAATGCCGCGTGCGGGATAGTTGATGACGCGGATGAGCGCCTCGTTGTCGTAGGGGTTGGCGGTGAGGCGGAAATAGGACACGGCGTCCTTGATCTCCTTGCGCTGGTAGAACGACGTGCCGCCGTAGATGCGGTAGGGGATGTCGAAATGACGCAGTTCGTTCTCGAGCGCACGCGATTGCGCGTTGGTACGATAGAGTACGGCTACGTCGTCGGCTGTCGCGCGACGTCCGTCGCTGAGCGTGCGTCGCAGATAGAGGCTGATGCCTTGTACTACACCTTGCGCCTCCTCGCGGTCGGAGAGATAGCCGGTCAGACGCAGGCGTGCACCTTCGGCATTCTCGGAATAGACCTCCTTATAGATCTGGTTGGCGTTATGCTTGATGAGGCTGTTGGCTGCCCGCACGATGGTCTGCGTGCTGCGGTAGTTGCGCTCGAGCTTGAAGAGACGGGCGTTGGGATAGCCCTTCTGGAAGGAGAGGATATTGCGAATGTCGGCTCCGCGGAAGGAGTAGATGGACTGCGCGTCATCGCCCACGACGCAGATCTTGTTTTGGGGTTCGGCCAACTGCTTGACGATGAGGTACTGGGCATAGTTGGTGTCCTGGTACTCATCTACGAGGACGTACTGGAAGATATTCTGATAGTAGGTCTTGACGTCGGGGTACTCTTGCAGGAGCTTGCAGAGATTGACCAAGAGGTCGTCGAAGTCCATCGCGTTGGCGGCGCGGAGGCGTGCCTGATAGAGCTCGTAGAGATGACTCATCTCGTAGAGGCGTTCCTGATTGTCCTGCTTGCGGTAGTCGGCATTCATCGCATAGGTCTCCGGGGTGATGAGGCGGTTCTTGGCGGCCGAGATACGGCTATGGATGACGGCGGGTTTGTAGATCTTGTCATCGAGCATCTGCTCCTTGATGATCTGCTTGAGGAGCGATTTCTGGTCGGAGGTGTCGTAGATGGAGAAGTCGCGCGTGAAGCCGAGCCGCTCGCATTCGTGACGGAGGATGCGGTAACAGATAGAGTGGAACGTTCCCATCCAGAGATAACGCGACATGGAGGCCGGCACCAGTTTCCGGATACGCTCCTGCATCTCGCGCGCGGCTTTGTTGGTAAAGGTGAGGGCGAGGATATTGCTGGCCTTGACACCCGAAGCGAGAAGGTAGGCAATCTTATAGGTCAGTACGCGCGTCTTACCCGAACCCGCTCCGGCAATCACCAGTTGAGGTCCCTCATTATACGTCACCGCCGCCTGTTGCGACGGGTTTAAGTCCTGTATTTGTAGTAAATTATCCATATTCGGCTGCAAAAATACAAAAAAGTTTGCACATATGCAAATTTTTTTGTAATTTTGCACGCTGAATTATGTTGCCGATAGAATTTCTCGATAGAATGCGCCAACAGTTGGGGTCGGAATCAGACCTGTTGTTTCGCGCTTTGGAGGAAGAACAGCCTACCAGTATCCGTCTGAATGACAAGAGGGATGTGTTGTCGTTCCCTTGTGACACGGCGGAGGTACCTTGGCACATAGACGGTTACTATCTGGCAGAGCGTCCGCAGTTTACCTTGGATCCGTTGTTTCATGCCGGTTGCTACTACGTGCAGGAGGCGGCGTCGATGTATGTGCAGCAGGCGCTGGAGCAGTACGTAAGGCGCGACAGCGTTGTGCTGGATCTGTGTGCCGCTCCGGGCGGTAAGTCCACGCTGATCAGTCAGTACATAGGCGATGAGGGTCTGCTGCTGAGCAACGAAGTGAACCGTCAGCGCGTGTTTATCCTAAGCGAGAATATCCAAAAATGGGGCAACGGTAACACCGTGGTGACGCATAATACGGCAGAGGACTTCGGAGAGAGATGCCGGAATCTGTTCGACTGCGTGCTGGTGGATGCACCCTGCTCGGGTGAGGGTATGTTTCGCAAGGATCAGGACGCCCGCAAGGAATGGAGCGTGCAGAATGTGAAGATGTGCGCCGAAAGGCAAAGGAAGATACTGATGGACGTGTGGCCGTCGCTGAAGCCGGGCGGGATCCTGATTTACTCGACCTGCACCTTCAACGAGGAGGAGAATGAGGACAACGCGCAGTGGGTGGCCGACTGCCTCGGCGCGGATATCCTGCCGCTGCAGCACGATCCGTCATGGGGAATCACGGAGGGCTATCCCGGCTACCATTTCTATCCGCATAAGACTAAGAGCGAGGGATTCTACCTCTGCGTGCTGCGCAAGTACGACGACTCGTTCGCGCCTTACCGCGTGCGCGAGGGTAAGAAAGGTGATCCGACGGTGACCTATGAGGCGGAGATGCGCCGATGGCTCATCCATCCCGAGCAGTGGGTGATTCGTCAGAACGACCGGTTCATGACGGCCTACCCCAAAAAGTGGAAGGAGCTGATCGAGTACCTGTCGACGCAGCTTATTTGTATCTCCACGGGCTTCGGTATTGGCGAAGAGAGAGGTCGATCCGTTGCGCCGCAGCATGCACTGTCGATGGCCAAGGCGCTCAATAAAAAGGCCTTCCCGAATCTGGAGTTGGATGTCGAGACGGCCTTAAAGTATCTGAGGCTGGAGGCGATCGATGCGCCTACGGATTTGCCTTTGGGGATTTTGCTTTTGACTTACCAGGGCGTCGCCGTTGGTTTCGCCAAGAACGTCGGGAACCGCCTGAACAACCTTTACCCGAAGGAGTGGAGGATTCGTCGATTGTAGGTGTCTCGCCCAGTTCCTCGGGCACGGCAATACGTTCGATCTTCTTTTTCAGGAAAGACTCTATCTTACGGAAATATTTCTGATCATCGGGGCTGACGAAAGTCACAGCCTCACCTTTGTTTTCGGCGCGGGCGGTACGTCCGATACGATGCACATAGTCCTCGGCATCGCGGGGTACGTCGTAGTTGATGACCAAGGGGATATCGTCCACGTCGATACCGCGGGCGACGATGTCGGTCGCTACGAGCACGTCGATTTTGGCATTGCGGAAGGCCAGCATGACTTCATCGCGCTCCTTCTGCTCCAGGTCGGAGTGCATGGCGCGGGCGTTGAGTCCCTTCTGGCGCAAGGCGATGGTAAGGTCTTTAACCCGCTGTTTCTTGCCGGCAAAGACGATCACCTTCTTCATACCCTCCTTGATAAGCGACTTCACCATCCGGGTCTTCTGGCCGTCGTAGAGACTGACGGCCATCTGATGGATCGTCTCGGGCGGACGGGAGATCGCGATCTGCACCTCCACGGGGTCGTGCATGATCGCCTTCGCCATCTTGCGAATATCAGCCGGCATCGTAGCGGAGAACATGATCTTCTGGCAGTCCTGCGGAAGGCGTTTGTAGATGGTCATGATATCGTCGTAGAAACCCATATCAAGCATGCGGTCGGCCTCGTCGAGGATGAAATACTTGACGCCGGAGAAGTCGATGTCGTAGATATTCATATGGGAGAGCAGACGTCCGGGCGTAGCGATGACGACATCAGCTCCGGTCTGCAGGCCGCGTATCTGCGTACCCCAGGCTCCGCCGTCGCGACCGCCGTAGACGGCCACCGAGGAGAAGGGCACGAAGTAACCGAATCCCTGCATCTGTTGGTCGATCTGCTGGGCTAACTCGCGAGTAGGCGCCATAATGATGGCATTGAGTTTGTCGGGATCGTGGTTGTCGAACTCGAGGTTGGTGAGTAGCGGCAGGATATACGCCGCCGTCTTGCCGGTACCCGTCTGGGCGCACGATATCACATCGCGGCCGTCGAGGATGACGGGTATAGTTTTTTCCTGCACCGGTGTACACTCGTCGAAATGCATATCCCAAAGGGCATCCAATACACCGTCGGAGAGAGGTAGTTCGTCAAAATACATAGTCTATTGTGTGTTTTTCATTTTGCTATAGGCGAGATCCCTTATTTCTCCCAGCCGTCGAAGACCTCCGGGCCGTAAACATTGTCTTCGTCGGCATCGTGGAGGGGCGCCCATATCTGGGCAAAGAAGGGGTTGTGTTTGGCCTCGCGATCCCACTGCCACGGACGGCTGTAGCTGACGTTGGGATAGGGCCACGGGAAGCACTCCGGGCACCAATGTCCGCCGAGCAAGACGAGTCGCGGTGAAGCCATAAACTTATGTCCCTCGGCGCATTGCCATTCGAGTTTGGTGTCCCAATCGCCCTTTACCATCGTGGTACTCAGGCACTTACCGCCGCGGAAGGCGGCAGCGGCCTGCATATCCTTGATGGTGAACTCTTCCATCGGTTTCTGCTCATCGTAGCCGTGGTCGAGGCGGATGGCCTCGTTGGAGGGATGCGAGAGGTCCATCTGTTTCCAGGGACGGATTGCGCGGTACTTCTCCAGCGAACCGTAGTAGGCATTGATGCGCTGCTGCTTGCGGTGCAAGATCCACCACTGCGTGCCGTGTTCGCGCTTCATTGCCATGAAGTACATAGCCAGTTTGACCACGTGCGGGAAGAGACGGGCGATCTTGGTCTTAGCGGCAAACTTAATGCCGCCGGGTACTGAGTCGCTTTGGGCCATTTGGCGGAAATAATCCTGCACGGGGATGTTGTCGCGGAAATGAAGCATCTCTTCCAGTTCGTCGCCGTCGAGGTACCACATACCGTGGAAATTACGGGTGGTGAACCACTTGGCGGAGAATATCTGTTCGGGCTTCGGACAACCGATGGCATCCAGCAGCAGGCACTCGAACTCGTAGTTGGAGAGACGATACTGTGCACCCGAACCGATGTTATAATACCGTTTCCAGAAGCGTTCCGGCACCTCGTCGCGGCAGACGCGTTCGAGCAGTCGTCCGCTGTCCTCCACCGTAGCCCACTCCAGCACGCCGCGGATCGGGACATGGAACATGATCGGGTCGTAGTTCTTCAGAATAGCGGGGTAGAGTATACCCGACTGGCGGAGACTCACCCACCGGCGGATACCGCTATCGGTCAGGATACGCTCCGCCCAGGCTTTGGTGATACCGTAGTGGTCGTAGGCCGACACGCAGATAGGATCGCCGGCGCGACCCCAATGCAGCGGTTCGCGGCGGTCGCCCATTTGGGCTACCGAACCGATATAGACCACGGCAGGCTGATTGTCGCCTTGCGCCAGCACGGCATCGCGAACATTCTCCGCCGCCTTGACATTGGTCTTGCGCGTAGCCGTCGGACGATAGTCGGCCTGCGGAGATACCATCCCTCCCACGTGCAACACGTAGTCGGAACCCGTCACGCCACGGAGCACATCCTCGTATTTAGTCAGATCGCCCCACACTACCTCGATGCGGTCCAGATAAGGGGCCAACAGCTTCTTATTCTTCTCGCTCGGTCGCGCCAGTACGCGCACCTTGTATTGCTCCGGGTAGCGCAAAAGCTCCTGCATACCCGCAAATCCCATCGTTCCGGTTGCTCCGGTCAGAAATATCGTTTTCATATTAGTCGTTGGTCGTTAGTCGTTGGTCGTTTGGTATCTTCACCCTTCATCTTTCGCCACATGGTCTTGACGAAATCCACGGTGTTATTCATAATTTGCAGTTCGATGATGTCGTTCTCTTCCTCCTCGGCTTTCTCCAGGGCCTCTTTGGCCACGGCCGCATCGTGGTCGGAGATGATGAGCAGTTGGTCGCCCAGTTGCAACTCCGTCGAGCCGGTCGGGATGAAGAAGTTCTCCCCGCGGCGAACCATGATAACGAGCGTTCCCTTGGGGATCGCCAGGTCCTTGAGACAATTGCCGCGTTGCATCAGGCTCTCATCCACTTCGCGTTCGCGCGCCAGGCTCTCGATCTCCTCCGGCAGGTCGATATCGAAGTAGTAGAGATGACGTTCCATTTCGGCCGGTGCCACCAGGTGCAGACGACGTGCCATGCGATTCAGCGTAGTGCCTTGCACGAGCAGGCTCACCAGCGTGCAGGCGAAGACGACATTGAACAGCAAACTGGCGTGCGGCACATTCTCCGCTACGCACATGATCGCAAAGATGATCGGCACCGCACCCTTCAGGCCTACCCAACTCAGCATCAGCCGATCCTGCAGTTTGTACTGCTTGAAGGGCAACATGCATAGGAAGACACTGATCGGCCGGGAGACGAAGATCATTACTACCGAGATGATCAGACAGGGCACCCAGACCTCCCAACTCATCAGTTCGGGCGGACGCACCATCAGACCCAACATCAGGAACATCACCAACTGCGCCAGCCAGGTCAGACCGTCGAAGAAGGACTTGGTCTGCCGCTTGCGGGTGAACTTGGTGTTACCGATGATCAGTCCGCCAATATAGACAGCCAGGTAGGGATTGCCCTTCATATAATACGTCACGCCGAAGATAAACACGCAGGCCGAGAGCACCATAATAGGATAGAGACTCTGGTTGCTGAGGCGTACGCGCTTGAGGAGCTGCACCACGAGTTTGCCGAAGGCAAAGCCCATTACCGCTCCCATGACTAACTGAATGAGTACATTCTGTATGATCTCCAGCGGGGTGATCGTGTCCGTACCGTCACCGGTCACGATCCCGATCAGCGTCACCGTCAGGATATAGGCCATCGGGTCGTTGGCTCCGCTCTCGAGTTCCAATATCGGCTTCAGTCCGTGCTTGAACTGGATACCGTTGGTACGCAAGATGGAGAAGACGCTCGCCGAGTCGGTACTACTCATCGTAGCGGCAATCAGCAATGCCATCATCAGCGACAAGGTGCCAACAGAATGTAGCCAGCCGAAGACCAGATAGATGATCAAGCCGGTGATCAGCATCGTCAGCAGGACGCCCAGTGTAGCCAAGGTAACGCCCTGCCAGATGACGGGCCGTATCTCCGTGATCTTGGTGTCCATGCCGCCCGAGAACAGAATAATCGACAGGGCTACCGTTCCCAAGGCCTGCGCCGTGCCGATATTGACCATATAGCCGATACCGTCCGTGCCGATCCATTTGCCGATACCGTCCGGACCGAACAGCATACCTACGGTCAGAAACAGCAGCAAGGCCGGGACCCCCAGCCTGTAGCCTATCTTGTCCGTCAGGATACTGACGAAGAACAACAGCGATAATACCAATAATACAAACTCAACCTGCATACCCTAACGATTCAGTTCTTATCCTTCGCTTTGCGGTTTCTTGCCCAAGAGGAACTCCTCGATGATTTTGATGATATTCTCCTTGGGATAGAGTCCCTGCAGCAGCACGGGGTTGCCCTGTTTGGGTACGTACAACACCTGCGGGATGCTGCTGATCTGGAAGAAATACGCCAACTGACGTTCCTTCTCGGTGTCCACTTTGTAGAAGATGACTTCTCCGCAGTAGGTCTGACTCAACTCCTCCATGATCGGTGCCAACCGCTTGCAGGGTCCGCACCAGGTGGTGTAGAAATCAATCACGCAGGGTTTGTCACCCTTATATTCCCAACCCTTCTCGGGTGTGTAGGTCGTAAAATCCATCACCCGAGCTTTGAATTGCTCCGTTGTCAGATAGACGACATCCTCCGCCGCGATTTGCACCGCGAAACTGAGACAAAGGACACTCAAAAGGATATTTTTCTTCATATTTTTCCAATTTAGCCTGCAAAGATACAAAAAAATCAACAATTATGCAAATATATTTTCGTTTTTCATTATTTTTTTGTATCTTTGCAGCCTATTTTGAGAATATAACGCCCAAATTGATGGAACAACTGCTCATAGAAGACTATAACTACCCTCTGCCGGACGAACGGATTGCCAAGTATCCCTTGCCGGAGCGGGACCACTCCAAACTGCTCGTTTATCGCGACGGGAAGGTGAGCGAAGACCTGTTTTTTCGCATCGGTGACTACATCCCCGAGGGGTCACTCCTTATATATAATAATACACGCGTGATACAGGCGCGACTCGTTTTCCATAAATCATCGGGTGCGCGCATCGAGGTATTCTGCCTGGAGCCTATCCGTCCGCACGACTACCAGCTCTCGCTTGGCAGCCAAACGGGTTGCAGCTGGAAGTGCATGATCGGCAACCTCAAGAAATGGAAAGAGGGACCCCTCTCGCTCACGGGCGAGAGCCACGGTACGCCCTTTACACTGACGGCAGAACGGCTCTCCACGACCGGCAATACCCACGAGGTGCGGTTCAGTTGGGACGACGCTACCCTCAGTTTTGCCGAGATACTCGACAGCCTCGGCGAATTGCCGATTCCGCCCTATCTCAACCGTGCGACCGAAGAACGGGATAAAACGACCTATCAAACGGTCTATTCGCGCATCAAAGGCTCCGTGGCAGCACCGACAGCCGGACTGCACTTCACGGACGCGGTGCTGGATGATCTGAGAGAGCGGGGTATCAAGATGGAGGAGGTGACGCTGCACGTGGGAGCCGGCACGTTCCAACCCGTCAAGACCGCCGATGCCAACCAGCATGAGATGCACACCGAGGTCATCGCCGTGCCAAAGCAGACCATTCAGGCAATCCTAGACAACTTGGGTAGCGTCGTAGCTGTCGGCACCACGAGCATGCGAACCTTGGAGAGCCTGTACTATATCGGACTGCAACTGAGGGATACCTTCGCGCATTTCCCCTACGAGGAATGCAAGTTTGAAGACTATCCCTGGAAGGGACATCAATACTATCTAAAGGTAAAGCAGTTCGAACCCTATACCACCTATTCGCATTGTTCGACCGAGACTGCCCTTAAGGAGATCCTGTACTACCTGAACCTGACAGAACAGGAGACGCTGCATGCCGAGACGCAGATCATGATCAAACCCGGGTACAGGTTCCGGGTCGTAGACCAACTCATCACCAATTTCCACCAACCCAAGTCCACGTTGCTGCTATTGGTCAGCGCGTTTGTCGGCGGAGACTGGCATACCATCTACGACTACGCCCTCTCGCACGACTTCCGTTTCCTCAGCTACGGCGACAGCAGTATCCTATATGGTAAATGTAAATGGTATGATTGATACGCACGCACATATCGACGACCCGCAGTATGCGGAGGAGTTTGACGCCTTTATTAAGTCCCAACAGGAGGGCGGCGTGGAACGCATCATCGTTCCCGGTGTCAGTGCCGCCTCCATCGCACCCGTTCGCGAGGCCTGCCTGCGCTATCCCGGCTACCTGCTGTCGGCTATCGGTCTGCATCCCGAGGATGTGAAGGAAGATTGGCGGCAACAGTTGGCGCTGATCGAGGCCGAACTCAACGCCCGGCCTGATTTCTACGTAGCTATCGGTGAGATAGGGTTGGACTATTACTGGGATACGACCTTCAAGGCCGAGCAGCACGAAGTCCTGCGTATTCAACTCCGTTGGGCACTGGAGCGCGACCTGCCGGTACTGATTCACAACCGCGAGGCTACGGAGGATTGCATCCGCATCATAGGCGAGCAACCGGGTCTTAGGGGAATCATGCATTGCTTCAGCGGCAGCAAAGAGACTGCCAAGATATGGATCGACCGCGGCTGGTACCTGGGTATCGGAGGAATACTGACCTTCAAAAACTGCAAACTCAGAGAGACCCTGACTTCGGTTCCGCTCGAGCGGCTCGTTTTGGAAACAGATGCCCCCTATATGGCACCCGTTCCGTACCGCGGACAAAGGAACGAAAGTCGCTACATGAGCGAGGTCGTCAAGATGCTCGCAGAAATCTACAAAACGTCGTTTGAGACCGTAAATGAGGTCACAACGAGCAACGCAAAAGCACTTTTTCGACTAAAATGACAGAAAAATAGAAAAAAAAGTCGCAAAAACTTTGCAGATTCAAATATTTTTTGTAATTTTGCGCCGTATTTGCGTAAAATACGTTTGGAAAGATGCTCGAGTGGTTGAAGAGGCACGCCTGGAAAGCGTGTAAACCTCAAAAGGGTTTCCGGGGTTCGAATCCCCGTCTTTCCGCAAAGATTTTCACTCTAATCGCGAGTCCAAGCTCGCTTGAGTGAGCGATTAAAGTGAAAAGATTTGCACAGGATGCCCGTGGCAGACTGTGGGGATTACGAAGAAATCCCAGTTTTAGTGAAAAATTATTATTATATTAAATTATAATCTCATGAAAAAAGTATTTGTTACCCTTACGGTACTTGCGATGCTGACTTTGGGCAGTAGCGCTATTATGGCTCAAACGGAGGCTCAAGCAGCTCCCGAGGCTATGGAACAAGTTGCTGAAGAAGAACTGGCAGTAGAGGCTGTTGAGGCCGAAGCTGCAGAAGAAGTAGTTGAGGCAGTAGAAGCTGAGGCTACCGGCATGAAAGCTCTTCACAAGACGTTGAAAACGAAATTCATCGAAGGTGGTGCAGGCTTTATGGCAGCTACCCTTCTGTGCTTGGTATTCGGTCTCGCACTCTGTATCGAGCGTATTATCTATCTGTCGCTGAGCAAGACCAACACGAAAGCACTGCTCGCTAACATTGAGAACGCACTGAAGAGCGGTGGTATTGAGAAGGCTCTTGACGTATGCCGCAACACCCGCGGTCCCGTGGCTTCGATCTTCTATCAGGGTCTCAGCCGCTACGACGAAGGTATTGAGGTAGTAGAGAAGACCGTTGCCAGCTACGGCGGCGTACAACTCGGTCTGCTGGAGAAGAACCTGAGCTGGATCTCGCTGTTCATCTCGATTGCTCCGTCTCTCGGTTTCTTGGGTACCATCATCGGTATGATCGCCGCCTTCGATAAGATCCAACAGGTAGGTGATATCAGCGCAACGGTTGTAGCCGGCGGTATTAAGGTCGCTCTGTTGACCACCCTGCTCGGTTTGATCATCGCTATTATTCTGCAATTGTTCTACAACTACATCCTCTCTGTTATCGAGGGTCTGGTTAACGAAATGGAGGATAGCTCCATCAGCCTGCTCGACCTCGTAGTAGAATACGATGCTGCTCAGAAGAAGTAATAGTCGGGAGTTAACCGTATTGTTTAACATCTAAAAACTCTGACTATTATGAAAGACTATAAGAAAATTCCTCGCATCGCCCTTTGGGTGCTGATGGGACTGGGAATCATCGCTTCGGTGATGTTCTTCCTGCCCGTCTATGAGGGAGCTACGATGATGGTGGCTGGCGACGAACTGCAAGTGCCTCTGTACACCAACCTCTTCCTCACTTGGATTTATATTTTGATTTTCCTGGTGTGCGCCGTGACGATCGCCGTAGTCATCTGGGAGTTCGTTAAGACTGCCAAGGTGGACATGAAGCGCGCTATGAACCAACTCTGCGTGGTGCTGGGCTTTGTGGCTCTCATCGTGCTCTGCTGGCTCATCGGTAGCCCCGAGAAAGTGCATATTATCGGTTACGAAGGTACAGACAATGTGGGCACTATGGCTCGCCTGAGTGACGCCTGCCTGTATTTGACGTATATCCTTACCTGCGGTACACTCGTTACCCTCGTTTGGGGTGTTATTTATACCAAGACCAAAAAGTAAGTAATTATGGCAAAGAAAATCCCACAGATAAATGCCAGTTCTATGGCGGATATCTCTTTCTTGCTGCTTATCTTCTTTCTGGTGACCACCTCAATGGATGTCAACCAGGGTCTGGCCCGGCGTCTTCCCGCCCCCGTACCTCCTGATCAGAAGGTAGAGGACACGGAGATCAATAAGCGCAACCTGTTGGTCGTTAAGATCAACTCCTTGAACCAACTCATGGTGCAAGGCCAGCTTATGGAGGTGCGCCAACTCCGCGAAGAAGCCAAGAAGTTCATCCTCAATGCCAACGACGATGCGTTTTATCCCAAGTTGTATGAGGAAGACTTCGGAGCCCCCTTCGGCGTAGTACGCTATACCCGCGATCACGTCATCTCCGTGCAGAACGACGTGGACACAAGGTATCAGTCCTACCTGGATGTCCAGAACGAACTTGTGGCAGCCTACAATGAACTGCGTGACGAATGTGCACGCAAGTATTTCCACATGCCTTATTCCGAATTGGATGAGGATACCCAAAAACGTATCCAAAAGATCTATCCGCAAAAGATTTCGGAAGCTGAGCCTAAAAACTACGGAGGAGGAAAATAACATGGCAAAGATACGTAGAAACGACAAACGCGAGATGCCGGCGCTGAACACCAGTTCGCTGCCCGATATCATCTTCATGCTGCTCTTCTTCTTCATGTCGGTTACGTCCATGAAGGAAGTATCCTACAAGGTTCAGTTTACCAATCCGCAGGCTACAGAGCTCACCAAACTCGAGAAGAAATCCCTCGTGCGCTATATCTACGTAGGTACGCCTACGGCAGAGTTCCGCAAGCAGTACGGTGTAGAGACCCGTATCCAGTTGGATGACGCTTTTGCCGATAAATCGGAGATCGGTGACTATATCATCAACGAGCGTTCGGCCATGAAAGAGTCCGACCAAGGTCTGATGACCGTCTCCATCAAGGCAGACAAGGAAACACGAATGGGCGTGATAGCCGATATCAAGCAGGAGCTCCGCCGTGCCTATGCACTCAAGATCTCCTATGCGGCTACCCAGCGCACCAGTTTCTAAGATGTAGGAAACATCTCTTTACGATTGCAGAGCCCCAACGCCCTGCAATCGTTTTTTCACTACTTTTAGGGATTGTCTATGTGATGAAATAGCAGTACCTTTGTAGTGTAATTGAAAGAAAGAAATGGAGCTATTGGAACATACCTATTTTTACGAAGAAAACGGCATACTGATCCAGGAAGTGGACTCCCGTCACCTTGAGGAGGGACTTTTGAAGACGGCGGAGCTGCTTGCGCATCACACCCCGGTGGTGGTGCTCTTGACGCACTATAGCGACCTTTTGCGCACAGACCACCGTTTGGATTATAAGCTGCTATCCCAACTTTTGGGGGTACGCGTCGGCCTCAAGGAGGACAAGGAGGCGGTGCTCGCTGAGCCGGATACGTTCCGTCCGCAGCAGATCGACTCGCTCGAGGGTTTTGTACACGGTGCCCTGGCCGAGACACTGCAGCACGCGCCGAACGACACGGGTCACGCACTCTGGGAGAAAGTGGATAAGGTGCTGACCAACCGCTGGGTAGGTTTCCCGATCCTGCTCGTGGTGCTCTATCTCGTATTCGAGTGCACCTTTACGATAGGCGCCTATCCGCAGGAGTGGATAGCCGGCGGCGTGGATAGTCTCTGTGAGTTGCTGCGCGTCAAGATGCCGGCGGGATGGCTCAGCAGTCTTATCATCGACGGATTGGTACAAGGCATCGGCGCGGTGTTATCGTTCGTGCCCAATATCCTGATTCTCTTTATCCTGTTAGCGCTGATGGAGGACACGGGTTATATGGCTCGTGCGGCCTTCCTGATGGATAAGGTCATGCACGCGGTTGGCCTGCACGGACGTTCGTTTATCCCGATGCTGGTAGGCTTCGGCTGCAACGTACCGGCAATCATGGCGGCGCGCAGCATCGAGAACACGAAGGATCGGACGCTGACGATGCTGATGATCCCCTTCATGTCCTGCTCGGCACGCATACCCGTATATATGCTCTTCGTAGCCGCTTTCTTCCCCGGCCATAAGGCGCTGATGATGATGGCTATGTACGGAATCGGCATTGTGCTTTCTATTCTGTTTGCCATGGTGATGAAACGCACACGCTGGTTCCGGCAGCCTAAATCAGACTATGTCAGCGAGTTGCCCCAGTACCATCGTCCGAGCATGAAAGAAATCTGTCTCCACGTCTGGGACCGTCTATGGGACTACCTCCAGAAGATCGGTACGGTCATCCTCTGGGCGTCCGTCATCATCTGGGCGCTCACCTATTTCCCCACGGGTTCGATGGATTTGGAGCACTCGTATTTGGCAGCCATCGGGCAGTGGACCGAACCGGTGATGCGGCCCTTGGGCTTCGACTGGAAGATGTCGGTCTGCCTCTTGACCGGTCTGCCCGCCAAGGAAGCCATCATCTCCACGATGGGGATCCTCTATGGCGGCGATGCAGCCTTGTCGGCCTTCACGCCGCTCACGGCCTTCGGCTTCATGCTCTTCGTGCTGCTCTATTTCCCCTGTATCGCTACGATCGCTACGCTGCGCCGCGAGGCAGGAACGGGCTGGGCGCTGTTTACCGTCGTACATAGCCTAATGCTGGCATGGATTTTGTCTTTTATTGTATACCAAATAGGGAGTCTCATTGTATGAAAAGAATATCTCTACTAATCGCTATATTACTGGCCGTCACTACGGTTCGGGCGCATGTCACCGGTACGGTGCTGGACGACACGGGCGAGGTGCTCGTGGGAGCCAATGTCTATTGGGCCGGAACGACGGTAGGTGTAGCTACGGACGCAGACGGCTACTTCGAACTCGAGCCCGTCAAGACGACCAACTTGCTCGTCACCTGCTATATGGGTTACCGCTCCGACACGACGGCGGTCAAGGGTCACGCGGCGCTGACCATCGTGCTGATGAGCGATCTGACGCTCACGGAGGTAGAGGTGACGGAACGCCGCATGGCGGTACTGCGCTCGCGCTACTCGGCGCTCAACGTGCAGACCCTCACGGGTCAGGAGCTGTGCAAGGCGGCATGCTGCAACCTCTCGGAGTCGTTTGAGACATCGGCCTCGGTGGATGTGTCGTACGCCGACGCCGCTACCGGCGCCAAGCAGATACGACTGCTCGGACTGAGCGGCACCTATGTGCAACTCATGACGGAAAACATCCCCTCCATACGCGGTCTGGCGCAGTCTTTCGGCATGGAGTATATCCCGGGACCGTGGATGCAGGCCATCCAGGTGTCTAAAGGGACCTCGTCCGTAGTGAACGGCTACGAGGCGCTCACCGGACAGATTAATGTGGACTACCTCGCGCCCGATTTGGCCGACCCGCTGGCCATCAACGGGTTTATCTCCAAGGACCTGATGGCCGAGCTGAACCTCACGGGCGGTTGGCAGGTAGGCGAACACGCCCACACGGCGCTGCTGCTCCACGCGCAGGGTTCCTTTATGGGACACGACGAGAATGGCGACGGATTCATGAATATGACCACCGGCTACAACCTCAATGTCATCAACCGCTGGAATATCAAGACGCATAGTATCTGGAACAGCAAGATCCTCGTCCGTGGTCTCTACGACCGTCGCAACGGAGGCCAGACACCCGAGGCCAAGGCGACCGTAGCCGATCCGTATACCATCGACCTCCGCACACGGCGAATAGACGGGTTTATGAAGAACGGACTCGTCTTCGACAAGGAACTCGGCACCTCGCTCGGCATTATAGCGGCAGCCAGTTACCACGACCAGACCAACCTTTACGGACCGCGGCACTGGGAGGCTAACCAGACCAACGCTTACCTCAACGCCATCTTCCAGAGTGAGTTTGACGACGACAAGACCGACCTCGAAGACCGGCACGACCATAAAATCACAGCCGGACTGTCGGTCAACTACGACCATTACCGCGAGCAACTCAACCTCCTCAAGGGCGCTGCACCCTTGGATCTCTCCCGTCGGGAGACGACGCCGGGCGTGTTTGTGGAATATACCTACAACTATTTGGAGAAACTGACGCTACTCGTGGGACTGAGAGAAGACTGGTCGTCCGAGTACGGGTTCTTCACTACGCCAAGGATGAATGTGCGCTACTCGCCCTGGGAGTGGTGGACGCTGCGCGGAAGCGTGGGACTCGGCTACCGTTCGCCCAACCTCATTGCCGACAATGCCGCCTATCTCTCGTCCAACCGCGTGTGGAACTTCGCGGAAGGATTGCAGCAGGAGAAAGCCCTCAATGCCGGTGCTACGATGAGCTTTGACATACCGATCGGCAAACGCAACCTCACCCTCACCGGCGAGTATTACTACACGCGTTTCCTTACGGGTGTCATCACCGACATCGACCGCGATCCCGCAGCCGTATGGTTCTATACGATGCGCGCTCACCCGGAGCTACGATCGTTCTCGCACAACTGGCAGGTGGAGGCTAATATGGAGGTGCTGCGCGGCTGGACCTGGACACTCGCGTTCCGCTATACGGACGTCAGGCAGTCGTCCTTCAATAGCGCCGCCGGTGAGTTCCAACTCAGAGAACGTCCCCTGCAGAACCGCTTCAAAGGACTCATCACTACCTCCTACCAGACACCGCTCAAAAAATGGCAGTTTGACCTCACAGCCCAGTTCAACGGACCCGGTCGTATGCCCGACTGCTACGTTCCCGCTGCCGGCGACATGCAGTACTACACTGCCTCCGACGGCACGCTCTACCACACCTGGTATCCCCAACTCATGGCGCAGGTCACCAAGTATTTCCGCACCGCCAGCATCTACCTCGGGGCGGAGAATATGACGAATTTTACGCAGAACAACCCGATTCGCGGCACGCGCAACAAGGAGGGATACATCGACCCGGCATCCAAGGACTTTGATGCGACGCAAGTCTGGGCGCCTATCCACGGCTGGAAACTGTACCTCGGATTCCGATGGAACTTAGAGAAGGATGATGATTAATTCTTAATTTTTAATTTTTAATTTTTAATTTATAATTCATAATTCATAATGAAACGTCTCTTAACCATATTGCTTTTGGCACTTAGTTGCCCGATAATGATGCAAGCCAAGGCCGACAAACAAACGGTCGTCTTCTACGTCTATCTGCACTGCGATGCGTGCGTAGATAAAGTGATGAAGAATATCGCCTTTGAGAAAGGCGTGAAGGACATCGTCTGCTCCATCGAGGATCAGACAGTCACGGTCACCTACGATGCCGCTAAGACCGATATCCCGACCCTGCAGAAGGCCTTTGAGAAAATCGGCAAACCCGCTACCACTACGCCGCCCGATCCGGCACAAAAAGATGCTCATGACCACGATCATGATCATGAGCATCATCAGCATCACCACGAGCACTGATTAACGAACGCGCTCGCAATAGCTTCCGTCACGCGTATCCACGCGGATGATCTCGCCCTCGTTGATGAACAGCGGCACGCGAATCTCTGCGCCGGTCTCCAGCTTGGCGGGCTTGAGCGTGTTGGTAGCCGTATCACCCTTTAGACCCGGCTCCGTATAAGCGATAGCCAACTCTACCTTCGTGGGCAACTCTGCAAACAGCACGGTGTCCGTTGAGGCATCCGATACAACGTCGCAGATAAAGCCTTCCTTCAGGAAGTCCACACCCGTTATCAAATCGTGCGCGATAGGAATCTGCTCGTAGGTCTCTTGGTTCATGAAGATGTAGTCGTCTCCCTCCTTGTAGAGGAATTGATAGGGACGACGCTCTACGCGTACATCTTCCAGTTTCTCACCGATGTTGAAGCGGCGCTCCAATACGCGACCATCAACCACGTCTTTGAACTTAACACGCATAATGGTGTTACCTTTACCGGGTTTAACGTGGAGGAATTCAATTACAAAATACAAACGACCGTCCATGCGGATGCACACGCCGTTTTTGATGTCTTGAGAGTTAATCATAACGTTTATTTTTGTGTTTTTATGTTGTTTCTTTCGCAGTTTTTGCAATTTCGGGTGCAAAATTAGTAATTTTTTTGCATATATGCAAATTTTTTTGTATCTTTGCAGCCAAATTAATACCAAAAACACATAAAAATGGATTTTTTGAGCAATTTTATCGGCACTTTATCCCTCCAAGACGCGTTTGCTGCGTTTGTTTTGCTCATCGCTATCATTGACCCGATCGGTAATATGCCTATGGTCATTGGCTTACGGGATAAGGGCGCCAAGATGCATCCTTGGCGGGTGTGCCTGTTCTCCTTCCTGATTTTCATCACCTTCCTCCTTTTGGGCGACCTGCTGCTGACCATATTCCAGCTCCAGATTGAGTATTTTGCGATCGCCGGCGGTGCGGTCATTATGCTCCTCGCGCTTGAGATGCTGCTGGATGTCACCATCTTTCAGACCACTGACCTCGGCAACGAGAGTAGCGATATGATTCCGTTGGCTTTCCCGATGTTTGCGGGACCGGGTTCATTTACGGCAATGCTCTCTATGCACGCCAAGTTCTCGATCCTCTCGCTCTTTGTGTCGGTAGTGATGTGCGTCATCGTGCTCTATGTCTTCCTCCGCGGTACGGATTGGCTCACCGCGCACCTCGGCCCCGTGTCGATGTATATCGTCCGTAAGTTCTTCGGTATCATCGCCTTTGCCATCTCGATTCAGCTCGTATTCAGCAACCTCGTTCTCGTCTTTGCCTGATGCTTGATTCTGATTCCATACGTCGCCTTGCTTTGGAAGTCGGTTTCGATGATGCCGGCTGTGCGGCGGCACGACGTTTGGACAGCGATGCACGCTTCATGGATGAATGGGTCGATGCCGGTCTTGCGGGTGAGATGTCGTACCTGGAGCGCAATCGAGATTTGCGCTACGATATCCGGCTCCTCGTGCCCGAGGCCAAGACCGTCGTCGTCTGCCTGCTCTCGTACGCCAAGTCCGGCCGCGACTACCACCGTGCCGTCAAATCGAAGCTCTATGAACTCAAGCAACGCATGGCGGATGCGTACGGAAGTGATATTTTTCATCCCGAGAAACAGCATATCTTCTGCGATTCGGCACCCGTTCTCGAGCGTCGTTGGGCCGTAGAGGCCGGGTTAGGATTCATCGGACGCAATCATCAGTTCATTCACCCTATTCTCGGAAGCCTCGTGCATCCCGGAGAACTCGTTCTGCAAGTCTCCGTAGCAGGTGCACGGTCTGCAGAGCCGGTCTCTTCGCCGGCGGATATCACCTCGCCTGCTTACCCGGGCTGCGGCGACTGCCATCGT
The DNA here is from genome assembly GCA_946404495.1 of uncultured Bacteroidales bacterium. Taxonomy (GTDB): domain Bacteria; phylum Bacteroidota; class Bacteroidia; order Bacteroidales; family Paludibacteraceae; genus Colicola. The sequence goes on from CAMJDT010000004.1 coordinate 39,696, forward strand.
TGCATCGAATCCTGTCCCCGTCAGGCGCTCGGTCAGAGTGAGTGGGACGCACGACGCTGTATCGCCTACGATACCCACAAATGTATAATCTGTCAACAAAATTGTCCATACAATGAAAAGCTATTCTGAACTCCGTATCGGCCTGGCTTCCGACCACGCAGGATACGCCCTAAAAGAGAAGATCGCGGACTACCTCCGCCAACGCGGCGCCGACGTCACCGACTACGGCACGCACTCCACCGATAGCTGCGACTATCCCGACTTTGCCCACCCGATGGCTGCTGCCGTCGAAGAAGGTAAACACGACTTCGGTATCGCCGTCTGCTCCACCGGCAACGGAATAACGATGACCTGCAACCACCATCGCGGCATCCGCGCAGCCCTGTGCTGGGACGAACCTCTGGCACGCCTTGCCCGCCAGCATAACAATGCCAATATCCTCGGCCTGCCTGCTAATTATATCGACCTTGACAAAGCCCTCGCACTCGTCGATATCTTCCTCACCACCGACTTCGAAGGCGGCCGCCATCAGCGTCGCGTGGATAAGATACCTTGCTGAGAAAAATTATACCATTGCGGCATGAAACCCTATGTACATACCGTGCGCTACTATGAGTGCGACGGGATGCGAGTAACGCATCACAGTAATTATATCCGTTTTATGGAGGAGGCCCGTATCGATTGGATGGACCAATTGGGCTACGGATTTGAGCGGATGGAGGCCGAAGGCGTCGTGTCACCCGTGCTGGAGGTGAACTGTCACTACAAGCGTCCGACTAAGTTCAAGGACACTATAAATATACGCGTACGCGTAAAAGAGATGTCGGCGCTGAAGATGCGGTTTGAATACGAGATGACCGTCGACGATCAGGTGGTCTGCACGGCCGAGAGCCTGCATTGCTTCCTGGAGAACGGTCGGCCGGTCAGTCTGGAGAAGCGGTTCCCGGAGTTCTACAGCCTGCTGATGGCGGATAACGGATAGACTATTGAAACAAAATCACTGATAAAAACCGATGTGGCGATGGGATATAACAGCCGATGAAATGATGAAACAGTATTCCAAATTTTGGTGGTGCATCTTCGGCATCAACATTGCATTGTTCGTAGGAATGATTTTGACGACGTTCTTCCCGCTGTGGGAGACGCACGCGGACGGAGTGCGGTTCAGCGCGAGTTATATTTTCTCGTGGCTGACCAATTTCCTGCTAATCGTGGTAGCCTGCTTCTTCCTAACGGTCTATCCCGAAAACAAATCGCTCAAGGCTGCGAGTATCCTTTGGCTCATTGTGAACGCCATGCACGCCGTTACCTCGCCGATCATTGTCTCGATGCCTTGGGAGGTGTATAAGCAGTATCTTACCATGATCAGCGGTGTTCAGTCGTCGCTGCAGCTGATGAATATGACGGTGTTGCTGCTCATCGCGTACAGCGCGACCAGCCCCAAGGTACGCAAGGCGATGCACCTTGTGATTGGTGCAATCCTGTTCCAAGTTTGGTTTAATATGATTTGGACTCCGCTCAACCAACATCTGCCCTACGGCTGGAGCAACTTCTACTATATGCATCATCTCTATGTGATCTTCACCGTGCTGTGCGGTGCGGCTTGGGCCTATCTGTTTGCGATGCTGGCTATGGAGGAGGACGCTATCCGCAACGAGGAAGTCGTTCCTCTGCCCGAAAACCGCGGCCTGGGCAAGATGATCCTCTGGGGAATACTCACCATCGGTGCCTATCCGATGTATATCTACACGGTGATGTCGCAGGAGATCAACCGTATCGGACGCGAGGACGGCAAGAAGACGATGAACTATCTCTGGGTAGCCTGGTTGCTCACGTGGGTAACGTGCCTCATCTATTCCTTCGTTTGGACGCACGGCTATTGCAACCGGGTGCGCGATGCCCTCGCCGCGCGCGGTATCGACTACCGCTTCAGCGCTCGCGATTTCTGGCTCTGGAGCGTGCTGGGAATATTGATCATCGTAGGTCCGCTCGTCTTTGTCTATAAACTGATGAAGGCTTCCAACCTGCTGGCGACATCGTATAATAGTCAAGCCAACTAAGCTGCGGCCGGATATAAAATCAAAAAGAGAGGCACAAGTGTCTCTCTTTTTGGTAGCGGGGCCCGGGATTGAACCGGGGACCTCATGATTATGAATCATGCGCTCTAACCAGCTGAGCTACCCCGCCTCGTCGCAAAAGCGGGTGCAAAAGTACTGCTTTTTTTTGATATGTGCAAATAAAAATGCAAAAAAACTGCATTTTTTTGCGTAAAATGCAGTTTTTTGCTCATTTAAGGTGTCAAATCACCCCTATTTTACTTGTACATGAAGCGTTTGATGGATTTTTTTGGCGTCTTCTCAAACTCTTGATCGACTAACTGAATCTCGCTAACCTTGCTATAGACAGGCATTACCTGGTTCAGTTTCTTCAGGTTCTCGTCCATCAGCACGCGGAGCTGTTCCTTCTCTATATTCGGTGCATCGGGATAGACCAGTGCTACCAGTTTGCCGTCACGGTCCACTACGACCGACTCTGCTACATACGGCAGGGCGTTGAGTTTGTCCTCAATCTCCTCGGGGTAGATATTCTGTCCGCTGGGACCCAGGATCATGTTCTTGCTGCGTCCGCGCAGGAAGAGGTTGCCCTGATGGTCGATGATGCCGATGTCACCCGTACGCATCCAGCCGTCTTCGGTGAAGATATTGTCGGTAGCTTGGATGTTCTTGTAGTAGCCGCGCATCACATTGTCGCCGCGAACGAGCACTTCGCCCTCTACTTTGTAGGGATTCTCGGAATCGATCTTCAACTCCATCCGATCGATGACCTTACCGCAGGAGCGGAAGCGGAAGTTCTGCCATTTCTCGTAGCAGATGAGCGGAGCGCATTCGGTCATACCGTAGCCGCAGAGGTAGGGGAAATGAATCTGCTGGAGGCATTTCTCCACGTCCATATTCAGGGCGGCGCCGCCGATGATAAGGTGCTGTACCTTTCCGCCAAAGGCGTTCATGAGGCTGTTGAAGACTTTCTTGCGAATCGGGATGTTGATAAGCGGGGTGTACCACAGGATCTTGATGAGCGGCTTTTGGATCTCGGGGAAGATTTTCTTCTTGAAGATCTTCTCCACCACGAGGGGCACGGTCAGGATCATATAGGGGTGCACTTCGCTGAAGGCCTTCATCATCAAAGTGGGCGTGAGACTCTTGGTGATGAAATAGACGTGCGTACCGCCGGCGAGTTGGTAGAGAAACTCAAACATCATACCGAACATATGAGCCAGAGGCAGCATACTTACGTAGGTCAGTCCCGGGCCGTTGGGAATGTTATCCTGACCGAAGCGCACGTTGGACGAGAGGTTCTTCTGCGTCACCATAACGCCCTTGGGACTACCGGTGGAGCCGGAGGTATAGTTGATGACAGCCAGGTCGTCCATGTTTTGGATGGGGAAGAGGTCCTTGAGCCACGCGCGATTCTGCAGGTGGTCGGGATATTCGGCCTCCAGCTTGGCGTCGATGGTCTTCCAGTCAGCAGGTTTGCTGCTCTTGAGAATCTTCATGTCGTCCAATTGCACAAAGAGGTCCACGTTGGGCATCTGCTCCAACTCGAGGCGGTTGATCACCCACGAACCTATAAACATAGCGCGCGCCTCGGAGTGTTTGACCAGTTCATAGATGCTCTCGGTGGTGAAGTCGGGCAGGATGCTGACGGCGATAGCGCCGTAGGCTTCCACTGCGAGGAAGGCCACACCCCAGTTGGCGCAGTTGCGTGCGCAGATAGCTACTTTGTCGCCCGGTTTGAGGCCTTGCTGGCGGAAGAGATGCTTCATGCGCTCGACTTGCCATCCTAATTCACCGTACGTGTAATCGATTTTTCCTTCGAAGTCGGTCATCGCCGGAGCCTCGAAGTGATTGGTCATTGTCTGTTGAATGACGGATAGATAATGTTCCATTTTGTATTTGCTTAAAATTCGTAATTCACTAATTTGATGCAAAGGTACGGCAAAAATCCGAAAGTACCAAATTTATGGTAACGGGAAGGCGAAAACGGGACGAAACGGTCGTTTTTAGGGGTGAAATGCATATATTAGGGGTGAATGGAAGGCGAGATTTGGAGGCGGGTGGGGTGGAAAAGACAAAAAAAAAGTCTGCGCGATGCAGACTTTCCGAAAGGGTTTCGTTCTTGAGTCTTGAACTTATGCCTCTTCACCCTTAGCCTCAGCCTCAGCAGCGGCAGCCTCTTGGGCAGCCTCCTGAGCGGCAGCGGCGAGAGCCTCAGCCTCAGCTTTGCGCTTTGCAGCGATAGCCTCTGCCTTAGCCTTGTTGGTCTCAACTTCCTGAGCGTGCAGTTTCTTGGCTGCGGCGATCTTCTTGTCAGCCTCTTCCTTCGAAATCTTGCCGTTCTTCTGATCCTTCTGAGCTTTCCAAGCATCGAAACGACGCTGAGCTTCAGCCTCGTCGAATGCGCCCTTGGCGATACCGCCGCGGAGGTGCTTCATCAGCATAACGCCTTCGTCAGAAAGGAGGTTGCGAACCGTGTCAGTGGGTTGTGCACCAACCGAGATCCAATACATAGCGCGGTCGAAGTTCAGATCAACCTTAGCCGGATTGAGATTGGGGTTGTACGAGCCGATGCGTTCAATGATTTTACCGTCACGAGGGGAGCGGCTGTCTGCTACCACGATGTGATAGTAAGCATAGTCCTTGTGGCCGTGACGAGCCAAACGAATTTTTGTTGCCATTTGTTTTTTGTTGTTTTTATGGACTACGACTACACGAGTCGCGTGTCCGGGTTAATAAAAATGGTATGCTTCTTACACGAAAAAGCGTGCAAAGGTACTGCTTTTTTTGGAAACGTGCAAATTTTTTCGCATTTTTTTTGCATATGTCAGAAAAAAGTTGTAATTTTGCAGCCTATAGTTGACAAAGCAATGCAATTTAGAGATATAATAGGTCACGAAAGTGTGAAAGATGCCCTGCGCAGAAGTGTCCTTGAGGGGCGCGTTTCGCATGCTCGTTTGCTGACAGGACCCTCGGGTGTAGGCAAGCTTCGCTTGGCGATTGCGTATGCCCAATATCTGGCCTGCGAGCATCGTACGGCGGAGGACAGCTGCGGCGTGTGTCCGTCGTGTCTGCAGTTCCAAAGGCTGGAGCACCCTGACCTGCATTTCGTGTTTCCTATTGTCAAGAGCGATGCCGGCGACACCTGCGATGCCTTTGTGGCCCAATTCCGCCAACTCATCTTGGAGAAGGGTTATTTTGACCTCGATGACTGGTACAGCGCCCTCGGCGTAGAGACCAAGCAGGGGATGATCTACGAGAAAGAGAGCGGTGAGATACTGCGCAAGCTGTCGCTCAAGTCCTTCGCGGACGGCTATAAGGTGATGATCATCTGGGAAGCCGACAAGATGAATGCGACCTGCGCCAATAAGTTGCTCAAGATCTTGGAGGAACCGGCCGACAAGACGGTGTTTATTCTGATCACGGAGCACCCCGAGTGGTTGCTGCAGACCATATTAAGTCGCGTGCAGCCTACGCGCGTAGGGCGTATCGAGGATGCGGAGCTGGAGAAGCATTTCCCGCACGACATCGTCCGTATCGCCAGCGGAAGCTACCTGGAGGCCCAACGCCTACAGCAGGGTAGCGAGCAGCGCGATAAGTTCTTCGATGACTTTGTGCGCCTGATGCGCGATGCCTATACGATCGGGCAGATCAAGGACGTACAGAAGAAGTGGGAGTCGCTCTTGCGCCTCAAGCAGTGGAGCCAGGAGATGGCGGACGCCAAGGTGGGCCGCGAACGGCAGAAAGCCTTCCTGCAGTATATCCAGACACAGCTGAGGGAGAACTTCATCTGCAACCTGCATGCTCCCGAACTCAACTATCAGACCTCCGACGAAGCGACCTTCAGCAGTCGGTTTGCACCCTATATTCATGAGGGCAACGTGGAGGCCATTATGCAGGAACTGGACAAAGCCGAACAACAAATCGGGCAGAACGGAAATGCCAAAATCATCTTCTTCGACCTCTGCCTGCAGATGATCATGAAAATTAAAAAGTGAAAGGTCAGTTGACCAACGACCAATGACCAACGACTAATGACCAACGACTAACGACCAATATATGAATACCGAATTTACCTTAAATGACGGAGCCTGCCGTCTGGATATGCGCGGATTCAGGCGCAACGCGGCACATATGCTGCCGGTGACGGATTGGCTGTGCGACCTGCCGGAGAATATCGCGGAGAGCGATCTGGTGGAGGTGCAGTTTAAGAACACCCGCAAAGGCTATTACCATAACAACAATCACCTCCCCCTGGAGAAGGGAACGCTGGTAGCCGTAGAGGCCAATCCCGGTCACGATATCGGCGAGGTGACGCTGACCGGACGACTCGTTAAGAGCCAGATGGATAAGTATCACATCGACACGACGCGTTACGAGATACGCTCTATCTACCGTATCGCTACCGAGCAGGATCTGCAGCGTGCGGAGGAAGCGCATAAGAAGGAACAGGCGACCATGATCCGTGCCCGCCAGCTGGCTAAGGACCTTAGGCTGGAGATGAAGATAGGCGACGTGGAGTTCCAAGGCGACGGTTCGAAGGCGATCTTCTATTACATCGCCGACGGCCGCGTGGACTTCCGCCAGCTCATCAAGGTCTATGCCGAGACCTTCCGCGTGCGTATCGAGATGAAGCAGATCGGTGCGCGTCAGGAGGCGGGACGTATCGGCGGAACGGGACCCTGCGGTCGCGAACTCTGCTGCTCCACTTGGATGACGCAGTTCAAGAGCGTAGGTACGGGTGCTGCGCGACTGCAGAATCTGTCGCCTAACCCGCAGAAACTGGCTGGTCTCTGCGCCAAACTCAAGTGCTGCCTCAACTACGAGGTGCCGGTCTATGAGGATGCCCGCAAACGCGGCGAGCGGATCGGTACACCCGTGCAGGTGGAGGACGAAGCACCCGATCTCGGCTTCCAGAACGCCGTCGGGCAGGGCGAGATCACGCGCTTTGACAAACGTAAGAAATCCAAAAACAAACCCCATCGTAATAATGAACGCAATCGTGAAGGCCGTCCGAATCGCGGCCGTACTACTGATAACGGTGCTGCTCCCGGCGTGCAAGAATAAGCCGGTGTACATGCATTTTGAGACCCTGCCCGCGGAGGGTTGGCACGCGGATAGCCTGTGCACATTCACCTGGGCGCCTGAGGATACGACGGATACCTATCAGATCCTCTTCCACCTGCGTCACACCAACGCCTATCCCTACCAGAACCTCTGGCTCTTCGTCACGCGCAGCGAGGGCAATCGCTCCGTATGCGATACGCTCGAGATCTACCTGGCGGACGACCGCGGAACCTGGCTCGGCAACGGACGCAACGGACTCATCTCGATGCCGGTACTCTACGACGACAACTATCGTCCCCGCGATACCCTCACCCTCTCGATCTGCCAAGGTATGCGCGATACGATGCTCCGCGGCGTTAGGGATGTGGGAGTGGAAATAACAGTTGATAATTGATAATTGACAATTGATATTTTGGCTAAAGCCGTACGATATTTATGGGTAAGAATAAGTTGAAGAAATTTCAGGAGATGCAGACGTTTCACAACGTCTACCAGTGTGCGATGCGCGAACTGAAGAACCCCGATGCGCCGGTTTCGCTCAAGGGACATTGGCATGAGCAGGTGTTCCACAATACGAATCCTATTGTGCTCGAGTTGGGCTGCGGTCGGGGTGAATACACGGTCGGCCTCGCGGAGCGCTGTGCTGACAAGAACTACATCGGCATCGATATCAAGGGTGCACGCATGTGGGCGGGAGCCAAGCAGGCCGAGCTGGCGGGCATGAAGAACGTAGCATTCCTGCGCACCAATATCGAGATGCTGCCGCTCTTCTTCGCGCCCGAGGAGGTGAGCGAGATATGGATCACCTTCCCCGACCCGCAGATGAAGAAGGCTACCAAGCGGCTGACGTCCACCTTCTTCCTCGCGCGTTACCAACAACTGCTCCTGCCCTCCGGCCTCATCCGGCTCAAGACGGATAGTCCTTTTTTATACACGTACACGCGCGAGGTCGTGCGCGCGAACAATCTGCCTGTGCTCGCCGACACAGCTGACCTCTACGGACCCTGGACCGACGATGCCGTCTATGACGATGCCAAGGCGCTGCAGACCCACTACGAACTGCAGTGGTTGGATCGCGGTATGACCATCAAATACCTCGCTTTCCGTCTGCAGGCACCAGAGACCTGGCAGGAACCCGATATCGATATTGAAAAAGACACCTATCGCTCATACGGACGTAATTATGTACCCTCAACAAATCATTGATGCCTTGCGCCATGTGCGCTATCCCGGTACGGGACTCGACCTCATCGAGAGCGGAATGCTCGAGGACGATATCCGCATCCAGGGGCTTGAGGTGAGTTTCTCACTGATCTTCCACAAAGCCAACGACCCCTTCCAGAAGTCGCTGCTCAAGGCGGCCGAAGGGGCTATTCATACCTACGTAGATGCGAATGCCGCTGTGCATATCCGCGTCAAGAACCCCGCGGCGACGAGGCCTCAAGAGGAGGTGGTTCGTCCCGCCCTGCGCGCGCAACATATCATCGCGATCCATAGCGGTAAGGGCGGAGTAGGCAAGTCGACCGTTGCGGCCAATCTCGCAGTCGCGCTCGCGGCGCAGGGACACAGCGTCGGACTCCTCGATGCCGACATACACGGTCCATCGCAGCCTAAGATGTTCCACACCGAGGACTGCCGTCCCGTCTCCGTCGAAGAGGATGGACGCACGCTCATCGAACCCATCGAGCAGTACGGCGTGAAGATGCTCAGTATTGGATTCTTTGTCGACCCCGAGTCGGCGATTGTCTGGCGCGGAGGGATGGCCTCCAATGCCATCAAGCAGCTCATCCAGGATGCCGCGTGGGGAGACCTCGATTATTTTCTGATCGACCTGCCGCCCGGTACGAGTGATATCCACCTGACACTGGTTCAGACCCTGCAGCTGACCGGCGCTATCGTCGTGACGACCCCGCAGCCGATCGCCTTGGCCGATGCCCGCAAGGGTGTGGATATGTTCCGCAACGACAAGGTCCGCGTGCCGGTACTCGGACTGATCGAGAATATGGCTTGGTTCACGCCGACCGAATTGCCTGAGAACAAGTATTATATCTTCGGCCGCGACGGAGGCAAACAGTTGGCCGAGGAGCTGAAGGTGCCGCTATTGGGTCAGATCCCGCTTGTGCAATCCATCCGCGAGGGCGGCGACGAGGGACTGCCTATCGCCCTGCAGAAAGGCCATCCGGCTGCCCATTACTTTGACGAAATAGCCCGTAACTTATAACCCAATAACGTTGGCCGTTAGCATTGGCCATTAGCCAAAGCCAATGCCAAAAGCCAAAGCCAAATATGAACCGTACCGCCGAACTGGGCACCGCGCCCGTACATAAACTGCTCTTCAAGTACGCCTTGCCTGCCATCATCGCTATGACGGCGACTTCGCTGTACAACATCGTGGACTCGATCTACATCGGTCACGGTTGCGGAGCCTTGGCGCTCGGCGCGCTCACGGTCGCCAAGCCCTTCATGGACATCTGCGCGGCATTCGGCAGCCTGGTCGGTGTAGGCGCCTCGTCCTTGCTGGCTATCTATCTGGGCGAGAAGGACTACGACCGGGCCAACCGCGTGCTGGGGAATGTCATCGTGATGAATCTCATCCTCTCGGCGCTGGTCATGGTAGTCGGACTCATCTGGCTCGACCCGATCCTGCTGGCGTTCGGCGCGAGCGAGGCGACGTTACTCTATGCGCACGAGTATATGGAGATCATCCTCTACGGGAATATCCTGACGCATATCTATTTCGGCCTCAACGCGATGCTGCGCTCGGCGGGCCATCCGCGTTTCTCGATGGTAGCGACGATCGTGGCGGTAGGCGTGAATATCATCCTCGACCCGATCTTCATCTTCGCTCTTGACATGGGGGTACGCGGTGCCGCTTTGGCGACGGTCATCAGTCAGGGCGTGGCAGTGGTGTGGCAACTCACCAAGTTTCTCGACCGCTCCGAACTCATCCGCTTCCATCGCGGCATATGGCGGCTCAATCGCGAGATAACAGGTCGTGCCTTGGCCATCGGCATGTCACCGTTTCTGTATAACATCGCCCACTGTTTGGTGGTCATCATCATCAATAACCAGCTCAAGAACTTCGGCGGCGACCTGGCTATTGCCTCCTACGGCGTCATTAACCGTCTGACCTTCATCTTCGCGATGATGATCATGGGTTTGAATCAGGGTATGCAGCCTATCGCGGGCTATAACTACGGCGCGCGGCAGTACGACCGAATGCTGCGCTCGTTCTACCTCACCTGCATCTATGCGACCAGTGTGATGGCCATCGTCTTCATCCTCGGCGAGTGTTTCCCCGGAGCGATGACGCGTATCTTTACTCACGATCCCCAACTCATCGACCAGACGATTCGCCCGATGCGCATTATCTGCTCGTCGATGCTTCTGATCGGTTTCCAGATGGTGACGGGCAACCTCTTTACCTCTATCGGCAAGGCGGGCAAGGCTATCTTTCTTAGCCTCACCCGCCAGGTGCTGTATCTGATTCCGCTGGCCTTGTGGTTGCCGCTGTTGTTTACCGAACCGCTGGACGGCGTCTGGTGGTCTATTCCCGTGAGCGACACGCTCTCCGCCGTAACGGCTGTCATCGTACTGCTCGCCTCGCGGCGGTCGCTCATAGCTGACCCGCCTCAACCAGCGTGATCACCCGCTCGATGATACGGTCCTTGTCGTTGCCGTCGTAGTCCTCCTTGAGGTCGTTCTTGAAGATCTTGGCGATGATCTGCCAGAAATCCGCTGTCGCTTTGTTCTTGTACTGCCGAATCAGTTCGTAGCTGGTCGTATCGCTCTCGCGTGCCAGCAGCAGCATCAGCATCCGTCCCTGCGAGGCGTACATATTGCGGAAATCGTTCTCGTATTTCTTAAAGAGGTACTTTTCATACTTGTGCCACCAGGCTTTCCGCTCTTTCTTGGTCTCCAGTTTCGCCATCTCGCGGTCGGCATATTCCATATCGGCCTTGATCATCTTGGCATAGGGTAGGGTCTTCTTCACGTCGCGCACCGTCTTCCAGTAGAACCGCTCCTGCTTCTTGTTCTTGAACTTCATCTCCGGATAGACGTAGATAGCGTGCAGGTAAGCCAGATAGGTCGTGTCGCCGTTCTTGACCTGCAGTACCAGCGAATCCAGGTTCTTCTTGCCGCCCGGACGCTGGAACGGCGGCGTAAAAACCTCCGCCGCGTGCAGCCCGAGAGCCGCTATCAATCCTATGTAGAGTATATATCGCTTCATCTCCCTGCGTTTCTGATCCTTATCTTACAAATCCCGTGCCAAAGCCGTGTTGCACCGCTCTGTACGCGTTTACATGAGGAAAATAGTGGTTTTTTGTATGAATTATGCGAATTTATTTGTGTATATCAAAAAAAAGTAGTAATTTTGCACGCTTTTTTTGAAATAATATACAATTTATCATATTTATGAGACACATCAAAGTTAGCCAAGTTAATCAGCCCGCATGGAGCGAGATTACTGTTCATGCCAACCTTCCCGAGAACCTCAAGAAACTGCAGGAGTTAGCCTACAACCTGTGGTGGGTGTGGAATTCTGACACCAAGAATATCTTCCGCTCTGTGGATCGCGAGGCCTGGCACCGTGCCCAATCCAATCCCGTCATGATGCTCAACTATATCTCTTATGAGCGTATGACCGAACTCAGCAACGACTCTGTCTTCCAGGCCGAGTTGAATCATGCGTATTCCGAATTCCGCGCATACATGGATCAGCCGAAGGATAAGAAGAAACCGTCGATCGCCTATTTCTCGATGGAGTACGGCCTGAGCCACGTGCTGAAGATCTACTCCGGCGGTCTGGGTATCCTGGCCGGTGACTACCTGAAGGAGGCATCGGACTGCAACGTCGATATGACCGCTATCGGTTTCCTCTATCGTTACGGTTATTTCACACAGACCCTCTCGCCCGAAGGACAGCAGATCGCTAACTACGAAGCACAGAACTTCGCCCAGCTGCCGCTCATCCAGATGAAGGAAGAGGACGGTTCGCCGATGATCATCGAGGTACCCTATCCCGGCCGCACCGTGAAAGCATACCTGTGGAAAGTAGCGGTAGGACGTATCAACCTCTATCTGCTGGATACCGACAATGAGTTCAATAGCGAGTGGGATCGTCAGATCACCCACCAGCTCTACGGCGGTGACTGGGAGAACCGTATCAAGCAGGAGATCATGCTCGGTATCGGTGGTATGCTGGCGCTGAACAAACTCGGCATCAAGAAGGATGTTTACCACTGCAACGAGGGTCACGCTGCCCTGATGGGTCTGCAGCGTCTGGTGGACCTCGTAGAGAAAGAGGGCCTCAACTTCAACCAAGCCCTGGAGGTCGTTCGTTCCTCCGGTCTCTACACCTGCCACACTCCCGTGCCCGCAGGTCACGACTACTTCGAGGAAGGACTGTTCTATAAGTATATGTCTGAGTATCCCCAGCGTCTGGGTATCGAATGGAAAGACCTCATCGGTATGGGTCGTCAGAATCCCGAAGACTCCGGCGAGAAGTTCTCCATGTCTGTCTTTGCACTCAACACCTGCCAGGAGGCTAACGGCGTAAGCTGGCTCCACGGCGAGGTATCCAAGAAGATGTTCGCCCCCGTTTGGCCGGGCTATTTCCCCGATGAACTGCACGTGAGCTATGTCACCAACGGTGTGCATATGCCTACTTGGGCCGCTTCGGAGTGGAAAGACCTCTACAAACGCACCTTCCCCAAGCAGTGGTGGTTCGATCAGTCCAATCCCGATATGTGGAAGGCCTACAACGATATACCCGATCAGGAGATCTGGAATGTTCGTATGGGCTTGAAGAACAAACTCATCGACTATATCCGTGAGCAGTTCCGTGAGGACTGGATGAAGAGTCAGGGTGACCCCGCTCGTATCGTGCAAGCGCTCAACGAGATGAATGCCAACAACCTCATCATCGGTTTCGGACGCCGTTTCGCTACTTACAAACGTGCACACCTCCTCTTTACCGACCTCGAGCGTCTGGATAAGTTGGTCAATAACCCCAACTATCCCGTGCAGTTCCTCTTCACCGGTAAGGCACACCCCGCTGACGGTGCCGGTCAGGATCTCATCAAACGCATCATCGAGATCAGCCGTATGCCGCAGTTCCTGGGTAAGATCATCTTCCTGGAGAACTACGATATGCGTCTGGCCAAACGTCTCGTATCGGGTGTGGATATTTGGCTCAATACGCCGACCCGTCCCCTCGAGGCTTCCGGTACATCGGGCGAAAAGGCGCAGATGAACGGCGTGCTGAACTTCTCGGTGAAGGACGGTTGGTGGTACGAAGGCTATGTCAAGGGCGCCGGCTGGGCACTAACGGAGCACCGCACCTACGAGAACCAGGCGCACCAGGATCAGCTCGATGCTGCCAATATCTACTATCTCTTGGAGAACGAGATCATCCCGCTGTACTATGCCAAGAACTCCAAGGGCTACAGCCCCGAATGGATTCAGTGCATCAAGAAATCCGTTACCCAGATCACCCCGCGCTTCACGACCAAGCGCATGATGGACGATTACTTCGATCGTTTCTACAACAAGCTGGCTGAGCGTCACGCTATGTTGATCAAGGATGACTACAAGAAGGCACGCGAGATCGCTGCCTGGAAGGAAGATATCGTAGCTCACTGGGACGGTATCCGTGTACTCAATATCTCGGCTCCGGAGCGCTTCTTCTCCAACCCCAGCGTAGGTGAGAAATATACCATCACCGTCGACCTCGACACCAACGGTCTGCAGGACAACGGTATCGGTGTAGAACTCGTTGCCGTCCGCACGTCTACCCACAACAACGACAAGCTCTATGAGGTAGAGGAGATGAAGCTCATCAAGGCCGAAGGTTGCCATCTGCACTTCGAGACTACCTATCAGCTCGACTATGCCGGCGGTATGAAGTTCGGTATCCGTATGTTCCCCAAGCACGAGTTGCTGCCCCACCGTATGGACTTCGCCTACGTGCGTTGGCTCTCTCGTACGGATATCAACTAATCTATATTCGACACAAAAAACCTGCATCTAAAGTGCAGGTTTTTTTGTGATTCGTGCAAAAATATTTGCATATGTGAGAAAAATGTTGTACCTTTGCAGGCGAATATGCGAATCAAGACTATTCATATCATGCTGAGGGTAATGTTGCTGACGGTAATGATGCCGGCTGTAATGGCGCTTATGACCGGATGTAGTGCGCGGCCGGAGCAATATACGGTCGGGTTCAGTCAGTGTCTGGATGACTCTTGGCGTCAGAAAATGAATGCGGAGATGGATCGCGAGGTATTGTTGTATCCGCAGATGACCCTAACGCGAAGAGTTGCCTATGGCGATAACGAGCGTCAGTGTGCGCAGATAGACAGTTTCATCAGCGAGAGAGTGGATCTGCTGATCATCAGTCCGAACGAAGCCGAGGCGGTGCAATCGGCAGTATCGCGTGCGTACAGAGCGGGTATCCCCGTGATCATTGCCGACAGACGGATGTCGGGCGAGGAATGGACGGCCTATATCGGCGGCGATAACTATAGTGTGGGTCTGCTAATGGCGGAGTGGATACGCAGCATACAGGCTCAATACGCAGCGCCGATACCGGTCATGGAGATATGCGGTATGAAAGGTTCGCCCTCCGAGAGGCTGCGGCATGAGGGATTTATGGATGGCTTGCAGCGTTCGGATATCGTCTCCATAGACGGCAGCAAGGATGCCTATCAGGCCGTGCGGTCGTATTTAGGGGCGCATAAGGACATTAAGGCTATCGTGGCGCAGAATGACTTGATGGCAGTAGAGGCGGCGCGGGCAGTGAATGAGAGTGAGGGGTACGGCAAGGGTAGTGTGAGGATAATGGGAGTAGATGGCATCCTGGTCGGATTGCAGGCCATCGTAGACGGAGATATCGAGTGTACGGCCATTTATCCGTCGAGGGGAGATTTGTTGATAGAGACGGCGGTTGCTATCTTGGAGAATCGTCCCTATGTACGAGATACGGTACTGGAGACTATGCTGATAGATGCAGCATCCGCGACCCCTCTATTGAGGCAGTATCAAGCCCGGATGCACGACTTGGAGACGCTACGATTAGTGCAACTGCAATCCGATCGCAATCGGCAGGAGATGCGCTCCGATAGGCTGATGCTCATCGCGGCGATCATACTCGTGTGTGTGCTATTCATCGTGGTGTTAGCCATCGTCATCTACCGGCAACGTACGCTGCAGCGTGAGATCAAAAAGGAAATCCGGCCGCAACTGGAGATCGTACAGGAGGAGGTGTCGCAATTGAGTCATAAGGATGAGCTGTTTCAGGAACGATTGAATGAGTTGATAGATCAGCATCTGACCAATCCGAATCTGAATGTAGAATATCTGGCGCAGCTGCTGCAATTGGACCGTACGCAGGTGTTCCGTCGCGTGAAAGCCATTACGGGAAAGGGCCCTACGGAGTATATCCGTGAACGACGCTTGATACGTGCGGACGAGATGCTGCGCAAGGGGGATGTGTCGGTTAAACACGTATCAGTTGAACTCGGTTTCGCCTCTCCCGGATATTTCTCCAAATACTACAAAGACTATTTCGGTCATCTGCCCAGTAAACGGTAGAAAGGAAGAAAAAGACCCTATAATTTGTTGCAAACGGTATCAAATATGTTGCGATGTAACATGAGTGGTATCTTTTGCAACATAATTATTTGCACATGTATGTGAAAAGTTGTACTTTTGCGGCGGAAATTTACAAGAGCGCGAAATTTCCTTGCCAAATGAAAACACAACAATTAACCTTCATAAACATGAAAGAATCAAGAAAGTATTGCTTTACACGGCTGCTGATGATGTTGATCGCGCCGGTGTTGACGACTTCGCTGTATGCCTTCACGGTATCGGGTGTAGTCATCGACCAGGCGACGGACGAACCTATCATCGGAGCCAGTGTGTTGGAGAAAGGCACCACCAACGGTACGATCACCGACTTTGACGGTAACTTCACGTTGGAGGTGGCCGACGGTGCTATGCTGGAAATCAGTTATGTAGGCTACGCCTCACAGACCCTTCCGGCCGCTGCGAATATGCGCGTCATACTTGCAGAAGATACGGAGGTGCTGGACGAAGTGGTCGTAACGGGTTATACCACCCAGCGTAAGGCGGACCTCACCGGTGCGGTTTCCGTCGTTAGTGCATCCGACATGCAGAAGATGGGTGAAGCCAACCCGATGAAAGCGCTGCAAGGTAAGGTGCCGGGATTGAATATCGCAGCCGACGGTAACCCAAGTGGTGCATCAACGGTGCGTATCCGCGGTATCGGTACGCTCAATAACAATGACCCGCTGTATATCATCGACGGTGTGCCGACCAAAGGCGGTATGCACGAACTCAACCCCAATGATATCGAGTCCATCCAAGTGCTCAAAGATGCGGCATCCGCTTCTATCTACGGTAGTAGAGCTGCTAACGGTGTAATTGTGATTACCACCAAAGGTGGTGCGGACGGAAAAATCAAAGTGGATATGGACGCGTCAGTCACCACCAGTTCGCTGGTTAACCGGATGAAAGTGTTGAACGCCAAGGAGTACGGTCAGGTCATGTGGCAAGCCTATGTCAATGACGGCATGGACCCGAATACCAACAACCTCGGTTATTCCTATGATTGGGGCTATAATGCCGAAGGTCAGCCAGTGCTCAACCATATATCCATGAAGAAATATCTGGATGAGGCAGGAACGACTCCGGCAGGTAACACCGATTGGTTCAAAGAGACGACCCGCACCGGTGTGATCCAGCAATACAACATGGCGGTCAGTGCCGGTGGTCCTAAACACTCCGCCTATTTCTCACTGGGCTATTACAAGAATATCGGTACCATCAAATATACCGATTTCGACCGTCTCTCAGCGCGTGCCAACACCAGTTTCAAACTGCTCAAGGACATCATCACGATCGGCGAGAACTTCTCCATGAACCGTACTACTGAGGTGGCAGCACCGGGTGGATTCCTGGAGAATGTGCTGCAAGCCAACCCCTCTCTGCCAGTTTACACCAAAGACGGTGAGTTTGCCGGTCCTGTAGGCGGTTATCCCGACCGAGAGAACCCGCTGGCACGTCTCAAACGCAACAAAGATAACCGTTACACCTATTGGCGTGTTTTCGGTAATGCGTTCATCGACATCAATCCCGTAAAGGGACTCCATATCCGCACCACTGCCGGTCTCGACTATTCCCAGAAGTTCCAGCGTAACTTCCAGTATCCGATTACAGAAGGTACCATGGCAACCTCCGAGAATGGTGTGACAGCGGTACAGGAGCATTGGACCAAATGGATGTGGAATGCCGTCATTACCTACAATCTCGATAAAGGCAAACACCGTGCAGACTTCCTGCTGGGTACCGAGTTGAATCATCAAAGTGATGAGTGGTTCTCTGCCTACAAGGAGGATTTCATCGTGCTGACCCCGACCTATATGTGGCCTTCTGCCGGAACGGGCAAGGCGCAGTCGTACGGCGGTGCCGGCAGTTTCTCGCTGATCTCGTTCTTCGGAAAGGCGAACTACACCTACGACAACCGCTATCTGGTATCGCTGACGATGCGTTACGACGGTTCAAGCCGTTTCGGTAAGAACAACCGCTTCGCCTTCTTCCCGTCCGTGTCGGCCGGTTGGCGTATCTCGCAGGAGAGGTTCATGAGCGGTGCTTCGTCGTGGTTGGACGACCTCAAATTGCGTGTGTCGTGGGGACAGACCGGTAACCAGGATATATCTTCTACGGCACGGTATACTATCTATGAATCCAACTACGGTGTGAATGAGAACGGCGGTCAGAGTTACGGTACGTCGTACGATATCACGGGTTCGAACGGTGGTAGTATCCTGCCCTCGGGATTCCGCCGCATACAAATAGGTAACGATGATATCAAGTGGGAGACCACGAGTCAGACCAATGTGGGACTCGATTTCGCGTTCTTTAAGCAGTCGTTCTACGGAACCTTCGATTGGTTCTACAAGCAGACCAAGGACATCCTTGTGCTCATGGACGGAATTGGTGTTATGGGCGAGGGTGCTTCGCAGTGGGTGAATGCCGGCGAGGTTAGGAACATGGGTGTAGAGCTGAGCTTGGGTTATCGCAATCAGACCAAAGACGGTTTTAAATACGATATCGCGGCCAACCTATCGCACTATAGCAATACGGTGATTGATCTTCCCGGTACGGTAGCGGCCAATGGTACCTTCGGCGGTAACGGCGTCAAATCGGTGGTCGGGCATGCCATCGGTTCGCAAGTGGGTTACATCGCGGACGGGATCTTTAAGAGCCAAGAGGAGATTGACAACCACGCGATACAGGAGGGAGCCGGTCTCGGTCGTATCCGTTACCGCGACCTCAATGGTGACGGTGTCATCACCGAAGCCGACCAAGACTGGATCTACAGCCCGGTACCGGCCATAAGCTTTGGCGCGAACTTCTATTTCGAGTACAAAGGATTCGACCTTACTATCTTCTTCCAAGGCGTAGGCGGTGCCCAGGTCATCACTAAGGACTTCAAGGAGCAGACCGACCTCTGGAGCGGTGTGAACGTGGCTAACCTCAATAAAGGAACGCGCGTACTGGATGCCTAGAGTCCGACGAATCCCGATAGCAATATTCCGGCGCTCTCGACCAATAATAACAACAACGAGACCCGTGTCTCGACCTATTTCGTGGAGGACGGTTCGTTCCTCAAACTGCGCAACCTGCAGTTAGGTTACAACCTCCCGAAACATGCGTGTGAAAAGATGCTGATGCAAAACTGGCGGTGGTTCATCTCTGCCCAGAACGTATTCACTATCCACTCGGCTAAGTTCACCGGTGTAGATCCCGAAAACCCCACTTTCGGTTATCCTATTCCGCTGACGGTAACACTCGGAACAAAAGTAACCTTCTAATGCGAAAGGAAAAGAATTATGACAACGAAACTAATTAAGTCTGTACTCTGTCTTCTGTGCTCTGTACTCTTTGCAGCTTGCGACAACTTCCTCAATCAGGATATACCGCAAGGAATATTGAGCGGCGAGCAAGTGAACGACCCGCTGTATATAGATAATATCTGCATCTCCGCCTATGCCATCTTTATCTCTGCGGAGGATGTGAACTCCTCGTTCTCGATGTGGAACTTCGACGTACGCAGCGACGATGCCTACAAGGGCGGTATCAGCGAGAATGACGGTGACGTGTTCCACCAACTGGAGATATCGCAAGGTATCATGACTACCAACTGGAATCTCAATGACATGTGGGTGCGATTGTACAACTGCCTCGGACGTGTCAATGCGGCAATCAATGCACTCAATGCTATGGACGACAGCTACGAGTTGAAACAGCAGCGTCTGGGCGAAATGCGATTCCTGCGCGCCTATGCACACTTCCTGCTGAAACGTCTGTATAAGAATATCCCGTTTGTCATCAAATCCGACATGACGCAAGAGGAGTACGCGCAGCTGTCCAATACGGAGTACACCAACAACGAGGGTTGGCAAATCATTGCAGACGATTTGGAGTTTGCCTATAGCGTACTGCCTGCGACGCAGGCAGATAAAGGCCGTGCTACGCAGGGTGCCGCTGCCGCGCTGTTGGCCAAGGTATATCTGTATAAGGCCTATCGTCAGGATGATCCGAATACGCATCAGGTGACGGAGATCAACCGCGAGGACCTGGAGAAAGTGCTCACCTACACCGACGAGGCTATCTACGCTGCGGGCAGATACGGACTGGAGGAGGATTTCCATAACAACTTCCGTCCCGAACCGCAATACGAGAACGGCAAGGAGAGTCTCTGGGCGATGCAGTATTCGACCAACGACGGAACGAACCTCGGTAACTGCAACTGGTCGTACGGTCTGATGGTACCGGGTATAGAAGGTGTCACCGATGGCGGTTGTGATTTCTACAAACCCAGTCAGAACCTCGTTAACGCTTTCCGTACCAATGCCGACGGACTGCCGTTCATCGATAATTTCAACGACAAGGACTTTGATCCCGCTACGGATAACGCTGACCCGCGTCTGTGGCTGACGGTAGGTATAGCCGGTTTCCCCTATGAGTTCAATCCTACCCTGATGATGAGCCGCACCCATAACTGGAGTCGTTCCAACGGCCTGTACGGTTATCACGTGACGCTGAAGCATAACGTTGATCCCGAGAGCGGGTATCTGATTCGTTCGGCTCTGTGGTTCGGTACACCGATGAACCGTATCGTCCTGCGCTATGCCGACGTGCTGCTGATGCGTGCGGAGGCCTTGGCGCAGTTAGGCCGCGATGCCGAAGCCATCGAACTGGTCAACCGCCTGCGCAACCGCGCTTCGCGCAGTTTGGGTATGCTCGCCGGCTACGACACCAACTACGGTGCCAAGATCCGTGTCAAACCCTATACGGATAATACCAACGCATTGGCTCGCGTTAAGATGGAACGCCGTCTGGAACTGGCGATGGAGAGTGAACGCTTCTTTGACCTGGTGCGTTGGGGAGAGGCTGAGCCTGTCATCAACAAATACTACGTAGAGGAAGCCAACGACTGCCGCATCTATACGTCTGCGCATTTCACAGCCAATAAGAACGAGTATCTGCCTATCCCCTTTGCGCAGATAGCTGCGTCTAACGGACATTATACACAAAATATCGGAGGATGGTAATATAGTCGATAGTCGAAAGTCAAAAGTCGAAAGTTATGAAAACGTATAAACTAATAGGAATACTTGGATTAATCGGTATACTCGGATTATTCGCAAGTTGCAAGAAAGACAGCACCTTCAACGTGGATGGTGACTGCAAGATCGAGTCATTGGTATTGGACGAAATCTACCGGGGCGTGGTGGATCACGCTGCCCGCACGGTAGTGGTAGGTGTGCCGGTGGTACACGATGATCATCTGATGACGATTACTACCCTCGACCTCTCTGCCGGCGCTGCGGCTACCCCCGGGCAGGGCGCGAAAGTGAATATGACTTCTCCCATTGTTATCCATGTGGAGAACGGTAGTGTATATCAGGACTATAAGGTGAGCGTCAAGCACGACGAAGCACGTATCCTCTCCTTTGTGCTCAACGAAAAGTATATCGGCATCATCGATCAGGTAGCGAATACCATTACCGTATCGGTGCCTGTCGGTACGGATGTGAAGACGCTCATCCCTACTATCAAGACCACCGAGGGCGCAACGCTCACTCCGGCTGCCGGCATACCCTGTGACTTCACCAATCCCGTGGATTTCACCGTTACCTACAACACCGCCTCGACGACCTACAAGGTAACTGTCAAGGAGAAGGGTAACCCCGTTGTGCTCTATCTGGGTTTGGCAGAGACGATGTCGCAACTCAATGACGAAGAACAAGAGGCCGTCACATGGATGCTGAGTAATATCGAGCATTCCGACTATGCCTCGTTTGCGGATCTGGCTGCCGGGCGCGTGGTGATGACGGACTGCAAGGTGATATGGTGGCATTTCCATAAGGACGGCGGTCTGGAAGGCAAAGCTGCTTTCGAAGCCAATGCACCCGAAGCGGTGGACTATACCGTGCTGGACAAACTCAAAGAGTTCTACCAAGCCGGAGGCTCCTTCCTACTGACCCGTTATGCGGTTAACCTGCCGTTCTATCTGGGCGAGGCAGAGTGCTTCCCCAACAACGCGTGGGGAGGCAACGAGGCGGATGCAGAACGCGTCAACTCGCCCTGGGAGTTCGCTATCACCGGTCATACCGACCACGCCTTGTGGCAGAACCTGACGATGGATCCGACGGCATTGGAACATGTCTATACCTGCGATGCAGGCTATCGTATCACCAACTCTACAGCACAATATCATATTGGAACGGACTGGGGCGGATACGACAACCGCGATGTGTTCTTCGAGAAGACCGGTGCGGTGGATATAGCCGGAGGTACGGATGCTGTGGTAGCGTGGGAGTTTAGCCGCACCGCTGAACACGGAGCAATCATCTGTATCGGTTCCGGTTGTTACGACTGGTACACCGTTGCCGACCCCTCGGAATATTCCTCTTATTACCACGCTAATGTGGCTAAGATAACCGAAAATGCGTTTAACTATCTAAAGCAATAAAACTATGAGAACGAAAGTAATTAAGTCTGTACTCTGTATTCTGTGCCCTGTACTCCTTTTCGCTTCGTGCGAGAAAACTTTCGAGCCCGAACAGAAAGACTGGGAGAATACGACCGCCTATTTTAACGCTTCCGATGAGGCAGGCAGTAATACCTACTACAAACCCTAAGCCGGTTCGGTAGGCGACCCGCTGCCCTTCTACGATCCGGTTGCCAAGGACTTCAAGATTCTCTATCTCCATAACTTCGAGCAAAACCTCGAGCAGACCTTCCATCCCTTGTGGGGCATACGCACCGCGGATGCCGCAACCTACTATTCGATGGGCGAAGTACTGCCTACAGGTCGTGCCGGCGAACAGGACGCTGCCCTCGGTACGGGGTGCGTGGTCTATGACGAAACGGAGAAACTGTATTATATCTATTACACCGGCGAGCGTTACAAACCCGCGGCGGACGAAGACCGTCAGGTAGTCATGAGGGCTACCAGTGCCGACTTCGTGACATGGACCAAAGACCCGCTCTTCCGCCTCCGAGGTGCCGACTACGGCTATAGCACGCAGAACTTCCGCGACCCCTATATCTGGCGTATGGACGACGGTTGGCATATGATCGTGGCGACCAAACCCGTTCCCCAAGGTTCCACGGTTGAGGATAAGGACGGCGTGTTTGCCGAGTTCTTTTCCACAGACCTCAAGAGTTGGGAGCACAAAGGCCGCTTTACCAAAATGGTGTGGGATCGTTTCCTCGAGTGCCCCAATGTGTTTAAGATGGGAGAGTGGTGGTATCTGACCTACAGCGATATGAGTGCTTTCGAGCGTCGTGTGCACTACCTCAAAGGTCGTACCATCGATGAACTCAAAGCTGCTACATCGCCCGTTTGGCCGGATAGCAAAGAGGGCGCTCTGGACAGCCGCGCGTTCTATGCCGGCAATACCGCTTCTGACGGAACGGAACGATACATGTGGGGGTGGTGCCCCGAACGTCGCGGTAAGGACAATACCGACATCAGTCCGGATGCCGAACCCAAGTGGGGCGGGTCGCTCGTTGTGCATCGTCTGCTCCAACGCGAAGACGGTACCCTCTATACCGCCGAACTGCCCGCTATTCGCTCTAAATACAGCCAAACAGCCGAATGTAAGGCTGTGAAAACATGGGGTGAAGAGGAGGGTAACCTTACTATCAGTGATGGTATCTACGATATGAAAGCCTATAGCAGTGTGATGTTCAACACCCTCGGCTACCACAACCATATCTCCATGACCGTCACCACCACCGACAAGGCCGACCGCTTCGGCATCTCCTTTGTACGCGGCGAACGCAAGGATGGCGATAAAACCTACGAGAAATACTATTCGATCATGGTCTGCCCCGACGGAGATAACAACTATATACGCTTCGAGGAAGAACAGGGCGTGTGGGAACTCAAAGGCGGCGGTAGCTACCGGTTCCCTATTCCTGCCGATCTCACGTATCATATCGACATCTATACCGACAACTCGGTGCTGGTGCTCTATATCAACGACATTCTCACTTACACCCAGCGTATCTACGGCATCCAGCGTAACTGCTGGTCTGTCAACTGCTACGAAGGAGGTATGACTGCCAAAGATATCAAACTAACCCAATACTAACAACTTTAAAACTATTTCTTTATGAAAAAAATGTCTCTTTTGGCTATCCTGATAGCCGCAGTAATGAATCTTAATGCTACGGATCTGTGGACGGGCTCGAAGCATGTATCGTGGAACGACGGTGGTGTCGATATCGCTGCCAACATGTTCAATGACGCTCAACCCGGTCAGAAGATCGTAGTGCACTACACCGACGCTACCGACGGTATCGAGTTCAAACTCCTGGATGAGTTGAGTCACCTTGCAGGCTCGCGTGAGTCGGCGTGGATTAGTGGCAACGGCACCTATGAGCAGTTCCTTACTCCGGCTGCTGTAGCCGGTCTGAAAGCACACGGCCTGCAAGTTATCGGTGCGAACTTCAACTGCTCACAAGTGGAACTCCTCGACGGCAAGGAACTTAAAGACGGTACTACCGTTTGGACCGGATATTTCTGGGCAGACGAGTGGAGCACCCTCGAACTCTATGCAGAGAGTTACAATGGTATTGACTTCAGCAAGGTAGAGTCTATCCGCTTCTATTCCGAGGCTGCCGGAACCGACTATGTGCTGAATTTCCGCAGCAGTTGGGAGGACGCCGGATTTATCGCTGACGCCAGTATGATGACCAATGGTGAGGGCTACAAACAGCTCACTCTCACCGATGAACTCCGTACCAAGATGGTCAATGCAACGCACTGGATGATCCAATACAACAAAGAGGCGCTCAGCCCCTTCAATGTAACCGATGTGGTGCTTGTGATGACTGCTGAACCCGAGACTCACTATTACCTCGCCGGTTCGATGAACGGCTGGCAGGCTGATGCCGGCTACATGTTAGAGGCTAACCCCGAAACAGAAGGGGAGTATATGCTTTCGCTGACGCTCGCTGAAGGTGACCAGTTCAAGGTGATTGGCGTCGTAGGTGAGACCACTACCTGGTATCCCGATGGTATGGACAATAACTACGTAGTAGATGCTGATCACGCCGGTGAGGCTACTGTTTACTTCCGTCCCGACGGACAAGGCGGCGAAGACTGGTATTATGGTTATTACTACGTGCTGGTGATTCCTCGCGTGCTCGAGGATGTGATCCTGGGTGCACTGCTCCCCGAGAACGGTATGCCTGAGAACGGTGTGAACCTGGTTGGTACTTTCAGCGATGATCCTATCGCAATGGAGGTAGTAGAGGAGACCGGCGCTTACGCTATATTTGACCTCAAGGCGGATGGCCGCGACACCTTCACCTTTGTAGACGCTGACGACGAAGACAACTACCTCGTGATGCGCAATGCCGACGGCGAGTGGGTTCCGGCTCTCTTCACCTGCAGCGAGGTTTGGGAAGACGACACCTGGAAAGGCGATCCCGTTAAGATGATTGATCTGGATCTTACCGACAACAGCAAGTACGCTTGGTCCACCGACATCCCCGAAGGTCTCGAGAACGTTACCACGGACAAGGCTCAGAGCACCAAGGTCATTATCAACGGTATGCTCTATATCGTACGCGACGGACACATCTACAACGCCCTCGGCACAGAGATCAAATAAATAGTCTTTCTCTCGTTCCCTGAGAAACCTGAGACACCTGAGGCGGAGCACGTTCATCGTGCCCCGCCTCTTTTTTTATGCCCTAAACCGAGACCCCCGCCTCTTTTTTTATGCCCTAAACCGAGCCCCCCGCCTTTGCTTGTTTGCACCTATGCTGTCCTGTGCTCACGCTTTTCGAGCGTGAGAATTTTCTTTGTGTTTCCGGCGATTGTCAATCGCCGCTATGTATAATCAATCAAACAAGCATTATGACATTCAAAGCAATGTACAAATACGAACTTGCCTCTGCCATTTTTCAAATAATAACTTTCTATGAAGGGTTTTTCAGTGCCCTGCATCTAAAGTGCAGGTTTTTTTGTGATTCGTGCAAAAAGATTTGCAGCACAGGCTTTCCGCCAAATGACCGAACAAATTTTCTTCAAATGGCTAAATAAAAAATCTTCAAATTACTGAATAAAATTTCTTCAAATTACTGAATTTAAAATCGCTGCTAAGGTACAAATACTTTACCAAATGTGCAAGAAAAAAGTAAGATTTGGTACAAAATAATGCGATTTTTCGCAATAATCAGTCGATAGCGTACCAAATGTGCTATTCTTTATATACATTTGGTAAAGTATTATGTGGTGTTTATCTGCAACGAGTTACGATAGTTTTTTTGATATTTGCAAGACTTTGCCCGCGAAAAGTACGAAAATTTTCTTCAAATGGCTAAATAAAAAATCTTCAAATTACTGAATAAAATTTCTTCAAATTACTGAAAAATGACTTACCCTAAGCGCGCTGATCTTGCGGGAAGCGGGGTAAGTTTGTTGCTGCAAAAGTACTGCTTTTTTTTGACATGACCAAATTTTTTTGCACTTTTTCGGTTGTTTGGCGCATTTTTGTTCGGTCATTTGGCGCATTTTTGTTCGGTCATTTGGCGCTAATCTGTTTGGGAACTTGGCATGTTTTTGTTTGGGAAGTTGGCAAAACTTCGGAGGACTACAAGCAGCCGCGATTTTCTCAAAGACTGTCCCGTCGGGCTTAAAGGGGCGGAGCGTTCTCCCGACGGAACGGGAGAAGCGGCCTCCGCCTAAGAGGGTACAATACCGTAGCCCTTCCAAACCTAACGCGAAATTAGCTTATTCCTCGAACTGCTGACGATGCTTCATAATCGTCGGCAAGTTCTTGGATGCCCATTCAGTCAATTCCTGCACAATAGGCACCAGTTCCTTGCCCATCGGTGTGAGACTGTACTCCACACGAGGAGGAATCTCCGGATAAACCTTGCGGATAATCAGATCATCCGCTTCGAGCGTGCGCAACGTACTACTTAATACGCGCGTAGATATATCCGGAATAGCGCGGCTCAGATTGCTAAAACGAATCGTACCATGCTCGCTGATGACGAGCAGCACTAAAAATCCCCACTTATTGCCGAAACGGGCTATCACGTTGCGCACCGGGCACATCTCAAACATGGAATTCTGGTTGTCTTTCTTACGCATAACATTTCTTTTAAAAACGACTGCAAAGTTACAACTTTTATCCCAAACATACAACACTTTCAAAAAAAAAGTAAGTTTTTTATAAAAATATTATTCCTAAAACGCAAGTAATTTCCAAAATGGCTAAAAAAGTAACTATGTCACCTATTTGTAACCTCTTGCACATGTCAAAAAAAAGTAGTACCTTTGCACCCAAATTTGTGCTATTATGAACTTTTTTGAACTCGTCAAATATCGTCGGTCGATACGCAAGTACGAGGATATGCAGATACCTCGTGAAGACTTGGAGCGCATCATTGAAGCCGGTTCGTTCGCGCCTAATGCAGGTGGAGGGCAGCGCAGTATGATTGTGGCTATCCGTGACCGTGAGATAAGCGACAAACTCGGCAAACTGAATGTAGCAAGTCTGAGGCGTGACCATCTGATCGGTGGCAATGTGTCGGCAGAACAGCCCAGTATCATTGATGATCCGACCATCAAAAGCGGTTTCTACGGAGCGCCGACAGTAGTGGTTGTGTTTGCCCAACATAACTTCCTATACAGCGTGCCGGACGCTTTCTGTTGCGCAGAGAACATGGTGTTAGCGGCTACCGAACTGGGTATCTCGTCCTGCATCATCGCACGTGCGGAAGAAACCTTCTATAACGATTACGGCAAGGCGCTCATGGCACAATGGAACGTGCCGGAGAACTACGCCCCAAGGTGCTTTGTGTTGCTCGGTTACTGCAAAGGCGAGTACCCCAAAATCAAACCCCGCAAAGAGAACAGAACACTCATTGTGGAATAAATATTCATTATTCATTTTTTAATTATTCATTATTATGAAACGTGTAAACGATCTTTACGTTCCTCACAGCGCACAAGGAATGCTGTGCGAGGAGAAACCCGCTGCTTGCGGAAGTGCTTGTGGCA